>CAKQQG010000010.1 GCA_934270705.1 uncultured Oxalobacter sp. | reverse complement strand
AATCTGGCCCTGGCAATATTGTTATTTTTAAAATCAAACTCATTATTTATATAAGAAATAATAGAAATAATCTTCCTTGTCTGATCAAACGAAGAATAAAATGCATAAATATACAAAGCCAAATCAATCAAAAGCAACGCTTTACCTAAACGCTTTTCTCCAAAAAGCACATAACCATTTCTCTTTTTACTAATGTTATTTAGCAACGTTGACAAAACAAATGACACTATAGTTCTTTTATCCTCAGGATATTTTTTTACAAGAAAAGCAACCTCATCCTTTAATCTATCAATATAAATAAATTCCATTCTCACCAAATAACGTTTATCTTCTGGTAGTTTTTCAAACTCCAATTTGCTGTCCTTATAAAAAAAACCACCGATCATATCAGAAAGTTGCCTTGTCTTCTCCAACCATTCCTTTCTCAAATACGGAGTAACATCTCTGGCCAATTTTAATTCATTCAAACGTAAAAAATATTTTTCCCCTATTATCTTATATTTTTCCAACACTTTATCAATTACATACGGCTGATTAGCAAATACAAAAATATCATCAACATATCTATAGACCACATAGTCGACATCATTCGTTATATTCTCCTTAGTCAAGGAAAGCAATATTTCTCTATCGATGTGTTGTAATAATATTTCGGCCATCATTCTTGAAAACTCAGGACCAACAACAATTCCATTCGAAGATCGGCCATTTATATTTTGCAGTATTCTATCTATCGTCAAGAATAAATGTGAATTATTTGCACTTTTTGCATCAACAACATTTCTCTCAATAATCCATGTAAAGGCATGAGTATATATGCTATCAAAGCAAGATTTATAATCCAATTTCGCAAAATATTTAAACTTAAAATTACACATTCTCCATATTCTAGAATCCTCGAATGAATTAATCGATTCGAAAGGAGCAATTTTAAAATAGTTACCAGCCTGCTGAATAGCACCTCGCCCCAATCTATTAAATTGTTTTTGAAAATATTGTGTAATTTTACCAGACCTTGAAAAATAATATAAATTAGTATTTTTCTTATGATAACGAATCGAAAAATCATGATGCTTTTCAAAAAAATCCAGTATATCCCCTTGATAGCATTCAACAAATAAATATAAATTAAGCGCAGAAAGAGGCTGAATAACACTCATCTCCCTCATCGAATTAGTTCCTTTTAAAATTTTATATTTCAATGGTTTTGTACTCCAACCATTCTGAAACATTATTTCATTATTTTCTACTTTATTTTTCTTAATTTTCTGAATAATTGTTTTTAATTTTTCTTGCTGTTTTTTTTGCAAAAGAAATTCATAAAATTTAGAAAAAGAAAATAATTCAGAAATTTCAACTGGTAACAAATCTGTTAAAATATAATCCAATCTATTACGTTCTATTCCATTCCAGCCCATTGACTTTTCCTTTTATTTGTTATATCATTCAAATGCAATAAATTATATTGCAAGTGCGTAATTCTACGCACACACATCATCGGCACAATTTATTATAATTGTGTTTTGAACAAAGCTGCGGCTATGTTCCGTAAAGGCAGGGGAAACCCTGCCTTTACGTTATTTAGTATCCAACTTTAATCTTAATTAAGTAATCCCTAACCAAATTATCATAGCTTCTTCTTGTCCCTTTAGAATCAATATTATCAATTCCAATTTTTTTGCATAATTTCACAAGCGATTTATAATCATATCCAATATTCTCTACAAGCAAAATAGTCCTATTGATTTTCATATTTTCATATAAATTATATGCTTTCTTGGAATTATTACGTAAAAAGTATAATTTATCATCCAAGTTCGCCCTTTTAAAAGCATCATCAATCATGTTTTTCAAATAATTTTCCGTTTTCCTGTCAAGAAGATTTAAAGTTTTCTTGTCAGAAGGATTTGAATTTAACAAATATCTAAGCTCACCATAATTCGCTATAAATCCTTTGACACGCCAAACATAAGATTTAAAATGTTTTACAAGATAGACTTCACGTGAGGCAAACGCTGCAACTCTATGCCTCAACAATTCTACATTATCGAAATCATCCGAATTTTTATCCTTATAATATGAAATAATATTATCAAGTCTATCATTATATTTTTTTTGTTTTTCCTCAGTAATCCCATATTTAATATCAACTCTTGCTTTTTTTGCATTACTCAAAGAAAGAAAGAATTCATACCCTAAAAAATCAATAGATAAATTTTTATTCACAAGACTACGGCGTGTAATATATTTAAATTTTTCATTATTAAAACTAGTTTTGCACTTTATTTTGCATCTTACTAATTCATCATGAAATACATTAACCAATGCCTTATTCAATAATTCATTTATTTTATCTTTTTCAACATGCCTATTTAACACAAAAATCCCATCGTCAATATATCTTTCATAATAGATAAGACCACTTGAAGAAAACATCTGGCAAAGCAAATTATCGAAATTTTTCGCAATAATTTCAGCTATTGCATTTGACGTGCGAAGACCAGCATACGCATATTTTGTTGATTCTACAAATAACTTTATTAAGTCAATTTGCCATCTATTTTCAAGCCGCTCTTTCACAAATTTCTCATAAACATAAACAGATGAGACCGAATTAAAATAGTTTTTAAAGTCAAATTTTACAATTGTAAAATCAGACATTTGTATTGTTGCCCCTATAATTCCAAAAAACTTTTTAATTATTTTACCTCGGTTAGCATATTTTATTTTAAACATCTTATCCAAGATCTGCTTAATACACTGACATGCAATATTTTCAATCGAATACAAATTAGCATATTGCTTAACCAGTCTTTTTTTATTACCCTGTCTAAGAACGATTGTGGTCGCATCGCCGAAATTGAAACTTAAATCCTCGACGGCCTTTTTAACTTTTGAAATAAGATTTTCTTTTTCTGATTGCGTTATAGATTTTTCATTATTACGAAAAGTAGAAATTTTTCTTACAGCACGTTCTATTTCTTTGTTCATAACTATTTAATATTGACCAGATAACAAATTAAAAGTAAAAAATGTAATGCATAGATTTCTAATTTTCATTCGACTATTTTAAATGTATTTTTACTATATTTCTACTCAAACACATAACTACAATTCTTATCTACTAAAATTTCTGTAAAATTTGTTCCCTATCATCAGCTAAAACAAGAACTCCATATTTTCATGAAAACTGATCATCTATGCGACTCCCTACTACCATGACACGGTACATCTGGAATATCCTGCAAAAGTCCTCTATCCTTTTTGCAAGACCGAAACCAATCCATACGCTTGAGGGCTACTGCAATCATGGCCAAAGAACCTGTCGGAACAAAAAAGACCGTACCTGCATCAATCAGGATTCGTGGCGCGAGAGTCCATAACCTGAAAAACATCGATGTCGATGTCCCGCTGAACCTGATCGTCTCCATCGCCGGCGTTTCCGGTTCCGGGAAATCGTCGCTGGCGCTGGGTGTCCTGTATGCCGAAGGATCGCGGCGCTATCTGGAAGCGCTCTCGACCTATACACGGCGACGGATGACGCAGGCCGCCAGACCGCAGGTCGATGAAGTATTGTATGTACCCGCCGCGCTGGCATTGCGCCAGCGTCCGGGCATTCCCGGCATTCGCAGCACCTTCGGTACGGGAACCGAATTGCTCAACAGCCTTCGCCTGATGTTTTCCCGACTGGCAAATCACCGTTGTCCGAACGGGCATTATCTGGAACCCTCGCTGGCTGTCGCCGCCGGACAAGCGCTGCGCTGTCCCGAATGCGGCGTCTCGTTTTATGCACCTTCCGCCGAGGAACTGGCTTTCAACAGTCAGGGCGCATGCCGCACCTGTGACGGAACAGGCATGATACGGACCGTCGATCTGGCGACACTGGTGCCGGATGACAGCCTCTCCATCGACGATGGCGCGGTTGCGCCCTGGAATTCCCTGATGTGGTCGCTGATGACCGATGTCTGTCGTGCGATGGGCGTCCGTACCGATATACCGTTCCGCGACCTGACCGACAAGGAAAAAGAAATCGTCTATCACGGCCCGGCCGAGAAAAAACACATCCTCTACAAGTCCAAAAATTCCAATCAGGCAGGAGAACTGGATTTCACTTATTACAATGCAGTCTATACCGTCGAAAACGCCCTTGCCAAAGTCAAGGACGAAAAAGGGATGAAGCGCGTCGAAAAATTCCTGAAAGAATCCCCCTGCCCCGACTGTGGCGGAACGCGACTTTCCGAAGCGGCCAGAATGCCGAAACTGTGCGGTATCTCTCTCGACGAAGTCTGCCGGATGACCCTGTCGGATCTGGTGAAATGGGTAGCCGCCGTCCCTGCCAGTCTGCCGGAAGCCATGCAACCGATGGCGGAAAGCATCTGCGAAGCATTCGATACGACCGCAAAACGCCTGCTTGATCTGGGACTTGGCTATCTGACACTGGATCGCGCCGCATCCACACTTTCCACAGGCGAACGGCAACGCATGCAACTGGCACGCGCCGTCCGCAACCGCACAACCGGTGTACTTTACGTACTGGACGAACCATCCATCGGACTGCACCCATCCAACATCACCGGACTGACTGGCGTCATGCAGGATTTGATCGCCGACGGCAACTCCGTGATACTGGTCGATCACGACACACAGATTCTTTCCGAGGCAGACTGGCTGATCGAAATGGGCCCCGATGCCGGAGCTACCGGCGGCCAGGTCATCGCCGAGGGAAAAATCGCCGACATCGCCGACAATCCCGTTTCGCGGATAGGTCCGTTCCTTTCCGGAAAAAGCCGTATCGACATGCGCAAGACGGACACGTCCGCCCTGTTCTCCGCCGGCAAACTTCACCTTTCGACAACAGACATCCATACCGTCAAACCCGCGGAAGTCGATATTCCCAAAGGCAAACTGACCGTCGTGACCGGCGTTTCCGGCTCAGGAAAAACCACACTGATTCTGGAAAGTCTTGTGCCGGCACTCTCGGCCCTTATCCATGAGAAAAACCTGCCGGAACATGTCCGGTCGATAGATGCACCCGGTATCAGACAAGTCAAACTGATCGACGCCACCCCCATCGGCATCAACGTCCGTTCCACCGTCGCCACCTACGCCAACGTCCACGACGAACTCAGGAAAGTATTTGCGAATACACCAACGGCGAAAGAACAAGGCTACAAGGCGGGTGATTTTTCCTACAACACCGGAAAATTGCGCTGCCCCGTCTGCGACGGCACCGGCGTCATCAGCCTGGACGTCCAATTCCTGCCTGACGTGGACATCCCCTGCCCCGAATGCCGCGGCTCGCGGTTTTCGAAAACCGCCGGACAAATCCGGTACGAAAACCGCTCCGGACAAGCCTATTCCATGCCGGAACTGATGGACATGGACATCCGGACGGCACTGACCGCCTGCAAGGATCTGAAAATCGTCAGCCAGCGACTGAACGTATTGCGTCAACTCGGACTGGGATACCTGACACTCGGAGAAGAAACGCCATCGCTTTCCGGCGGAGAAGCCCAGCGCCTCAAGCTGGCCAGTGAAATGGGCAAGGCCCAGAACGATACCGTATTCGTATTCGATGAACCGACCATCGGCCTTCATCCGCTGGATGTCCAGACACTGCTGGAAGTATTCTCGACACTGGTTGAAAACGGTGCCACCGTCATCGTCATCGAACATGATCTCGACGTCATACGAAACGCGGACTACATCATCGACATGGGACCGGGCGGCGGTGCGGACGGCGGAAAAATCATCGCCACCGGAACACCCTCCGAAATCGCAGCCGATCCGCACAGCGTCACCGGGAAAGACCTTGCTCAGAAAAACCGGACATGAAAACCGGCGAACACCGCTTCAAACGGGTTTGTTCTCAATCAGTCATCGCCGACCTGTCCTTGCGCAGTGCAGCGACGATACGCGCTTTTTCGCTATCGCCTTTTGTCGAAAGGCGAAGCAGCGGAATCGAACATTTCCGGAAAATCCGGTTCTTCAACTCATCCCGCTGACTTTGGCCGGTATCCGGCTGATGAAAACGGTAACCATCCACCTCGATCGCCAGAACCGGCTTGTGCGTCAGTTTCTTCCAGATCAGGAAATCCAGATGCGACAGCGGATTCCGGACAAACTCGGATTCTTCGGCATCCAGCTTGTCATGGCGGCGTATCAAACGGTCGAGCGGAATATGCATGGATATCTGCAAATCACTGAATTCCGGAAATTCCTGCCATATATCTTCCAGCAAGCCATAAAGAAGATTTTCAGAGTCGAATTCCGAAACTCGGGTATGTCTGGCCAGAAATTCCTTGCGTATATCGGTATATTGATGATAAAGAAAATCAAAAATCGAAATGACAGAACCGTTATGTTCCGGTCCACCCTGATAATTGATATATTCCAGCAAATTGGAAATATGGGTATTTTCCGGTATCTCGTTTCCCGTGATGACGATACAAAGTTTTTTCTTCGCTCTGGAAACAGCGACATTCAAAAGATCCGGACTGTCGGCAAACGATGAAATCCGGCTTTCTGCCAGTGTCAGAATGATGGCGTCTTTTTCCCTGCCCTGAAATTTGTGTACCGTATCGATTTCGACATCCGGATAATCGTTTTGCAATACATTCCGCAATGCGTCGATCTGGTTTCTGAACGGTGAAATAATGCCGATACTGTCCGTTCCGGAAATCGATGTCAATACTCTGGACTGTATCTCCCTGATTTCACGCAAATTGACATGAGATCGTCCCTGCGTATGCTGACCTGCCACTGTGCGGAAAATTTCAAGTGGAGCCGTTCCATCCATCGGTTCGGTCATAATGAGCAGCTGACCGTCATAAAACTGTTTATTGCAAAAATCGATGATGGCTGGCACACAACGATAATGTTCCCGTAGCATGGTTTTCGGAATTTTCGGCAAAACGGCAAGCACCGAACTCAGAAAATTTTGAGCCGCACAATGATATCCGTAAGGTACGTTGAATTTCCGGTAAATATCATCCAGTTCGATATGATCCCTGTCGGTGACCACATTGCGAAGCTGCATCTGATCGCCGACGATAACAGCATTTTTCGCGGATGTCAGCGCCAGAAATCCGGTTTCGACAGAAACCTGCGACGCTTCATCCATAATGACATAATCATATTCGACATCCTGCCCCAGACAACGGGACGAAAAAGCAGAACTCAGGACAATCGGATACCACTCAAGAAACGCACGCCAGTCCGAGCGCATCGTAAACGAGTCGAACCTTAACCGTGATTTCTCATGATATTTCCGGAAAATACAATCCTTCAACAACAGCATCGAAACAGACTGGATACGCTTCATAATGCCATCTGCCGACATGGCGGTATCGCTATGGATAGCGTCCAGTTCCGCCCGGATCGTCCGAACCTTTTCGTGCAGGACGTTTTCTTTCAGATCGTAAATGGCATGCTGGAGTACCAACTCCTGCTCATGATCCTGCAAACGATGGAAACCGGGTGCGCGAAACATCCACAGGCATTTGATTTTCCATAAAAATCCTGAAAATCCAGAAGGTTTTGACTGCAAATTTTCCTGTGCCTTTTTGCTTTTCCATAACCTTATCAGGCGATCAAGCTGTTTTTCCCGATCGAACAGTTTCCATCTGATTTCAAAAGGAATATCCGGACGACTGCAATCCTTGCGAAAATAGGAAGCTTCCAGCTGCAATTCCGACAAGGCGGTTTTTGTCTGTACCCCTTCCCTTTCCAGCCGGAAAATACGATCCAGATTCGCACTCAGTACCGACAATTCATTTTCCAGCCCGGCGACATATGCCGAATCCAGTCGCCAGTCCGAAAAACCGTCCGGTAACCCGATATCATCCTGACTGTCGAGAAACGCTTTCCGGTTATCGGCATTGCCAAGTGCTGCGACCAGAAAATCCAGATGGCAATCAGCCAGTTTATCCGCTACATTTTTCGTCGCTGAATTATTGTTGGAAACCACAAGGGCGGTCTTGTCCTGCCATACCAGATTGGCCAGAATATTCAGAATCGTCTGGGTTTTGCCTGTACCCGGCGGCCCCTGAATCACACTGGCTCTCGACGCCAGTGCATTTCGTATCGCCGTGCGCTGACTCCCGTTCAAACCGAACGGATAAAGTACAAGTCCGACTTGCGTTTTTTTATCCTGATATTCCGATGGCGACAGATATTCCCTGGCAATGGCTGTATCGGGAATACAGGCAATATCGGCATATTGTCCCTGAAGCAAAAGTTGTCCATTCTCGTTTTTGAGTTTGCTGACACCTGCGCTTGTCTTGAGATATTCAAAAATATCGGTCACCTTCCGGCCAGTCAACAAAAGATTGTCGACTGCCACGACTTCCGATTCTTCAAAGACAAACCCTTTCCCGCTTTCTGTTTCGGCATACCAGTACCCTTCCTTCGATTCAATCGTACGTTCCCTGATGACATCATCGGAAAAACGGCACAGATAAGAAAACGCTGCTTTTGGCCAGAATGAACGTTTACTGAAATATCTTTTTGTCGGCTTCAGCACCTTGCTTGCCGGATCGTAAACCACGGGCTTTGTGAACCACCTGATATTGTCGGCACGATACGTATAAGAACGGGATGGCGAATTACCATAAGCGCCGAATTCGACCCTGACTTTATTGCCTTCTCTGGCAATCGCCACAATATTGGCCGTCCTGTTCTGGCCCTTCACAAAAATCAGATTTTCACGAGGAAACATACCAGTCAATCATCCATCCCCGGCAGGGAAACCATCTCAACCGCTTATTCTAGAATAACCGGGTACAAGCAGACAGCTTCCCTTGTGTTTATCGCAGAAATAACGATGATTTGCCCCTTTTATCCCAATCAGATAACACCTGCCCCTGCTACCGATACCCACCCCGCAAAATTATTCCTTTCATATCGGAACAAACCGTTTTTTGGCTGTAATATAGATAGTTTCTTCCCGAACACCGGCTCGACACGCATCAACACCACGCTCTCATGAAAATCCTGCATACATCCGACTGGCATCTCGGCCGTTCGCTTTATGGCCGGCAACGCTATGACGAATTCGAGGCCTTTCTGGACTGGCTGTCCGAAACGATCTGGCAACACGAAGTCAGCACCCTGCTGGTATCAGGCGATATATTCGACAACAGCACGCCATCGACCCGCGCGCAGGAACTGTATTACCGTTTTCTGGGGCGAACCATCCGCTCGTCCTGCCGGCACATCGTCATCGTCGCCGGCAATCACGACTCCCCCGCCTTTCTCGACGCACCGCAACAGTTGCTCAAGGCGCTTGATATCCATGTCATCGGACACGGCAACCATTCGCCGGAAGAAGAAGTTCTGGTACTGCGCGATGAATACCGCAATCCCGAACTGATCGTCTGTGCCGTCCCCTATCTCCGCGACCGCGATATCCGGACATCCGAAGCCGGTGAAAGCGCCGACCGGAAAGAAGAAAAGCTGCTCGAAGGCATCCGCACGCATTACGCAAACGTCGCCGCGCTTGCGGAACAAAAAAGGCAGGAACTCGGCGGCGATATTCCCGTCGTGGCGATGGGACACCTCTTTACCGCAGGCGGCCAGACCATTGACGGAGACGGCGTACGCGAACTGTACGTCGGTTCCCTTGCCCACGTCACCGCCGGCATCTTCCCGGAAAACCTGGACTATGTCGCGCTGGGGCATCTCCATGTACCGCAAACCGTCGACCATACCGACACCATCCGGTACAGCGGCTCCCCGCTTCCGATGGGCTTCGGTGAAGCGCGGCAACAAAAAAGCGTCTGTCTCGTCGAATTTCAGGGAACCGTCCCGACGGTTCGTACCCTCGGCGTTCCCGTATTCCGGCGGCTCGAAAGCATCCGCGGCGATCTGGATACCCTCATGACGCGCATCCGCGAACTGGCCGCCGAAAACGAAACCATCTGGCTGGAAGTCATCTACGAAGGCGCCGAAGTCATCGGCGACCTGCGCGAGCGGCTGGAAAGCGCTGTTGAAGACACCATGCTGGACATCATCCGCGTCCGCAACCAGCGCATCATCGACCGTGTGCTGGAACGGACACAGCCGGAAGAAACGCTGCATGATCTGGATATTTACGAAGTATTTACCCGCTGTCTGGATGCCCACGACATTCCACAGGAACAGCGCCCCGAACTGACCGCCACTTACCGCGAAGCGGTTTTCTCGCTGGAAAACGACGAACGCCCCGCCACACAGAAGGACTGACGATGCGCATACTGCAAATACGTTTCAAAAACCTCAATTCGCTGGCGGGAGAATGGTTCATCGACCTGACCCATCCTTCATATACATCGGACGGGATTTTCACGATCGCAGGGCCGACCGGCGCAGGCAAAACCACCATACTCGACGCGATCTGCCTCGCGCTTTACGGACGCACGCCACGACTGGAGCAAATGTCCCAAAAAGAAAACGGCATCATGTCCCGCCAGACCGGAGAATGCTTCGCCGAAGTCACGTTCGAAACGCCGGCAGGACACTACCGCTGCCACTGGAGCCACCGCCGCGCATACCTGAAAAGCGATGGCAATCTCCAGCAGGCCAGACATGAAATCGCCAACGCCGACACAGGCGAAATCATCGAATCCGGCATTCAGCGCACCGGCAGCGCAATCGAACGCCTCACCGGCATGAACTTCGACCGGTTCACACGCGCCATGCTGCTGGCGCAAGGCCGGTTCGATACTTTCCTGAAAGCCAATGCCAACGACCGCGCGCCGATACTCGAGCAAATCACCGGAACCGGCATATACAGCGACATCTCCATCCGCGTACATGAACTGTCGCGCGCCGAAAACGAAAAACTGCACCTGCTCACAGCCGAACTGGGAGCGATCACCCTGCTGGAACCGGAACAGGAAAACGCCCTGCAACAGGAACTGGCGACCCACCAGACAAAAGAAACCACGCTTGCCGGGCAGATAGCCGAAACGACGCAAGCCATCCAATGGCTGACCACGATTGAAAACCTGCAACGTGAAATCGGCGAACTGACCGATCAGGAAAACACCCTGCAAAGAGCCATCGAAGCCTTCGGACCGGAACGCGAAAGACTGGAACGCGCCACACGCGCCGCCACACTCGACGGCCAGTACGCGGCACTGCTGGCGATACGCAAACAGCAAACTGACGACCGGCAAGCCCTCGAAACGGAAAAAACCGCCCTGCCCGTCCTGCAAGCCGCACTCACGCAACAGGCGCAGGCACTCGAAGCGGCCTCTGAACTGACGCGCCAGCGCAAGGAAACCCGCCAGCAAGCGCAACCGCTCTGGCAACAAGTCCGCGCACTCGACCAGACACTGGACAGCCTGCAAAAACAGCTGGCCGACATCGACGCGCAATACCGTCAGGAACAAGCGCACGCGGACACCGACCGGAACACGCTGTCCGGACAGACACAACACCTTGCCCGATACGACCGGACACTGGCGACCATCGACCGTTACCTCGTCGAACATGCGCAGGATGAGGCGCTTGCCACCAGCCTGCCCGCGATCGAAGAACAATCCAGACACCTGGACGCGATGGCACAGGACACCGCGCAAAAAGCCGCCGCAGAAAAAGAGGCGCGACAGGCATTGACACAAGCGGAAACCGCCCTCGCCGGATGCCGGAAAGAAACCGGAACAATCCGTCAGGAACAAACCCGCACCGCTTCTGCCCTCGAACAGGGAAAAAGCGCGCTGGAAAAGATACTGGCAGGTCGCACATTGCGCGAATACCGTCTCGAAAAAGACCTGTTGAACGAAAAATTGCGCAACATCCAGCTCGTCGCCTCGCTGACCGAACACCGTGCACGCCTTCAGGACGGCAAAGCCTGTCCGCTGTGCGGCGCATTGCACCACCCCTACACACAAGACACGATACCGGCACCGGACGAAACCACAGAAAAAATAGCCGCCATCGACCGGCTGATCACACAGGCCGAAACACAGGACACCGCCAACGCCCGACTGCAGGAAACGGCGAACCGGATACGCGACGCCCTCAACGATGCCGAAAAAAAAGAACTGGCTGCATCGAGTCGGCAACAGGCGGCACAACAACGGCTGGACGAACGCACGCAGGAACTGGCAACCGCAAATCATGAACTGGACGAATACCGCAACGCCCTGTCGGCGCGGCTTCAGTCACTCGGTGCCGAAGCAACGCCGGAAACGGATATTCCTGCACGCATCGACACATTGCGAGAACGTCTGGCGGCATGGAACACACAAACCGCGCAAAAAACGACCGTCGAAAAACAGCGTGCCGACACGGACAGCAAAATCCAGCGGCTTGCCGCCATCATCGCAACACGGCGCGAAACACTGCAAAACCTCACGCAAAAACGCCAGACCCTTCAGGACGACTGGACAGCGAGACACGATACGCGCAACACCCTGTTCGGCGACCGGAACCCCGGCGAGGAAGAAAACCGCCTGAACCGGCAAATCGACGAAGCCGAAGCCGCGGAACGACAGGCCCGAGAACGGCACGACAGCAGCCGCGAGCGATCGCAGGCCGCCGATACCCGTATCCAAACCCTGGAAAACCGCATCCGGCAACGCGCACCGGAACTGGAAAAACAGGAAAACGCTTTTGCCGAAGCCTGCCGGACAAAGGGCTTTCCCGAAGAAACCGCCTTCCTTGATGCCAGACTGCGAGACGAAGAACGCACCGCACTGGCAGAAACCGCACGCCGGCATGACCAACAGCGGACGGCACTGACAGCCCGCAAAAAAGACCGAGAAGAACAGCTGGCCGCCGAAACCGCGAAAGCCCTCACGCCGCTTTCCCTGACGGAACTGCAACAGCAATCCGGCCAGCAAAACGACGCCCTGAAAACCCTGCGCGACACCATGGCGGGCATCCGCCACAAATTGCAAAACAATGCCGAAGCCAAAGAACGGTTCAGGGAAAAACAGACCGTCATCGAAGCGCAAAAACAGGAATGCGCCCGCTGGAACAACCTGCATGCACTCATCGGCTCCTCAGACGGCAAAAAATACCGGAACTTCGCGCAGGGACTGACATTCGAACTCATGATCGCCCACGCGAACCGGCAACTGCAAAAAATGACCGACCGGTACCTGCTCATCCGCAACAATGACCAGCCGCTGGAACTGGACGTCATCGACAACTATCAGGCCGGAGAAATCCGTTCGACACGGAACCTTTCCGGCGGCGAAAGCTTCATCGTCAGCCTGTCGCTGGCACTGGGATTGTCCGGCATGACCAGCCGAAACGTCCGTGTCGATTCCCTGTTTCTCGACGAAGGCTTCGGAACGCTCGATGAAGCGGCACTCGAAACCGCACTGGACACCTTGGCCGGCTTGCAGCAAAACGGCAAACTGATCGGCATCATCTCGCATGTCAGCGCACTGAAAGACCGGATACGCACACAAATCCGGGTCATCCCCGGCAAAAACGGCAAAAGCAGAATCGAAGGTCCGGGCTGCAGCCGGCAAAGCGGCGCATGACCGGACACACCATGCATCATGGACGAAACCGTCATGCCGCATGACGGTCATGCACGCAGGAAAACACCCGTCCGGTCAGAAACGCATTCCGCCCTTTACGGAAAACGCGGTAATCCACCGCCAAACAATCTCCATATTCCCGATACAGCGCATCATCACGCTTGCGACAAACCGTATTTTCCGGACTGTCGAAAAAGACAGGCATACCCGTTCCCCGCGAATATCCGGCACATCCGGTCATTCGTCCATTTTCAATATCATTTTCCCGGGATAATCAGAAAAAACCGAACAGTTATTCTGGGAAAATATTTTTACAAAACATAAAATCATGTAATTAATTACAGTAAAACGACCGGTTTGCAGTTTTGTTCGAAAAAAAGTGAATATATATGTATAAAAAACTTTATTGAAGTTTGATTCTGGTTGCTCAAAAATAAAGCCATCGGTATTCATGAAAACTCTCCGGCAAAAATTTTTATATTCGCCGTCATTCATCCCGGAAGCCGCCAGTTTTCTGAAAATAAAAAGTGCTTTTCGAATTATCAAAGGTGGCTATCATGTTCAATCCAACCAAATTCCAGCAGATTGATTCCTATGTATCCGCATTGTGCATTGGCGCCCTGGTCAGCTTATCGTTCTGGTTTGTGATCATCGGTTCGCTTTTGGGTATCGTATTCGGCCAGCAGGAAACGCCGGACGAACCTATCCATCCGGTGCATTACGTACAGTCCGGAACATATGACGCCATTCATACTGATACCCGACTGTCCTGACCCGTCCTTCCCGAATCAGCCCTTGCCCCTTGCGGCAACCTGATTCGGGACACAAGCCTTCACGAAAGCATCCCACGCGCCATCCATGCGGTTTTTCCCTGCCGGGAACAACTCAACCGGTACCTGCATCCGTAACGACAGCGCTTTCCGTCTTCTGCATTTTCACCGCTTCCCGACCGTTCCCGCTTCCGGTAAAACACCGGTATCCCGTCCGGAAAACACCCGATCTTTCACTTCGTCAATCTCCCGGACTGCCGAGAGAATCAGGCAAGAATGATAAAGAATCGTGTCTGTTCTTATCCGGCACGATTTTCTATACTTGCATTCGGATACAGAAAACATAAACGACCGGCCGCCATCGGCATAAGCGGTTCGACCATCCGGACAATACCTGTCATGAAAGCTTCACGAACGATAAAACGCCTCGGAATGGCAAGCATACTGTTTCTGTCGCTGTTTGCGGAAAGCATACCGGTTTCCGCAAACGGTCTGCCGGTTGCCGAAGCGCCTGCAACCGCCTCCGCAAGCACAAAACAAACCACGCAACACAACGACAAAGGTCACCCCGCCATGAATGAAGCCATTACCATCAGAATCGGCCCCTCGAGCTATTCGGCTACCTTGTCGGACAACCCGACCGCACAAGCGTTCCGGAAACTGCTGCCACTGACAGTCACGATGCAAGACCATGCCGGAAACGAGAAATTCCACACTCTCGCCAACACCTTGCCGGCCGATGCTTCCCTGCCGGGCACGATCCGCACAGGGGATTTGATGTTATGGGGCAATGACTGCATCGTCCTGTTTTACAAAACTTTCACCAGTTCATACCGGTACACCCCCATCGGAAAAATCAACAATCCATCCGGACTGGCCGAAGCCCTCGGCCATACAGACGTAACCATTACCTTTCAATCCGACAACCAGACACACCCCTGAACCAGCCATGACAAAAAAACACATCGCCAAAAATCTCATCATGGGGTTATTGATCGCCATCGGCACCATGTCCGCCAACGCAAACCCCGCATACTCTGAAGGAACCGTTATGGAAACACTGAAACTGACCAGCGCATGGGACAAGACATTCCCGCAAAGCGACAAAGTGACGCACAGCAAAGTCACATTCACCAACCGCTACGGCATCACACTGGCCGCCGACCTGTACATTCCGAAAAACGCAACAGGCAAACTGCCCGCCATCGCCGTCAGCGGCCCGTTCGGCGCCGTCAAGGAACAAGCCTCCGGCCTGTATGCCCAGACCATGGCCGAACGCGGTTTTCTGACCATCGCTTTCGACCCATCCTACACCGGTGAAAGCGGCGGCACCCCCCGTTATGTCGCATCCCCCGACATCAATACCGAAGACTTCAGCGCCGCCGTCGATTACCTGTCGCTGCGAGACGATGTGGACGCGGAACGTATCGGCATCATCGGCATCTGCGGCTGGGGCGGATTCGCGCTCAATGCCGCCGCCAACGACCCGCGAATCAAGGCCACCGTCGCATCCACCATGTACGACATGACCCGCGTCACCGCCAAAGGCTACTTCGACAGCATGGACGCCGACCAGCGCTATGCCTTGCGCCAGCAGCTCAACGCCCAGCGGATTGAAGACGCCCGCAACGGCACCTTTGCCCTTGCCGGCGGCGTAGTCGATCCGCTGCCCGAGGATGCACCGCAATTCGTCAAAGACTACTACGCCTATTACAAAACGCCGCGCGGCTACCATCCCCGCTCCCTCAACTCCAATAACGGATGGAACAAAACCTCGGCACTCTCGTTTTTGAACATGCCGATACTGGCATACAGCGACGAAATCCGTAATGCCGTACTCATCATCCACGGCGAAAAAGCCCATTCCCGCTATTTTGGCGAAGACGCCTTCAAAAAACTCAAGGGCGACAACAAGGAACTGATGATCATCCCGGGCGCAAACCATACCGATTTGTACGACCGTACCGACATCATCCCGTTCGACAAAATGGAAAACTTTTTCAAAACCAACCTGAACTGATCCGCCAATCATCCTTCATCCGGGAAAACGCGAACCGGCACGCGCTTTCCCGGACACAAGCGGCACATGCCGGAAACACCTCACCCCGTTTTCTGCCATGCCGTACCCGCTCCCCCCTCTTGCCGGACAACCGCATAACCTGCCCGCAATGCGATAAACTGAAAACCTGCGATCCACCGGAAAAACCGCCCCGAAGTACCGATATTCCGCCTGACACATGACCTGTCATCCGGCTGGCAAATGGCTCGCAAAAACACAGAAACGCAATACGGAAAAACGCCATGTTGAAAATCCTTTCACTCCTTCTCTTGTCCCTGCTCGCCTTCCATGCAAACGCCACCGAATTTTCGCAACCCGGACGGCTCTACGACGAACAAGGCATCTATCAGGGTCGCATGGATGCAAACGGTCGCATGTACGACCGGTCAGGACGCTACATCGGACGAAAAGACGCGAACGGGCGTCATTACGACAGCCAGGGACGCTACACAGGACGCGAGGACGCCAGCGGCAGACGCTACGACAGTCAGGGACGCTACATCGGGCGAAAAGACGCGAACGGGCGCAGCTACGACAATCAGGGACGATACACGGGCCGCGAAGACGCCAGCGGCAGACGCTACGACAGCCATGGCCGCTACCGCGGCCGCACGACCCGCTGAAACGGTATTGTCACCGATCGGAAGTCGGAAACATGACATACGGATCACGAATTGCGGTTCGTTATCCACAGACCTTTCGGCACAGGAAAAACACGTGATTCTGGAACAGAGTATGCCAATCGCGCTTATTTCCAGAATCCGTGGGAAAAATCAAAAAACCTTGAAGGCAACAAATGCCGATCCATTTCATTCTGACAATCTTGCATATATCCAGGATGGCAATAGAAAAAAGAAAAAAAGAAATAAAGAAAAAACAATAATACCCTAAAAACCATTGCATAGAATATCCAGCACGCTACCAGTCTGTGATGAAAGGTCGGTCATGGAAACAGTACGTACGGATACCGGCACCCCATAATCTGCTTTCTGACTTTCGCTGCGCACCTTTTCCCTTCTCCGGAAGACTCGCCGATACACCGGATATAATCCGATATACCAAAACAGGTTGAAATATATTGTTTATCATATGGTTGATAAGAATAATTAATGTGATTTATCAAGATATGATCCTGAACATGCATCATGATTTTCCGGAAAAACCGGTAAAGAGACTGCCATGAAAAACGGTGGTCGAAACGGTTGCATGATTCGTTTTCTCTTTTGGCGATTTCAGCCGTTTTTGAGTGTATTCCGGTATAGCGGATCCGGATGTCCGGATCAGGCGCAATACACTGGAATCACGCTATCAGGTTTTCCCATTAAACGGATATACCATCCGGATATTTCTGAATGTTCCACCCTGAATATATCTGTTTATATCTGTTATTCCGTTTTCCAGCCGCGTTTGTGCATGTATTCTGTCCAGTTGCGGATAATTCAGGAAAATCCGAATTGGATAATATCGAAATACCGTCTTTTCCGGTTTCATTACCGGTTATACCGTCTTTTTCCATCAAGGATGCCATTTTGCCCGATCCCTGCCGCAATCGACTGCGTTACGTAATACCGGAAAAATCCCGGGAATACGAATGGTCGTTTCACGCATGCATCTTGCGGAAATGCCCCTGCCGATGATGCAAGGATATAAAATGGCGACTGTTTTTCCTGCGAGTCCGCCGCCAGTCATGTGCCGTTTCATGCCGGAAAGGTTTTACGGTATCTCGCAAACGATCGCTTTCAGTAAAACATGCCTAGAGTAAATGAACAGCCGTAAAGCCGAATTGCTGATGGCCAGTGTGGCGCTGGCCTGGGGTTCTTCCTATCTTCTGATGAAAGTCGGGCTGGACGGCATCGGGCCATACAATCTGATCGCCATGCGCTTCGGTATCGCCTTTATCGCCATGTCGCTTATGTTTCTGCCCCGCTTTGGTCATCTGACGTTGCCGACACTGGCGAAAGGGCTGGTGATGGGCGTGATTCTGTTTCTCATTTTTTACGGGATGGTCAACGGTGTCAATCTGACGACTGCCTCGACGGCGGGTTTTCTGACGAGTACGACCGTCGTCATCGTGCCGGTTCTGCAAAGCCTGATCGGCAAAACGCTCCCCTCGCGCAATATCGTCATCGCCATTCTGATTTCCATTACAGGACTTTTTTTGCTGACGGCAAAAGACGGTATATCGCTCGATGCCGGTGCGGTTTACTGTCTCATCGGCGCGTTTTTTTATGCCGTTTATATCATCGTGTTCGACAGACTCGCCAAAGGCAACGATGCATTGATGATCAGTATCATCCAGCTGGGCGTCGCTTCCCTGATCGGCGCGGTTTTCATGCTGTTCCTTGAAGTGCCGTCCCTGCCCGGGACGCCGCTCCAGTGGGGGGCGATCATGGGACTTGGACTGGTATGCAGCGCTTACGGTTTCGTCGTGCAACCGATCGCCCAGCGTTATACCACGGCCGAGAATATCGGACTGATATTTTCGCTGGAACCGGTTTTTTCCGCCCTGCTGTCCTACCTTTTCCTGCATGAAATTCTGGCACTGCGCGGCTATATCGGCGCCGCGATGATTTTCGGCGCGGTCGTTTTCACGGAATTGTCACGCAAGTCCGGGAAATGACGATTCCCCGCCCCCGTTTTCGCCAGACTTGCCGGCATCCGGCAATGGCGCGTACAGGATATTGCCGGTTCGCCTGGCGCTTTTGCATCAAAACGGCACTTTCAGGCAAGTTACCGGGAGTTCCATCGCTTTTTTTTCATATGCTTTCCATGAAAAAATAGCGCCGTCCGAAGAACGGCCACATTCGCCGTCACAACACGTACAACATAAGGAATGAACGCATGGATCTGAATACTTTTCTGGAACATATGAAACAGCGCAAGCCTGTCCCCGTGCCGTCCGAATGCTACGACTTCATGGTACAGGTCAGTCAGGAAGCACAGCGCATCACAGCCGAACTCAACGCTTCGTGCCATTCGCCAGAAACCGTCTGCGAACTGATGTCCAGACTGACGGGCGTTCCCGTCGATCCCTCTTTTCGTCTGTTTCCGCCGTTTTATACGGATTTCGGCAAGAACATCCGTTTCGGCAAAAACGTTTTCGTCAATTCAGGCTGCTGTTTTCAGGATCAGGGCGGCATTACGATCGGGGACGGCAGTCTGATCGGTCATCAGGTGGTACTGGCGACCCTCAATCACGCGCTGGAACCGGACCGGCGTGCCACCACCCTGCCCGGACCGATCGTCATCGGCAAAAATGTCTGGATCGGTGCGCATGCCACGATCTTGCAGAATGTGACGATCGGAGACAATGCCGTCATCGCCGCAGGCGCCGTCGTCACGCGGGATGTGCCGGCCAATACGGTTGTCGCCGGAGTTCCGGCAAAGGCAGTCAAAACCCTCTGACGGTTTCACCCGATTGCCGGTCTGAATGTGTGTATGGCGGTTTTCTCCCGTCGATATATGTCCGGAGAGAATCAGGCAAGAATGAAAAAGGAATGGGTATTCAGTACGTTTTCTCGCGTTTTTATACTGAAGGCACATGAAAATCCTTTCAAAACGGAGTGAAACCATGGAAAAACGCGAACTTGGAAAAAGCGGCCTGAAAGTGTCCGCACTGGGTCTGGGATGTATGGGAATGAGCATGGGTTACGGCCCTGCGGCCGATATCGGCGAAATGGTCAGTCTCATTCATGAAGCCGTCGATCTGGGCGTCGATTTTTTCGATACCGCCGAGGTTTACGGCCCGTTCACCAATGAAGAATTGCTCGGCAAGGCGCTCTCGCCCATCCGCGAGAAGGTCATCATCGCCACGAAATTCGGTTTTGCACCGGATCCTGCCAATGGCGGCGCATGGACGGCTGTCAACAGCCGTCCGGAACATATCCGCGAAGTGGCCGAGGCTTCCCTCAAAAGGCTCAATATCGATACGATCGACCTGTTTTACCAGCACCGTGTCGATCCGTCCGTACCGATCGAGGATGTCGCCGGGACTGTCGGCGACCTGATCGCCGAAGGAAAAGTCCGGTATTTCGGTTTGTCCGAAGCCGGCGCCAATACGATCCGCCGCGCTCATGCGGTCTGCCCGGTCGCCGCACTGCAAAGCGAATATTCCCTGTGGTACAGAAAACCCGAAGAAGAAATCCTTCCATTGCTGGAAGAACTGGGGATCGGATTCGTGCCGTTCAGCCCGCTGGGACAGGGTTTTCTGACCGGCGCACTCAAGGCGAACGCCACGTTCGACAAGGGTTTCGATTTCCGCAAGTTTTTCCCGCGCTTCTCGCCGGAAGCCCTGAAAGCGAACCAGCGGTTCGTCGAAAAGCTCAAGGCGCTGGCCGACGAAAGAGGCGCGACGCCCGCACAGATCGCGCTGGCATGGCTGCTCGCGCAAAAACCCTGGATCGTGCCGATTCCGGGAACGACGAAATTGCATCGCCTGAAAGAAAATCTGGCCTCTGTCGATGTCCGCCTCTCGGATGCCGATTTGCGTACCATCGGCGATTCTCTGGCAGAAATCGAAATCTACGGCGACCGCTTCCCTGAAAGTTACGAAAAGGGAACCGGTATCTGACACCGTCTGCCGGGTCGGCCATTCCGTCATCCGGATGTTCGCCCACCCGGCACCCCTTCCCATCCCCGGCAAAACGCCATCCATTTTTCGAGGGTCGGCGAAACATATTTGTCCCGATGGTAACAAAGCGTGAACGGCCGCAGAAAACGGCGTTCCGTTTCCAGCACCGCGAATTGTCCGGCATAAAACGGTTGCGCCAGCACGCGCCGCGAGACGAAGGTCACCCCCAGATCGTTGCCGACACAGGCCAGAATCGTATCGGGTGCATTCAGTGACAGAAAAACGGACGGATTGTCCAGACAGGGGGCGAGATGATTGTCGAAAAACGCACGACTGCCTGAACCCGGCTCCCGCAACAGCCAGCGTTCATCGGCCAGTTCGGCAAACGAAACCTGTTTCTTGCCCGCCAGCCGATGCGTTTTCGCCGCCAGCACGACCATTTCATCTTCCAGCCAGGGCTCGCAGACGATCATCGGATCGGTCAACGGCGCTTCGACCAGCGCCATATCGATCTCGAAACGGCAAAGCATGCCCTCGATGGCTTGCGAATTGTCGATTGCCGCACCCGGCAACCAGCCGTTTTCACGCTCGAATGCAGCGAACATGTCCGGCAACAGGTAACTGCCGATCGTCCGTGTCGCGCCTATCGCCAGCCGGGTATCGGCACCCTGCTTGCCGAAAAGCGCCGCGACGCCTTGCGAACGCGCCAGCAATTCATCGGCCAGCGGCAGCAGTTTTTCCCCTTCATGATTGAGATGCAACCGCGCACGCTGCCTGTCGAACACACAAACACCCAACTGGTTTTCCAGCTCCGCCAACGCCTGCGACACCGCACCTTTCGTCATGAACAATACGTCCGCCGCACGGGTCATGGTGCCATGCCGCGCGATGGCGACGAAAACCGAAAGCTGTTTGAGCGTAATTCTCATCGTTTGATTTTTCTAAACACATCGTCAAAAATTATTCGATTTTCCAAATGATACCCGATCCTTACAATGACGACATCGAAAAAAACAAAAAACGGAGTGCAAAATGTTCAAATGGGTACATGAAAAAACACGAAACATCCCGACGCCGCTTGCCGGTCTCGCGCTGGGTATCGCCAGCATGGGATGGTGTCTTGAAAACCTGTTGCCGCTCGATGGACACGGTCAGAACACCGGCGCCGTCGTCGCCGGAATTTTGCTGTGTCTGCTGACCGTCCGTTTCGTCTGTCATCCGGATACCTTGCACCGTGACCTGAAGCACCCGGTCGTCGGCAGTATCGTTCCGACATTCGCCATGGCGACCATGGTGATCTCCAAAGCGCTCGGCAAGGCATTTCCGGTAACAGGCGACATTCTGTGGTTTTTCACTGTCGGCGTGCATCTGGTCGTACTGGCCCTGTTCATCTGGCACCGTGCCAGAGACTGGCAAATGAACCACATGGTACCCAGCTGGTTCGTGCCGCCCGTCGGAATCGTCGTCGCCGATGTCACCTGCCCGGGTGCCGCCTATACGGAACTGGCGCTGATATTGCTGGCGATCGGCCTCACAAGTTACCTTGTCATGCTGCCGCTGATGGTTTACCGGCTGGTTTTCAGAAGCGAAGTGCCCGATGCCGCCAAACCGACCATCGCCATCATGGCCGCGCCTGCAAGCCTCTCGCTGGCCGGTTACCTGACCGTGGTGAAAGAACCGTCCCTGCTCGTCTGCGCGGTTCTGCTCGGTATCGCCCTGCTGATGACCCTGTTCACCTATATCGCGCTGTTCCACCTGATGCGCCTGCCGTTCACGCCGGGTTACGCGGCTTTCACCTTCCCCATGGCGATCGGTGCGACGGCACTGTACAAGATGGCGCATCTCGTCGCCGGTTTTCCGCAGGCGACACAATACGCCGAACAGCTGCGTATGCTGGCAACCGGAGAAGCGATCATCGCTGTGCTGGTCATCGCCTATGTATCCATCCGGTTCTGCCATCATTACCTGTGGCCGCAAACCGTGCGCCTTGCCATGAAAAGTACGGTACGATAAGCCGTCATAAACAGCCATCCGGTACGAATGCGTAACGGATGGCACCCAAACGGCAGGACACGCTCATATTCCCCCCCCCATTCCGTCAGGGATTGCATGGCGAATGCTTCCGCACCTGCAAAATCGGGATGATTCCTGTATATGCCACAGCGTACGGTATCTGTATCGCGCGCCCTGACGGCAACGCCCTGCCAGACCAGATCCCGAAGCATCAGAGACAAATGCCGCTCATGACTCTCCTGCGGCTTGCGAATACCCTTCGCCATACCGATCACGCCGTTCATCAGAAACAGGCTCGCATCTTGTCCGTTCTTCGGCAATATATGCGCCAGATGACATCCGTTTCATGTCGCATCGGTGGAACCGTATGGAGCACGGTTGAATACGACCGGTATTTTCAGCCTCTCCGCTGTTGAAGCCTCTCCTGAGTCGCCACCTTTGCAACAGATACCGCCTGCGGCACGGACACTACCGGCATATCGACAATACCTTGGCCGGCCAACCGCGCCGTTTTCCGGCCTTGTGTCGTCTGTCATGACAGAATCCCTCCGGTTTCAATGCACACGGCGCGATCCGCTTGATATACTCTCGTTATTCATATCCCTCTCGAAAACAATGACCGACAAGCTCAAAGACAAAATCGAAAAATTTCTGACGATGTGTCTGAAATCGAAAGCGAACACGGAACAGGATGACGACAACGCCATCAAGGTCGATACGATGACGGAAGACATACACCGCGAACTCGCTGCCGATGCCGTTGCGATCACCAGCAGCCTTATGGAACTCCAGCGTTTGTTGCCGCTGTCGCGCCAGCTGGCCGATCTGGGGCGTCTGCTGGAAAGCCAGGGAAAAATCACCCTGCAAGCCGGCGAAGCCTACGACGAAGCCGCGCTGAAATTTTTCAGTGAACTGTATGGCGGCGGCATGTCGCCTTCCAAAGCCCTGCATTAAGACATTCGCCCATCCGGTCCCGCCGGTTTTGCTGCCGGCGCTTTCCGCGTCATACCTGAAAACGGGTTGTCCGGCATGGCGCATATCGTTCGCTCCACCCCCTTCGTCCCTGCACAGCCAGACCGCCGCCATACCCGTGCGGTTTTCAGGCTGTATCGTCCTTGCGCCCAGACCTGCAAATTCCGCACCGCCACAGGCACGGTCACCGAAACAGACCCCCTCTCCTTTTTGTCGCGGCATGCCCCGAATACCGCTGCCGTCATCCGGCACTTGACAGTCGCCAATGATATATATTTTAATATTATATCTTTTTATATATTATTATCCCCAGCCAAACAACAGGAGAGCAGATGAAACCCATGAAAATACTGGTTATCGGCGGTGTCGCCGCCGGAGCTTCTTTTGCCGCACGTGCCAGACGACTCAACGAAAGCGCCGAAATCACGATGATCGAGCGCGGAAACGATGTTTCTTTTGCAAACTGCGGTCTGCCCTACCATGTCGGCGGCGAAATCATCGACCGCAATGTGCTGGCGGTTCAGACACCGGCTTCGCTCAAGGCCATGCTCAACGTGAACGTACGTACACGCTGCGAAGCGATTCGCATCGATCGCCAGAACAAGCGTGTACTCGTCCGCGACCTGCCCGGACAGCGTGAAGAATGGCTTTCTTACGACAAACTGATGCTTGCTCCGGGTGCCGCGCCGCGCGTCCCCGCCATCGATGGCGTTGACAATCCGCGGATTCATGTGTTGCGCAATCTGGCCGACATGGATCGCATCATCACCGATACAGCTGCCGGCATGCAAGCCGTCGTCGTCGGCGCAGGTTTCATCGGTCTGGAAATGGCAGAGCAACTTCACCGCAAGGGGCTGAAGGTGAAAATCGTCCAGAAAGGCCCGCACGTCCTGCCGCAAGTCGATGGCAGAATGGCTGTCCCGCTGGAACGCGCATTGGCAAGCCACGGCATCGAACTGTTCACGAGCGATGAGGTCGTACGTTTCGAAAAAGGCGACACGTCGCTGACATGCCATCTGGCTTCCGGCAAAACGCTTCCGGCCGACATCGTCATTCTGTCCATCGGCATCGAACCGGAAAGCAAGCTGGCACGTGAAGCCGGCCTGAAGCTGGGCGAACGCGGCCATATCGTCGTCAACGAATTCATGCAGACGTCCGACCCGGACATTTATGCCGCCGGAGACGCTGTGCAAACCATCGACCGTGTTTTCGGAAAACCTGTCGCCGTCGCACTGGGTGGCCCGGCCAACCGTCAGGGACGTGTCGCGGCAGACCATCTGTTTCTGGGCGACAAGGCCCGTCCCTATCCGGGATCGCTCGGCACGGCCATCGTCCGCGTATTCGATGTCGCGGCAGGTTCGACAGGCTGGACCGAAAACCGGCTCAAGGCTTGCAACCTGCCGTATGCCGTCACGACAGTCAACGATTTTCACCATGCTTCCTATTATCCGGGCGCACAAATGGTGACGCTGACGATTCTCTGGGATCCGGAAACAGGCCGCCTGCTTGGTGCCGAGGCCGTCGGTGTCGCCGGTGTGGACAAGCGGCTTGACGTACTGGCGACCGCCATCACCGCCAACATGACCATCGAGGACATCTGCCATCTTGAACTGGCTTACGCACCGCCTTTCGGTTCCGCCAAGGACGTCATCAACATCGCCGGTTTCGCGGCATGCAACCAGCGTGACAGTCTTGTCGATGTGACCACGACGCTGCCTTCCGATTCGTCCGTACAAGTCATCGACGTGCGCGGAAAACCGGTTGCACAAGCCAATCCGCTGCCGGGCTCCGTCAACATCCCCGTTCCGTCCTTAAGAGACAATCTCGACAAAATCGACCGTAACCGCCCTGTCGTCACAGTTTGCGCGCTGGGCAAAAACAGCTACTTCGCATCCCGCATACTCAGGCAAAACGGCTTTAATGTCACCAGTCTTGCAGGCGGCCTGACGGCACTGACCGAAAAACCCTGACCAGGCGACAAAGCTGCCGGCACAGGAAAACTGCTTGCCGGCGACAAAAACGGCGCGTTTTCCAGTCAAATGGAAACGCGCCGTCTTTTTGTCCCGTCACCCGTCCCGATCCATGCGATTTTCCCTATCCACCTCATGCCACACACTGGATAACGCCGGATCGCTCATGATAAATATGTCATATATTCATCATATTATCGACATATTCTCATGTGATTTCACAATGTTGCATGCCCATCCCGCTTTCGGTTCACCAAGCCGGTATCGTCAGGCATGCATGACGCATCCGGATAGCTTGCCATTTGGATTACCTGAAATATCGCACTCCTTCGTCACGGTTCCGACACCATCCCTTTCATACCGGTTGCATGCTTTCCGGACGCTGTCCGCTGCACCGGTTATCTTGCCTGCCGCATCAGGGCATTGAACTGGTCATGCCATGAAAAACCATTGAAAACAGTTTAAAAAACCGATTTATCATGATGATTTTGAAAATATTTTCTTGCATCATCCATCCGGAATATCCACACAGTCCGGTCGTTTTCACCATCCTGCGGCAAATATCCGGCAAAACCGGCAACATGGCGCCGTCATCTTTTTCAACCGGATGATGACGCCCGTCAGACCTGCAATTCCCTGACCTTGTGTACATTGCGGGATGGCGGTTCACCGAACAGGCGTTTGTATTCGCGGTTGAATTGTGTCGGACTTTCGTAGCCGACCGCCAGACAGGCACGCGAGGCGTATTCGTTTTCGACCAGCATCAGCCGTTGCGCTTCATACAGGCGCAAACGCTTCTGATACTGCAAGGGCGACAGCGTGGTGATCTGCTTGAAATGGCGATGAAACGTTGAAGTTGCCATATTGACTTTTTTAGCCAATTCATCGACTTGCAAAGGTTCTTTATAGTTTTTTCTTAACCACGAGACCGCCTGTGCGATGCGGTTTCCCTGAGAGCCGGCGGTATTGATCGCGCGCAAAAAACGACCGCGCGGCCCTGCCAGCAAACGATAATGGATTTCCCGCACGATCATCGGAGCCAGTACCGGTATCTGTCCCGGATTGTCCAGCAATTCGGTCAACCGCAAAAAGGCATCCAGTACATCCACCTCGATCTGCATGACGCACAAGCCTCTTGCCGTTTCGACATCACCCTGAGCCAGTTCAGGCTGTTCCATGAGCAACTGTCCGATGATGTGCCGGTCGATCTTCAGCGATACTCCCAGAAACGGTTTTTCCGGTGTGGCATCGAGAATGTAATTCTGGCTGGGAAGATCGACGCTGTTCAACAGGCTGTCATACTCATGGTAAAAATATTCCTCGCTGCCGACAACCGACCGCTTGTTCCCCTGAACGACGACACCGACTGCCGGTTCGTAAAAACAGTTCTCGCACGACTCGCTTTCATCGAACCTGAACAGGGAAAACCCTGCGATCTGTGTCTGGTACTCCCCCTGTTCCGGCAACCACTTCAGCAGCTTTTCCCGGATAAGGCGGTTTTTTTCCTGCAAAACGCTTTGGCTGTTTTCCGGCATCGTTTCCTCCCTTCCACAATCATTGGTTCTGTTCACCGCATGATAGGCTATCCTTGTCCGATTTTGCACAAGCCGAGAGAATCAGGCAAGAACTGGATAGTTTCATACCTTAAATTTCCGTCTCCCCAAAATTAAGATTTTTCTTGAAGAAAACCGTATCCGGGCGGTCACAAGCGACCCGATCCGAACCGCCCTTCACGATTTACGAATACACAACAGGAGGAATCGTCATGCAAAAACGTCAACTCGGGAAAAACGGCCCTGTCGTATCGGCTATCGGTCTTGGCTGCATGGGTATGAGCTTCAGCTATGGCTTGCCGAAAGACACCGGAGAAATGATCGCTCTCATCCGTGCTGCCGTCGAACGCGGCGTCACTTTTTTCGATACGGCCGAAGTATATGGCCCGTTCACCAACGAAATACTGGTCGGCGAAGCGCTTGCGCCTTTCAAGGGCGAAGTCGTGATCGCCACCAAATTCGGTTTCGCGCCCGATCCTGATGAAGGCGGACAATGGCGAAAACTCGACAGTCGCCCGGAACATATCCGTGATGTGGCCGAAGCGTCCCTGAAACGGCTGAAAGTCGATACGATCGACCTGTTTTACCAGCACCGTGTCGATCCTGAAGTGCCGATCGAGGATGTCGCCGGGACTGTCGGCGATCTGATCGCCGAAGGCAAGGTCAGATACTTCGGTCTGTCCGAAGCTGCCGCGAAAACGATTCGCCGCGCCCATGCCGTCTGCCCCGTCACTGCCGTACAAAGCGAATATTCCCTCTGGTGGAGAGCTCCTGAAAAAGACATCCTGCCCACGCTGGAAGAACTGGGTATCGGATTCGTACCATACAGCCCGCTCGGAAAAGGATTTCTGACCGGCGCGTTCAATACCGGTACCCGTTTCGATTCAACCGATTTCAGAAGCGTATTGCCGCGCTTTTCGCCGGAAGCCATAAAGACGAATATGGCGATCGTCGATCTGGTCAAAAGTTTTGCCGCACCAAAACAAACGACGCCGGCACGCATCGCACTGGCATGGCTACTGGCGAAAAAACCCTGGATCGTCCCGATTCCCGGCACGACAAAACTCCCCCGCCTTGAAGAAAACATCGGCGCTGCCGATATCACCCTGACGGCGGAAGAATTGCTGGAAATCGATCAGGCCACCTCGAAAGTCAGGCTGGTCGGTGCACGATACCCCGAAAAACTGGAAAAAATGACCGGTCGCTGACCGTCATTTTCCGGTACCTGACCGTACCGGAGAACGAAAGCGGAAAATGAAACCCGATAGAAAAACCTTTTTGTCCATACTGGCCGGCATCGTGATCGCACTGTGCGGCCTGTTCAACTGCGCAAAGGCAGATACCATGAATACACATCACAACAACATGCCGGACATCCGGCAGGAAAAAATCGTCATGATCGCCGCATTTACCGCCAACGGCGATTTGTCCCGTCTGAAACCGGCCCTGCAAGAAGGACTGGACAGCGGCCTGACAATCAGCGAAATACGGGAAATCCTGATCCAGCTTTACGCCTATACCGGTTTTCCGAGAAGCCTCAACGGTATCCAGACATTCATGGATGTGATCGCCGAACGGAAAAGCCGGGGTATCCACGATACCGAAGGGGAAACACCTGCCGCATTGCCCCCCGGCACCGATCGTGACGCCTATGGCGAACAGGTCAGGATGAAGCTGGCCGGCATAACGACTTTGCCCCCCAAAGCCGCCTACCAGCTTTTCGCTCCGGGCATCGACACATTCCTGAAAGAACATCTCTTCGCCGATATTTTCGGTCGCGGCGTGCTGGATTTCAAAACGCGTGAAATCGCAACGGTCTCTGCGCTGGCCGCCATGCACGGTACCGGCGCACAACTGCAATTCCACATGAAGGCCGCCATGAATGTCGGTGTGACGCAGCCCGAGATGGAAAATATCCTGGCCGTCCTGAAATCCCGCCTGGGCGACGAAGAAGCGGAAAACGCCGCCGTCATATACAGGAAAATACTTGAAGAAAGACCGACGGCAAAATGATTATCAACAAATTGACTGGAATTTCAAAAAAGGGAAATGCCATGAAAGCGGGATACACCATGTTTTGCGCTGCCATGATGCTGGCTGGATCATGCTGCAGTCATGCCGCAGGCACAGATACAGCCGTTTTGCCAGAACACGGTCAAACCATTGTCCGCAGCGATACACAGGATCGGTTCAAAGGGGCGGATACCTTTTTCACCGGCGACGTGCAAATCACAATGCAGTTTCAGCCGACAGCCGAATTACCGGCTTCCGGCGCCTACGTGACTTTCCAGAAAGGCGCCCGAACGGCATGGCATACCCATCCTGCCGGACAGACCCTGCTGGTCGTCTCCGGCAAAGGACTGACGCAGGAATGGGGAAAACCGCTCGTCGTCATCGAAGCGGGCGACGTCGTCCGGTGTCCTGCCGGTGTCAAACACTGGCATGGCGCAGCTCCTGACAGTACCATGACACATCTTGCCATTACCGGTGAGCGTGATGGAAAAAATGTCGAATGGCTCGAAAAAGTAAACGACAGGCAATACGCCGGACACTAGTTACAGGTATCCTTTTGCCATCGCTTCGTAAGATTCTGTAAAACCCCTGTGCAGGATGACGGATTGCCGATATGCTTTCCTCCGCATTCTGCATCTTCCGGCACATCCTGTCCGGCGCCAGTATTTCCGTTTGGAGAACCGTTTTTCCATGTTTCACTTCGTTGCCACCCTGATCGGTCTGTATGTCATCATGCGATTCGTGCCGCCCCTGCCGATCGGAACGGTCTGGAAATGGCTGATCGCCATCCTCATTTTCCTGATCGCGCAATACCATCTCATCAACCGCATCTTCTCAGGCAGCATGGCTTCACCCGAAATGCCGTTTCCGGTATTGATACTCGCAGGATGGCTGTTCGGTGCGCTGTTGTTGCTGATGTTTTTTTTGCTGCTCAAGGATATTGCCGCGCTTGTCATGCTGGCAGCGCACAAGACCGGACTGACAGAAGCGACTTTCCGTTCCGGTTACCGTACCGTACTGGTGCTGGCACTGGCTGCACTCATGCTTTCCGCTTTCGGCGTCTGGCAAGCCGTACGCATTCCGGATATCCGGCGTGTCGATATCACACTGAAGCGCCTTCCGGCAGCACTTGACGGCATTAGGCTGGTACAAATCACCGACTTGCATGCCAGTCGCCTGTTCAGCGAACCCTGGACACGCGCCGTCGTCAACAAAGTCAACGCCACCCATCCCGATCTCATCGTCATGACCGGCGATCTGGTGGACGGCACGCCAGCCAACCGCGCATTCGACGTCGCGCCACTCGCCGGCCTGAAAGCGCGGCTCGGCGTTTTCGCCGTCAGCGGCAATCATGAATATTATTCCGGACACGACGGCTGGAAACAGAGATTCACGCAACTGGGTCTGAACTTTCTCGAAAACACCCATGTCCGGCTGACCGACCGCGGGCAATGCCTCATTCTGGCCGGACTGACGGATCCTGTCGCCCCACGATTCGGTCTGCCGGCCCCCGATCCTGACGGCACATTTCGTCAGGCCTCGCCAGACGTCCCCGTCATCCTGCTGGCCCACCAGCCGTCCGGTGCCGCCGCCCATGCACGGCAAGGCGTCGATCTGCAACTGTCCGGCCATACACACGGCGGCCAGATACTGGGATTGCACTTCATCACGCAAATGGCCAACGAAGGCTACGTCTCAGGTCTGTACACTATCGGCGACATGCAACTGTACGTCAGCAACGGCACCGGTCTGTGGAGCGGTTTTCCGCTACGAATCGGCAAGCCTTCCGAAATCACGGAATTCGTGCTGCATGCCCCACCTGCACGATAATCGTCGATGCCGACTCATTTTTCTGTCCCCCTGCCGCAGCGGACGACATCACGATCGCTGCGGCATATCCGGCTTTATCGCACCTCACCCGCATCCTGCCTGTCGCATGCCGTCATGAATGCCGATGCAAACCGGCATTGACAAAATACTTCGCATGCGAATAATATGCACCAGAACTTTTCGCAATCAAAAAGTGAACATCGAATGTCCGGAAACGATCGCTCTCTTATGGAACTGATGATTACCATGACACAAGTCTCGCGTGCCTACAAGGCGGTTTGCGACAGGCTTGCTTCCCGTTTCGGGCTGACCCAGGCCATTGCATGGCCGATCGTCGCCATCAGCCGTCTCGGTGATGGTGTCCGCCCAGGCGTGATCGCCGAAGCGGTCGGCATCGAACCATCTTCCGTTGTCCGTCTGGTCGACCAGCTGGTCGCCGCCGGCCTGCTCGAACGCCGCGAAGACGTCAACGACAGACGCGCACGCCTGCTTTCCCTGACAGAAAAAGGTCGAGACAAGGTCAGGGAACTCAATGCTGCACTCGCACCGCTGCGCCGTCAGCTTTTAAGCGGATTGACAGAGGACGAGCTCGACGTCTGCATGCACGTTTTCAAAACGCTCGGCAAATCCATCGAACGACACAGAATCGCACAGAAACAGCATGATCAAGTTGCCTGACCGGGAAGACTTCATCTTTTCCCTGAAAAGTTTTATCGGCGCCATGATGGCTTTGTATCTGGCGTTCCGCATTGGCCTGCCCCGCCCGTTCTGGGCGCCACTGACCGCCTACGTCGTTTCCCAGCCGCTGGCTGGTGCCGTCCGATCCAAGGCGATCTACCGTGTCACAGGTACCGTCATCGGTGCATTGGCGATCGTGATCCTGATTCCGACATTCATCAATTACACCGGCATGTTCGCGCTGGTCATGGGTGGCTGGTTCGGATTTTGCCTGTTCATGTCGCTCATGGACAGAACGCCCCGCTCATATGCTTTCCTGCTGGGCGGCTATACGGTCGGCTTCGTCGCCATGCCGGCAATCGCGGACATGTCCACTTTCAATATTTCGAGCATCTTCGATGTCGCGCTGGCACGCTCCGAGGAAATCATTCTGGGTGTGCTGTGTTCCACGCTGGTACACAGCCTTGTCCTGCCGAAAGGGATCGGCAGCGTCATCATGCAACGTCTCGACCAGGTATTGAGCGACGGGCAGCAATGGGTCAACAATGTACTGACATCAAAACAGACCGGCAAGGAAAACCAGTTCGATATCAACAAGCTGGCGCTCATCATCACCGAACTGCGTATCATGTCCACCCACCTGCCTTATGACACAACCAATGTGCGCTGGACCACCAATATCGTCCGTTCGATGCAGGACCGCTTTTCGACCCTGGTTCCCATCCTCTCGGCGATAGAAGACCGCTTGCGCGTTCTGTACGACAGCGACCACGGGAAATTGCCGGACGAATGGCAAAGGCTGCTGACCGATATTTCCGAATGGATCGCACGCGGGGCGGAAAACGACCGTCCCGAAAACGCCATTCGCCTGAGACGGCGCATCGATCGCCTCATCCCGACACTGAACAGCGAATCGCGCTGGGAAGACATGCTGCTGGCCAATCTTGGAATGGAACTGTACCGACTTGTCGATATCTGCGAAGACTGTTTCGATTTGCGCCGAAAGGTCAACGTCGGACTGAAAGGCGAAATGCCACCGAACGAAATGCGTGAACAAAAAGTATCGACCATGACACTTTACGTCGATCGCAAACTGGCTCTCTCCTCGGCTTTCGCCACCGCCATGTCGATGATCGTTTCCTGCCTGTTCTGGGCCGCTTCCGGCTGGCCGACGGGATTTGCGGCGCCGATGATGGCCGGGATGTACTGCATGTTTTTCTCGACTTTCGACAATCCGGTACCGATTCTGAAAACCCAGTTTTACTGTACCCTGCTCTCCAGTCCGGTATCCGGCATTTATCTGCTCTGGCTGTTGCCTTCCGCACACAGTTTCGAGATGCTGATGCTCTTGCTTGCGCCGTTTTTGATCTGGTTCGGAACCTATCTCTCGAAACCGGCCACCGCCGTCAAGGTCATCCCGTTCATGTTCACCGTACTGGCGACCCTGACCATGTTCGATATGGGTTCGGCCGACATGACATCGTATATCAACTCCCAGATCAGCCAGGCCATCGGCGTCGGTTCGGCAGCCATCTTCATGGCCATATTCCGTAGCGCCAGCGTCGATTCGCTTATCCGCCGACTGGTTCATTCCATATGGAAAGACATTTCCAGACTCGGTCACGCAGTCAGGGCGCCTTCCGTCGTCGCAGTCACCGTCAAGATGGTGGACGGTATCAGCCTGCTGGCTCCCCGTCTTGCGCTGGCGACGAAAACCGGCATGGCCAACCATCCCGGCGTCATGGCGGCCACGAACATCCTGTCCGACTTGCGCGTCGGACTGAACATGACACGTCTTTTGCGTACCGAAAACAAGCTTGGAAACAAAAACCTGAGCGTCCGGCCGGTACTGGAACGTCTCTCGGAATACTATCGGCACGAAAAGAAACTCAAAGACGTCGCCACGGCAGAATTGCTCGAGGAAATCGACACGACGCTATACCGTATGGCAAATGCGGACTCCAGTCTCCAGCAGGGCATGGCCATTGCCGCCCTGACGGGTATCCGGCGCGATCTTTTCCCTGATGCCCCCCCCTATTCACCCTCGTCGGTCAGTTTCCGACATGCCGAAAACATCCCGCAACTACGCACTGATACCCCTGTGAACACCCCGTAAAAACATCGCTTCCGGAAACCGTCATCGGCCTATTGACACAACTGATTGAAATGATAATATTTAAAACCTTAATATTTGACATGCAAATTATTTACATGTAATGGAAACGTCAGATCAGTTATACATGCGTTTTACGAGCGTTTTGACACGTGTGGCGCGCGCCTATAAAACGTCCGCCGACAAGGTCGCCTCGCAACATGGTTTGTCCCAGGCAACGGCATGGCCTGCCGTCATGATCGACCAGATGGGCGACGGGGTCCGTCCCGGCGAAGTCGCCGAAGCGCTCGGGCTTGACCCTTCTTCCGTCGTCAGGGTGATCGACCAGCTTATCGCGGCCGAACTGCTCATCCGTGAAGAAGACGCCAACGACAGGCGCGCCCGCTTGCTGACACTCACGGAAAACGGGCGTCAGCGTGTCCGGGAAATCGGTCAGGCGATGCGCCCTTTCCGGCGTACATTGTTTCAGGATATCGGCCGCGAAGAACTCGAAACGGCAATGCGGGTACTGGAAAAACTCCGTTTGGCAATCATCAGGCGCGACAAGACAACATCATGCTGAAGGCTTTTCTGCAAAAACCGACTGCCGACGAACTGTTGTTCGCCTTCAGGTGCCTGCTGGCCGCGATCATGGCGCTTTATATCGCCTTGCGGATCGGTCTGCCGCGCCCGTTCTGGGCACCGATGGCGACATGCATCATTTCGCAATCCATGTCAGGCAGCGTTTTCGTGCGCGCATCATCACGCCTGATCGGAACGCTTGTCGGTACTGTCGTCTCCGTGCTGCTGCTGATTTCCTTCATCAACTACACCGTTTTGCTCTGCTTGCTCATCGCACTGTGGGTCGGTGTTTGCATGTATTTCTCGATGCTCAAGCGCACCACAGACGCCTATGTCTTCACCGTGGCCGGCTTTACCGTACCGGTCATCATTTACGGCATCATCGGCGATATCGAGCTGATCAATGTCCAGGACGTCACCGATATGGCTATCGCACGGGCAGAAGAAACCGGTATCGGCTTTTTTTCCGCCATCGTGGTGCACAGCCTGTTCTTTCCGCGTTCCGTCGGCCCCGTCGTCGTCCGCAGAATGGACGAAGTCTGGAAAAACATCCGTCAGTGGATGGCTTCCGTCCTCAAGGGACAGGCAACCCCAAACAACGGTTCGCCGCGCACCAATGCCACCCGTATCATCACCGATTTGCGCGTACTTTCCGCCAACCTGCAATTCGACGCATCGAACGAGCGCTGGGCAGTCGCCAATATCAGGCTGCTCCAGGATCGCCTGACGGTCATGATTCCCGTGATTTCCTCGATCGAGGACAGTATTTCCACCCTGCAAAAAGCGGACAAGCTTCCGGGATACTGGCGATATCTGCTGGACAATATCGCCGTCTGGGTCGTACAGGACAACCCCACCCCAGAAAGCGCACAATGGCTTCGGGAACGTATCCGGAACGGATTGCCCAAAATCACGCCGCAATCCACCTGGGATGAAACCATGATCATCCATCTGGCATCCGATCTCGGAAAGCTGATTTCCTATTGCGAAAGCCGTGCGGACCAGCGCCGTGCCATCGACGCCTGCATCAGCGGCAAGGCGACCGTCATGCCGAAAACCGCCCCTGTTTCGCTGACTGAATTGCACAAGGACCGCCGACTGGCGCTTTTCGTTTCGGCATCGGCCGTTTTCACTATCACCATCGTTTCCCTCATGTGGGTCGCCAGCGGCTGGAACGCCGGTTTCTGCGCTCCGATGATGACCAGCATTTTCTATCTGTCCTTCATCCGGAACGACAATTCCGTCGGGGCCATGAAAATCGTTTTGCTGTTCACGATCTATTCGCTGTTGCCAGCCGGTATCTATCTGCTGATCGTGCTGTACAGTACCCATTCCTTCGAAACGCTCATGCTGCTGCTGGGGCCATGCATCGTCCTTGTCGGCATATACATGGCACGCCCCGCCACAGGTCTTGGCGCCACCATTTTCATGATGGGCATCTGGTCAACCCTGACCATGTACGACCTGGACATGGCAAACGCCACCTCGTTCATCAACGGACAATCCTTCGCACAGTGCTTCGGTATCGTCATGGCACTGCTTTCGGCCATGATTTTCCGCTCCTTCGACGCGGAATGGACGACACGCCGTCTGCTCAACAGCATCGCCGAGGAAATCTCCCGCCTGTCGCAGTCCGCCAAATCGCCGTCCGTCATCCAGACGACCGTCCGCATGATCGACCGGATCAGCGTACTGGCGCCGCGCCTTTCCGCTTTCGGCGACGAAAAGGAAAACATTATCTCCGGTCTGTTCCGGGAACTGCGTATCGGCACGAACATGGTCTATCTCATGCATATGCGCTCGCGTCTGGAACGCAACGGCGTGGATATCCAGCCGCTCTTGCAGGCACTGTCCGACTATTTTTCCAAACGTGGTCATGAACCGGACGAACAGCAAGCCATGCTCGAACAGATAGACCGTACATTGCAAACCGTCTGCCACATGTCCTCGACAGTGCGCCAGAACGCCGCCATCGCGGCCATTACCGGCATCCGTCAGGACCTGTTCCCCAAGGCCCCCCCTTATTATCCTCAAACCCTGATTCCCAAGGAGATTGTATGACTGGTGAATTCAGTTTCTTCGGCATGTATTTTCCATGGCTGATGCTCACATCGCTCCTGGCGCTTGTCGCCACCCGGCTGATCAGCATCTTTCTGGCGCGCATCGGTTTTTACCGCTATGTCTGGCATCCCCCGTTGTTCGATGTCGCGCTGTTTCTCGTCGTACTCGGAATTTTCGTCACTTTGTTTAATCTTGGCAGGTCTTGATTATGTTTTCCAAAATTTCCCTTTCCACTGTCAGGCGCTATCTGGTCACCCTGGCTGTCGTGCTGGCCGCATTGTTCATCGGCTGGCGTCTCTGGATACATTATGAGAACGACCCATGGACCCGTGATGGCCGCATCAAGGCCGACGTGGTACAGGTCGCTCCGGATGTATCCGGTCAGGTCACCAAAATCAACGTTATCGACAACCAGACGGTCAATGTCGGCGACGTGCTTTTTGAAATCGATACCGCGCGTTTCGAGCTGGCGCTCCGCCAGGCACAAGCTGCCGAGGAATCCGCACGCGTCACCCTGGCTCAAGCCATCCGCGAAGCGAAACGTAACCGCGAACTGAAAGATCTGGTCGCAACAGAAGTCACCGAACAGGGGCAGTCCCGTGTCGAGGAAGCGCAGGCCGCATTGCTCGAAGCGATCGTCAACAGGGACAAGGCACAACTCGATCTGGATCGTACCAAGGTCATCGCCGCTGTGGACGGTATCGTCACCAACCTCAATTTGCGTGTCGGTTCCTATGTCACGGTCAGCACGCCGGTCATGGCGCTTGTCGATCGTAATTCGTACTATGCTGAAGGTTACTTTGAAGAAACGAAACTTCCGAACATCGAAGAAGGCGACCGCGCAACCGTCCGTCTCATGAGCGACGACGAAGTGCTTGAAGGTCACGTCCACAGCATTTCCCGCGGTATCGAGGATCGTGAACGGACCACTGGCGGAAAACTCATGCAAAACATCAATCCGGCTTTCAACTGGGTCCGCCTTGTCCAGCGTATTCCGGTCCGTATCGAATTCGACAAGATTCCGGACAATATCAAACTGGTATCCGGACAGACCGTCACTATCGAAGTTTTCCCTTCCGAAAAGGTCACCGTCGCCAAAAACGACAAACCGGCACAATAAGGACTGGCCATGTGTAACAAAAAACTGCTTTCCTGTCTTGTTCCGCTTCTTGCATGCTCGGTGCTGACCGGCTGTATGACCGTCGGCCCGGATTACAAGATTCCGGAAAACGCCACCATCAACCAGCCCGACGCCGCCAAGCCATTTGCCGCCGCCGAGGCCGGTACCTACGTTCAGGAACCGCTGCCTGAACACTGGTGGAAACTTTACGATGATCCTGTGCTGACATCGCTGATCGAAAAAGCACTGGTCGCCAATACGGATTTGCGTGTAGCAGTCGCCAATCTGGCACGTGCCCGCGCCGTACTGGAAGAAGTCGAAATGGGAACCATCCCGACTGTGGATATCGAAGCCGCTCCGAAATTCGGGCGCAATTCGGCTGCCGCAGACGGATTGCCGGAACGTTATCCGGACCGCTGGTCACATGACAGCGGTATCAATATCTCCTATCAGCTCGACTTGTTCGGCAAGATCGCCCGCGGTATCGAAGCCGCCAGCGCGGATACCGAAGCGGCACAGGCTGCATACGATCTGGCACGCATCACGGTTGCTGCCGATACCGCCAAAGCCTATGCGGATGCCTGCGCATCCGCCTACCGCGTCACTATCGCCGAACGTTCCGCCGACTTGCAAAAACAGTTTCTCGATATCACGACCCAGCTGACTGTTGCAGGGCGCGGTACCGCCATGGATATTTCACGTGCCAGCGCACAGCACGAAGCCCTGCGGGCCGCCATTCCGCCACTGGTAGCACAGCAAAAACTGGCGCTGTACCGGCTTGCCGTCCTGACAGGAGAATTGCCCAATACGCTGGTCGATACAGTCGGCCAGTGCAGCAAACCGCCGCAACTGACGCAACCGATTCCGGTCGGAGACGGTGCCGCTCTTTTGCGCCGTCGTCCCGATATCCGTCAGGCCGAACGCCAGATGGCAGCCGCCAGCGCCCAGATCGGTGTCGCAACAGCCGATCTGTACCCCAGCATCAATCTGGGACTTTCCGGCGGGATGACAAGCCGTTTTTCCTCGTTCGGCGACAACAATACATTCCGCTGGGGTATCGGACCGCTGATTACCTGGACACTGCCCAATACCGGCACGGCACGCAGCCGTATCAAACAGGCTGAAGCCGAACATCAGGCCGCTTTCGCACGATTCGACGCCACGGTACTGAACGCCCTGCGTGAAACCGAAAGCGCCCTGACGACCTATGCCCGCGAACTGGACAGAAACGCGGCACTGAAGGCCGCAAGAGACCAGAGTGCGCTCGCCAACGATCAGGCAAGACGCCTGTACCGTCATGGCCGGATCGATTTTCTTTCGACGCTGGATTCGGAAAGGACACTGGCTGCGGATGAAAGCGCCTATGCAGCATCGACCGCAAAACTGGTGGATGACCAGATTTCCGTTTTCCTCGCGCTCGGCGGCGGCTGGGAACAGACTGCACAGCCTGCGGAAACCGGTAAACCATAAGGCTGTCTCCGGACAGATACCTGTCCGGTCTTATTTTTCAAAAGGGCCGGTTGTCCTTCCAGAACCGGCCCGCCCGTTGAAACCGTCACCGCGGTTTCAACGGCACCTTTTTCCGGCGGACTTCCCGGACTTTGTCCTGTCGCAACCTCATTCACGGGAAGTCCGCACGGCACTGCACTATTCTTTCGCAATGTGATACTCTTTTCGGAACACATCCCATCATGACAGGTACTGGCGCGACAGCCGATCATTTCCTGTTGCTCATGCCAGAATATCCTGCCGATCCGGAATTTTTGCGAGGAACCGCCATGCGCCACATCTTCATCATCAATGCATCCAAGCGCCTGGGCAACTCCCAGGGCAATCTGAATGACCATCTCACCGGAATCGCCAAACAGACGCTCGGCGACATCGGGTACGAAGTCAGGACGACCCGTATCGATGACGGCTACGATATCGAAACGGAAGTCGCCAATCTGCTCTGGGCCGATACCGTGATTTACCAAACGCCTGCATGGTGGATGGCGCCGCCCTGGATCATGAAAAAATATATCGACGATGTTTTCACGGCAGGACATGGCAAACTCTATGCAAGCGATGGTCGTACCCGTGCCGATGCGGCTCACCGATACGGTTCCGGCGGCCTGCTCCAGGGCAAAAAATACATGTTCTCCATCACATGGAACGCTCCGCAGGAAGCCTTTACCGACCCGGAAGAATTTTTCGAGGGAAAAGGCATCGAGGCCGTCCTGTTTCCTTTCCACAAGGCCAACCAGTTCATCGGCATGTCGCCCTTGCCCACCTTCATGTGCAACGACGTCGTCAAGCATCCGCATATCGCCGATGATGTCGCGCGCTACCGGAAACACCTGCAACAGCTGTTCGGCCAGTCCTGAAGGTCGAGACCGGCATCCCCATGCGGCTATGGACATTGCACCCTGTCTATCTTGACGCACGCGGATTGACGGCTTGCTGGCGCGAAGCCTTGCTGGCGCAAAAAGTCCTGTCCGGAAATACGCTGGGCTATCGCCATCA
>CAKQQG010000009.1 GCA_934270705.1 uncultured Oxalobacter sp. | reverse complement strand
GATCAAGGGGGTGACGGAAGAAACGACGACGGGTGTCCATCGTCTTTACCAGATGCATCAGGAAGGTCGCCTGAAATTCCCTGCGATCAATGTCAACGATTCCGTTACGAAGTCCAAGTTCGACAATCTGTATGGTTGCCGCGAATCGCTGGTCGATGGCATCAAACGGGCAACCGACGTGATGATCGCCGGCAAGGTGGCTGTTGTTTGCGGATATGGTGATGTGGGCAAGGGATGTGCACAGGCGCTCAGAGCATTGTCCGCACAGGTATGGGTGACGGAAATCGACCCGATTTGCGCGCTTCAGGCTGCGATGGAGGGATACCGTGTCGTGACCATGGAATATGCGGCTGCGCAAGCGGATATCTTCGTAACCTGCACCGGCAATTACCATGTCATTACGCATGAACACATGATCCAGATGAAAGATCAGGCCATCGTCTGCAATATCGGTCATTTCGACAATGAAATCGATGTCGCTTCGATGAGACAGTATGCATGGGAAAATATCAAGCCGCAGGTCGATCACATCATTTTGCCGAACGGCAACCGGATCATCCTGCTGGCGGAAGGTCGGCTGGTCAACCTGGGCTGTGCAACCGGCCATCCGTCCTATGTCATGAGTTCTTCGTTCGCTAACCAGACGATCGCACAGATCGAACTGTTCACCAACACGAAGGCTTACCCGCTCGGTGTTTATACGTTGCCGAAACATCTCGATGAAAAAGTGGCCCGTCTCCAGCTCAAAAAGCTCAACGTACAGTTGACGGAACTGACGGACGAACAGGCTGCCTATATCGGAGTGAAGAAAGAAGGTCCATACAAACCGGATCATTACCGGTATTGAATCATTTCGCTGGAAGGCACGGGAACAGTCCGTGCCATGTTGACGGCCGGATGATTGTCCGCATTTTACGGATTTTGTGTATGGATTGATGAAAGAGAGCCGGTATTTCCGGCTGGAACGGAAAAGATCATGCGTATTCTCGTTGTCTGGCTGATTAACACGGTTGCTTTGCTTGCACTACCGTATCTGATGACATCCATCAGGATATCGGGATTCTGGACGGCGTTGATTGCCGCGCTGGTACTTGGATTGGTCAATGCATTGATCAGGCCGATATTGGTGCTGCTGACATTGCCGGTCACGGTGTTGACGCTCGGCATTTTCATTCTGGTAATCAATGGATTGCTGTTCTGGCTGGTTTCCAAAATGGTTGACGGGTTTTATGTCAGCGGTTTTGCGACAGCGGTAGGCGGAGCTTTGCTATACAGTATTATTTCGTGGGCCTTGTCCACCTTGTTACTCAGGAATTAAATGGCATCACCAAAAAGTTTCAGTATCGAAGTGTTTCCGCCAAAAACGCCGGAAGCGATTCGTGAATTGCGCAATACACGTGCAGAGTTGGCAGAGCTCTCACCGAAATATTTTTCGATTACTTTCGGCGCCGGTGGTTCGACACAGCAGGGAACGCATGATATCGCGCTGGAAATCCAGAATGAGGGATATGAGGCCGCTCCTCATATTACCTGTATCGGTTCCACGCGTGAAAAGGTGCGTGAACGGCTTAACGAATATCGTGCTTGCGGTATTCGGCATATCGTTGCCTTGCGCGGTGATTTGCCCAGTTCGTATGGTGTGCTGGGGGAATTTCATTATGCCAGCGAGCTTGTGGAGTTCATCCGTCAGGAAACCGGCGACTGGTTCAGGATCGATGTGGCTGCGTATCCCGAGATGCATCCACAGGCCAAATCGATGACCGATGATATCCGTCATTTTGTGCAAAAGGTCAAAGCAGGTTCCGATGTGGCGATTACGCAGTATTTTTACAATCCGTCAGCCTATTTCCGATTTATGGACAATATCCGGGATGCGGGTGTATCCATTCCGGTGATTGCAGGCATTATGCCGATTACCAATTTTACCCAGCTGGCCCGATTTTCCGACATGTGCGGTGCCGAAATCCCGCGATGGATTCGCTTGCGACTGGAAAGTTACGGAAACGATCTTGCATCTATCCGTGCATTCGGGCTGGATGTCGTCACAGAATTGTGTCAACAGCTTCTCGATGGCGGCGCTCCAGGGTTGCATTTTTACAGTTTAAATCGTGCGGCAGCGACAAAAGAGATCTGGAAACGTCTCGGTTTGCACGAAAAACAGGAAAAGAACGTTTAGTTCGTCGGCAAATTGCTGAAGGCATAAAAAAAGCGGTACCGTTCAGGTACCGCTTTTTTTATGGGAAGGGCTGTTCAACGGTGGCGGTCGGCCTCGACTTCTGCGGGACGCAGCCGGGCGGCGATCTTGTCGAGAACGCCATTGACGAACTTGTGGCCATCGATACCACCGAACGATTTGGTCAGTTCGACCGCTTCGTTGATGACGACCCGGTAGGGAATTTCGACATGGTTGGTCAGTTCGTAGGCGCCGATGAGCAGGATGGCATGTTCTACGGGTGACAACTCGGCCAGAGAGCGATCGATATGTGGTGTGATAGCCGCACGCAGGGTTTCTGCCTGGTGGATGACACCGGATACCAGTGCGACAAAATGTCCGGTATCAGCCTTGTCGAAACCATGTGCCTGACGGATATGCTCGATGATCGCGGAAGCCGTATCCTGATTCAACAACCATTCATAGAGTCCCTGTAACGCGAATTCACGCGAGCGATGTCTGGGTGAACGGATCTTGGATGGATTGGCGTGTACGGATTTTGTTTTCATGGTATCGGGTACAAAAAGTGAGTCGGACTATGCAGTGTCATTCGTCTTCGGAAGCCGGTTCCAGCTCGTCTATGGCCAGTACCAGATTGGCCATTTCAACGGCAACTCTTGCTGCCTCGGTACCCTTTTCGATCATACGGGCTTCGGCTTGTTCATCTGTATAGGTTGTCAAGACGGCATTGGCGATCGGCATATCGAAGTCCAGTGCAACACGCGAGATTCCAGCGGCCGATTCGTTGGAAACCAGTTCGAAATGGTAAGTTTCCCCCTTGATGACGGCGCCGACAGCGATCAATGCATCGAATTGCTGCGATTCAGCCATTTTTTGCAGCGCGACGGGAATTTCCAGCGCGCCAGGTACCGTTGCAACCAGAATATCCTCGTTGGCGACACCAAGCCGTTTCAGCTCACCCAGGCAGGCATTGAGCAGTCCTCGACAGATTTCCTCGTTGAAGCGTGACTGGACGATTCCGATCCGGAGATCCTGTCCCTGAAGATCCACTTCGAATGTATTGATACTCATAATCTTTCTCCCAGATGGCAGTGATTAAAGATCCTTGTTATCCCGATAACCGACAATATCCAGATTGAAGCCGGCCATGGAAGGCATTTTTTTGGGGTTGCCCAGCAGTCTGATTTTTCCTGCGCCGATATCCCGAAGAATTTGTGCGCCGATACCGTAATTCCTGATGGTCTGGCTGGCTGCCTGGGTTTTGTCGGAGGCGCGCTGTTTTCCGATTGTATCGAATTTCGCCAGAAATTCTTCAGGCAGTTCGTTGCAGTTGAGCAGAACAAGAATACCGCGTTCGCTGGCCTGTATGGCGTGCATGGCTTCCGGGAGATGCCATGCATGACGCGTGGATTCCAGTGCCAGAAAATCGATCAGGGATACCGGCTGGTGGACACGGACCAGCGTTTCATCGTTGGCAGTGATGGTGCCCTTGATCAGGGCCAGGTGTATGGATTGGCTGGGTTTGTCGCGGTACACGACACCATGAAACGTTCCAGCTATCGTATGCAAGTCGTTTTCGGCAATACGTTCGACGATGCTTTCATGCCGGTTGCGGTAGCTGATCAGATCGGCGATCGTGCCGATCTTGATATGGTGTCTGTCGGCAAATTCCAGCAATTCCGGCAAACGTGCCATCGAACCGTCTTCATTCATGATTTCGCATATGACCGATGCCGGTGTCAGACCCGCCAGTGCTGTCAGGTCGCAACCGGCTTCCGTATGTCCGGCTCGTCGCAATACTCCCCCCTGTTTGGCGGTGATGGGAAAAATATGGCCGGGCTGGACGATATCGTCCGGAGATGCGTCACGTGCCACCGCGACCTGTATCGTGCGTGCACGGTCAAAAGCCGAAATACCGGTGGTGACGCCGGTTGCAGCTTCGATAGATGTGGTAAAGGCCGTATTGAAAGAACTGCGGTTGTCCCGTGTCATGGGCGACAGACCGAGCTGATTGCAACGTTCTTGCGTCAGAGTCAGACAAACCAGACCGCGCGCATGTTTTGCCATGAAATTGATGGCTTCCGGTGTCACGAAATCGGCAGCGATCATCAGATCACCCTCGTTTTCACGATCTTCGTCATCGACCAGGATGACCATATGGCCGGCGCGAAGTTCATCGATAATTTCTTGAGTGGAAGAAATAGGCATAACTGGATTCCTTTGCAACCTGCTATTTTAAAGGAAACTGCCTGAGACCGGCATATTATCGGTTTCAGGCGGCAGGCAAGAGACTGAAAGTGGTTCGAAACGAATATGCCATAAAGTCCGTATTGGCCGGACCTTATGGCAACATGCTGGCAAAATGGTTATTTGCCGATACAAAATCTGGAGAAGATCAATCCCAGCAAGTCATCGGATGTGAATGCACCTGTAATGCTGTTCAGGGCATCTTGTGCCAGTCTGAGTTCTTCAGCCAGCAGATCCATCGACGGCGTTCCCGATGCGGCGTGTTCTGCCGCGATCGCCAGATGCTTGTCAGCAGTTTTCATGGCATTCATGTGGCGTTCACGTGCAAGGTAGGTCGATTCGCCAGTCTGTGCCCATCCGGCGATCTTGAGCAGTTCGGTTTTGAGCAAATCAATGCCCTGGCCGGTTTGCGTGGACAGATAGACTTGCGTGATACCGAACATGTTGTCAACCGACGGACGGTGGCCTGAAATATCGATTTTGTTCCAGACCTGAATGACCGGAATGCCTTCGGGAAAGTCTGCCGCGATTTTTTCATCGGAACGGGTGGGGCCGATACTGGCGTCAAGCAGATGGAGAATGACGTCGGCTTTCTCGATTTCGTTCCAGGTACGCTCGATACCGATACGTTCGACTTCGTCTTCCGCAGCACTGGTCCTGATACCGGCGGTATCGATCAGGGTGACGGGAACGCCCTCAAGTTGTATGGTTTCCGTGATCTTGTCACGCGTCGTTCCTGCAATCGGGGTGACGATCGCAATGTTGGAGCCGGTCAATACATTCAGCAGCGAAGACTTGCCGACATTGGTTTGTCCGGCCAGTACGACATGAATGCCTTCCCGCAAAAGCGCACCCTGTGTCGCCTGGGTGACGATTCCGCTTAATGAATTGCGGATGGCGGCGATTCTCTCACGGACATTTTCCTTTTGCAGAAAGTCGATGTCCTCTTCCGGAAAATCCAGCGAGGATTCGACCAGCATTCTCAATTCGATGATCGTTGCAACCAGTTCGTGGATTTCTCGGGAGAATGCTCCGGACAGCGAGCGTGATGCAGAGCGGACCGCTTCTTCGGTGGTGGCGTCGATCAGGTCTGCGATTGCTTCGGCTTGTGCCAGATCGATACGATCGTTGAGAAAAGCCCTGCGGGTGAATTCGCCGGGCTCAGCCATCCGGAGGTCGATGTTCTTGCCGACCTGAAGACAGCGCTTCATGAGCATTTGCAATACGACAGGTCCGCCATGTCCCTGGAGTTCCAGGACATCTTCTCCGGTAAACGAGTGCGGCGCCTTGAAATACAGTGCGATCCCTTCATCGATGATGCTGCCGTCTTCGTCCATGAAAGGCAGGAAGTGGGCATATCGGGGTTCCAGTGGCAATTCCGGTGTCGCGTTTCTGAAGAATTCCGAAATGAACGGTTCAAGGTTTTTGCCGGAAATCCGAACGATGCCGACACCACCGCGTCCTGGTGCGGTAGCGATGGCGGCAATAGGAGAAGAATCAGTATTCATGGAAATATACGTAAAAACAGGTTTCGTGACCGCGAATCATATACTTCATGCATTATCCTTGCTGTGACGAAAAAATAAAAGCGTTCGGACACAATGTAATGCAATAAGCGTCTTTTTGGCGTTGAAAGTATGGAAAACAGGTTGTCGGAAAACACGGAAACACATGACAATATCGTTTCGTACCGTTTGATGGAAAAACGGAAACGTATAAAATTTCTTCCCGGTGTCGGCTTTGCGTTTTCATGTGCAGTCGTGTGCATGAAAGGTTCGGCACAGGAAGGTTATGTGCCGCAAACGGGCTTTTTATTGATGAGTGGAGCATAGGAAAATGAACATGTCTGCCAATACAACGACCGGTAAAATCGAGGAGCCGGTAACGCGTCAGACTTTTGATGATGTCATGGTGCCTGTATTTGCGCCGGCGTCATTTATCCCTGTCAGAGGATCAGGGCTGGATTTGTGGGATCAGAGCGGCAAACAGTATCTGGATTTGACGGGGGGTATTGCAGTACTGGGATTGGGGCATACGCCGCCGGAAGTCGTCGATGCACTGGTCGAACAGGCCCGGAATTTGTGGCATGTCAGCAATTACTATACGAACGAGCCAGTGCTGAAACTGGCCAGAGCGCTGACGGAAGCCACGTTTGCGGAAAAAGTTTTTTTCTGCAATTCTGGCGGGGAAGCCAATGAGGCGGCTTTCAAGCTGGCACGCAAATGGGCGCATGACCATTTCGGTCCGGGAAAAAGCAGGATCGTTTCCTGTTTCCATTCTTTCCATGGCCGGACGCTGTTTACAGTCAGTGTCGGTGGTCAGGAAAAATATACGAAGGGGTTCGAGCCGTTGCCACCGCAGATCGATCATATCCCGTTCAATGATATCGAAGCCGCCAGGGCGGCGATTGGCGATGATGTCTGTGCCGTCGTCGTCGAACCGGTGCAGGGAGAAGGCGGCATCTTGCCGGCAGATCCTGCCTATCTGAAGGCATTGCGCCAGTTGTGCGATGAAAAGAATGCCTTGCTGATTTTCGATGAAATCCAGTGCGGTATGGGAAGGACCGGCACCCTTTTTGCCTATATGGGCTATGACGTCGTTCCCGATATCATGACATCGGCCAAGGCGCTGGGAAACGGTTTTCCGATCGCCGCGATGCTGACGACGAACGAGATCGCCAAATCTTTCTCGGTAGGCGCACATGGCACGACGTATGGCGGCAATCCGCTGGCGGCTGCTGTTGCATGCAAGGTGTTTGAAATCATCAACAAACCGGATTTCCTTGCACGTGTCGTCGAGGCCGGACAAAAGCTGAGAGAAAGCCTCGAACGGGTTGCTGCGGATTATCCGGACGTTTTTGCCGGCGTCAGAGGAAAAGGGTTGATGCTTGGACTGGTCATGTCGGACAAGTATCAGGGACGTGCCGGTGAAATTACGCAAGCCGCACAGCAGCAGGGATTGCTGTTGCTGTTGGCGGGATACGATGTCATCCGGTTTGTTCCCGCGCTTGTCATATCGGATGAGCATATCCGGCAGGGAGAGAAATTGTTGCGTCAGGCAATCGACGCCTGGCTTGGACGGTAAGAACTGTCCATGACAAAACGGCCCGTCAAGGGCCGTTTCTTGTTTTGCGGTACCTGCATATTTCAGGATTTCGGGGTGTCCTTGTTCGTGGCGGGCTTCGGCTTGAATTGCTTGTCGCTGATACGGAATTTCGCGCGGCGGTCGCCCATCAGTCGTCGCAGCTCCTTGATGCTCAGTTCGCTGACCTCATGCATCCGGATCAGCAGGGATGCGCCGACAGGCAAACGATGATGCCGGATTTTGCTGATGACAGGTGGCGCGACTTCCAGTGCGCGGGACAGTGCCGCATCGTTTTTGAGATTCAGATGCCGGATGAGCGTGTCCAGAAGACGATTCGGATCATATACACGATCTTCGAGCCGGTCTTCTTCTGGTTGTATTTCCTGGCTGGGTGGTTTGTTCGTCATCTTCGGAGATCCTGTAAGTCAACATTCGCTGCACATGACGGGCTTGGTGGCATATTACCTGAAAACAATGTATTTCAATCATTTTAAACGAGAAAACCGACCGGATATGCGAAAAATCCGGTAATGCGAAAAGAATGCGGTTTGTGTGAAAACCGGAGTTTTCAGGACGGGATGCCAAAACTGCGGGAAACGGGGCCCGGATAATTATTGCCCGTTTCTTGCATTGGCGATTTCCTGTGCGAGCAAAACGACAGACATTGCGTAGAAATAACTCCGGTTATAGTGGGTAATGGCGAAAAAATTGTCGGTTCCGATCCAGTAGTCGGCAGGTGCAGTGCCGTTCGGCAGGTCGATCAGACCGAACAGGATGTCGGCCGGTACATTTTCTTTGGGGATGATACAACCGTTTTCAAGGCGTGAAAGAGATAATGTGGCGGCCAGTCCCTGGTCGAGCAGGGAGGACGGTATGGTGCAGTCAGGTTGCGTTTGAACTGGAAAAGCGATCGGCAAACCGGCTTTCCATCCGTGTCGTACGAGGAAGTGGGCGATGCTGCCGATTGCATCGACGGGTGAATTTTCCAGATCGATGGTGCCGTCCCCGTCAAAATCGACGGCGAATTGCCGGATGCTGCCCGGCATGAATTGCGGATAACCGATTGCTCCGGCGTAGGAGCCGTACAGGTCTGCTGGGTTTGTTCCGGTTTCTTTCGCAAGCAACAGCAAATTTTCCAGTTCTTTTCTGAAAAAACGTTTTCTGGAAGCCTGATTGGGGGTTTCAGGATAGTCGAATGCAAGTGTCGAAAGTGCATCGATGATCCGGAAGTTTCCGGTATATCGGCCATATACCGATTCGATGCCGATGATGGCGACGATGATATCGGATGGGACGCCATATGTTTGTGTGGCACGGTCAATTGCGTCTTCATACTGGTTCCAGAAACGCACACCGGCCGATATTCTTGCGGGATCGATGACATTTTTGCGATAGTTTTGCCAGTTTTTCGCTTTCGGGTTGCCCGATGGCGTTACCAGCCGGATGACTGTCGGGTTACGGTGAACCTGTTCGAAAAGGGCGGTCAGCCGTGTCCTGTCAAAAGAATATTTATCCGAAAATTCTTCGATGAAACGTACTTTTGCCATCTCAAAAGACGTATCGGTATCGGATTGTGCAGGGGAAGGCGACTGGATGGCGATAGAGGGCGCGGGACGAGCGACGGAATCGGGGGCGTCAGGCGTATGCTGGCAGCCTGTCAGTGAAAACAACAGGACGGAAAACAGAAGAAATCCGCTTTTTGTCATCCGGCAGATGCTGACCATGAGTATGCCCCTTCGGTGATTTTTGAGAGTGATTTGAAGAGTATAGCAATGGATAGCGAAAAAGGAACCGGAATACGCAAGACCTGAACGGAAACGGTATGACCGGATGGCGATTGCCCAAAAGCGGGCGGCAAATCAGATCCGGTGCATCGCCAAGAAGCAGGGAATGCCGTATCATCTTTTCTGGATCGGATTATGGTATTGCTCCGGTTCCAGTTGCCGTACGGTTTGTCGTTTGAACCTGTCGAAGTGGACTTATTCTGAAAGATTTTGATATGACTACTGCCGTTTATTTTCACCCCTTGTGCCAGTTGCATGAAATGGGCGGACATCATCCGGAATCTCCGGCGCGTATGAGAACCATGCTCAATGCATTCAGGGATAGCGGACTGGATCGGGTTTTGCAATATCGGCTGTCACCGGAAGCGACAGAACAGGATATCCGTCGTGTGCATACCCAGGACATGATCAACAAGGCAAAGAACAATATTCCTGCGCAAGGGGAATATTATCCACTGGATGAAACACCCTTGAATCATTACAGCTGGAAGGCGGCCCTGAGAACGACGGGTGCGGCTGTTGCGGCGACGGATGCCGTTTTGTCGGGTGAGATTCAGAATGCCTTTTGCATCGAGCGTCCGATCGGTCATCATTCGACTATCGGTGAAGCGATGGGATTTTGCGTGTTCAACAGCCTGGCCGTTGCCGCTATGCGTGCCGTGAAAGTGCACAAACTGGGCAGGGTGGCGATCGTGGATATCGATGTACATCACGGCAACGGGACGGAAGACGTGTTCGCTTACGAACCCAGCGTCATGATGGTCAGTTATTACCAGCAGTATTTGTATCCGTTTTGCGGAAATGAAAAAGAACGTGCGCACATGGTCAATGTTCCGGTTCCACCCGGAACAGGTGGTGATGTGATCAGGCAAGTCGTGACCGAAAAATGGCTTCCGGCACTTCACCGGCATAAGCCAGAGATGATTTTTATTTCTTCCGGATTCGATGCCCATCGGGACGATCCGCTGGGAGACATGAATCTGCTGGAAGAGGATTATGCATGGATTACCCGTCAGGTGATGGCGATTGCCGACGAATACGCGCAGGGACGGATCGTCAGTTTTTCGGAGGGAGGATATAACCTCAAGGCACTGGCCGGCAGTGTCGTGGCTCATGTGAAAGCACTGGCAAGAGTCGAATAGGTTGCGGCATATGGCTATCCAGTGGTTCCCGGGGCATATGAATGCCGCACGCCGGAAAGCGGCAGAAACGATGGAAATGACCGATCTGGTGATCGAGGTGCTGGACGCCCGTTTGCCAGCAGCCAGCAGCAATCCCATGGTCGATGAATTGCGGCGGCATCGCCAGCGGCCGGTACTGAAAATCCTGAACAAGAGTGATCTGGCCGATCCTGCGGTTACTCGTGCATGGCTGGATGACTTCAATGCGCAACCCGGTGTCCATGCCGTTGCGATTTCATGCAGGAATCCTGCTGATGTCGCCAGAATTCCCTCTTTGTGTCAGAAACTGGTTCCGCACCGGAGCGGACCGGGAAAACCTGTCAGAATCATGATCATGGGAATTCCCAATGTCGGAAAATCGACACTGATGAATATGCTGCTCAAACGGCGTGTCGCCGCAGTCGGGGATGAACCGGCCGTCACCAAAAGCCAGCAACGACTGTACTTGAACAAGAATATGGTTTTGACCGATACGCCAGGGATGTTGTGGCCGAAAATCGTTTATCCGGATGACGGCTATATGCTTGCCGCCAGTCATGCGGTCGGCGTGAATGCGCTGATCGAGGAAGAAGTGGCGGCTTTTCTTGGAGATGTGCTGCTGGCGCGTTATCCGGAGTATCTGGCGGTACGGTACAAAATGCCGGTCGAAGGGCTCGATGGTATCGGGTTAACGGAGATGATCGCACGAAAGCGCGGACTGAAAATTCGGGGAGGCGAACCGGATATAGAGAAAGGGGCGCACACGCTTTTGCAGGATTATCGTAGCGGCGCGATCGGCCGCGTCAGTCTTGAGACGCCCGAAAGTCGTCGCATCATGCTGGAATCGTTTGACCGTGAAAATCGGAAAGCGGACAAGAACGAATGAACAGAATTTCCGTTTGCGGGTTTTGGCCTGTTTCCGATTTATAATGCATTCCATGAAACCAATTGCTCCGGGAACTGTTATTTTTCATCGCTATCGCGGGTATGGCGTGCTGACAGCCGTCAATTTGCTGACGGGCTGGGTATCGGCACGTTTCGGTAACGAGCAGCGTTGTCTTGATCTGAATCTTTCCACGGATGATGTTCAGCATGCCGATGGCGAACCGATTCTGTTCAGACTCGCCGCTCCGGATCGTATGCCGCATGCGCGGCTGATGGATATGGTTCGGAAATTGCACAGTGCCGGTTACCAGCGTCTGTATCTGCATTCATGGCCACGTGAATCGGGATTGCACTGGCGCTGGCATCTTTTCACCGGGTGCCGCAACTGGTTCCAGCGTCCCTGGCGCGAGGGTTGGTATGGCTCAGGAGCGGATTATATTTTCAATCCGGTGATGGGGTGGGGCGATGCTCCCGGAGCGACGACCGATGAACTGATCGATGCACTTTCACGATTCGATCCAGAGGGACTGGCACAGGCATTGGGTGAGGACGAAGAACATACACTCTGGTTCAGCCGGGTGTGCAAGGCGTTATTGCCGGGATATATGTACAGCCTTGAAAAAAGGCTGAATCCGGATGGCTCGTTTTCGGATGTCTTGCCGGTCTATCCTGTCCGGCAAGGATTGCCGCCTTATGACGGTCCCTCTTTGCCTTGTCCTCCGGGCTGGAACAAAAAGTATCATACCGATCCCGTTGTTCGGGATTATTTCTGCTGTTTCTGACAAGGTGCGAAATGGCGCTGCATATCATTGCGACTGGCGGGACATTTGAAAAACATTACGATGAAATCAGTGGCATGCTGGTTTTCGGCGACAGTCATATTCCGGCAATCGTCCGGCGTGCCCGTTTCTCGGTGCCCTATACTTTTGAAACGGTATGTATGCTGGATTCGCTGGATATGCAGGATTCTGACCGTCAGGATATTCTTGTCGCCTGTTCGTCAACGACGGCTGAAAGTGTCCTGATCGTGCACGGTACCGATACGATGAGGGAAACGGCTGTCGTACTGGGGGAAGCGTCACTTGGCAAGACGATTGTTCTGACCGGTGCGATGATACCGTACGAGTTCGACAATTCGGACGCATTGTTCAATTTCGGTTTTGCAGCGAGTGCCGCACAGCTGTTGCCGCACGGAGTCTATGTGGCGATGAACGGCCGGATTTTCGACTGGCGACATGTCAGGAAGAATCGTCAGGAAGGTTGCTTTGAAGCGGTTTGACGTTGATTTGATAACAATAGATTTTTGGATGGGGTTGCAATGAATATCGTTATTCTGGCTGCGGGTATGGGCAAACGCATGCACTCGTCGCTTCCCAAGGTGTTGCATCAGTTGGCTGGAAAGTCGATGCTGGAGCATGTCATTACGACGGCAAGAGCTCTCAAGCCCGAAAAACTCGTTGTCGTCTGCGGACATGGTGGGGAGATCGTGCGCCAGAAAGTCACGGCACCCGATCTGGTGTATGTGACGCAGCAGCCTCAGCTGGGAACGGGACATGCGGTCATGCAGGCTGTGCCTGAATTGGACGAGACGGTACCGACGCTGGTGTTGTATGGCGATGTGCCGCTGATCGGTGCCGCATCGCTGACACGTCTGGCAGCGGCAGCAGGCAACGATAAACTGGGTATTCTGACCGTCGAGATGGATGATCCGACAGGTTACGGACGGATTATCCGTGAACAGGGAAAGATACGGCGTATCGTCGAGCAGAAGGATGGTAATGCAGAAGAACTGGCGGTACATGAAATCAATACCGGCATTATGGTCATCCCGACGGTTCCGCTCAAACGATGGCTTTCCGCATTGACGAACGACAATGCGCAAGGTGAGTATTATCTGACAGATATCGTTGCAAAAGCCGTTTCGGAAAACATCGATATTGTCTCGGTGCAACCGGACAGTTTCCGGGAAACGCTGGGCGTCAACAGCAAGAGCCAACTGGCTGCTCTCGAACGGATTTATCAGCAAAATACCGCCGCCGCATTGCTTGAAAGCGGTGTCGGACTGGCCGATCCGGCGCGCATCGATGTTCGTGGTTCCCTGCGCTGCGGACGGGACGTTTTCATTGATGTCAACTGTGTTTTCGAAGGGGATGTCGTCCTGGCGGACGGTGTTACCGTCGGAGCGAATTGTGTGATCCGAAATTGTCAGGTCGGAGAAGGGGCGGAAATCCGTCCGTTCTGTCATATGGATGGCGCAACGGTCGGTGCAGGATCACTGATCGGTCCTTATGCCCGTTTGCGTCCGGGGGCCGATCTGGGGGAAGAGGTGCATATCGGCAACTTCGTCGAGGTCAAGAACAGCCATATCGCAGCGCAAAGCAAGGCCAATCATCTGGCTTATGTCGGTGATTCCACAGTCGGCAGTCGGGTCAATATCGGTGCCGGTGCGATCACCTGCAATTATGATGGCGCCAACAAGCACAGGACAGTTATCGAGGATGATGCCTTTATCGGGACGAATTGCGAACTGGTCGCACCGGTCAAGGTCGGCAGCGGCGCGACAATCGGTGCGGGTACGACGCTGACCAAGGATGTGCCGGCGGGCTCGCTGACGGTGTCCAGAACTCGGCAAACTACGATAAATGACTGGAAAAGGCCGGTAAAATCCAAAAAATGACGTCTTTTTCTGCAAAAATTGACGGATCGCAGTTTTTTGAAAATTGGCGTGGACAAAGTGCCTAAATCATCATGATTCCTGCTATATTGTTGAGAGAACCGCCTTTGCAAGACAAAGGATGTTCCTCTGTTGAAATGAAGTTTTGCCGTACTGAAACGGTACCCAAGTTTCAGTATCGGTACGTTTGTCGTTCACTCACCATTGCCTGAATCATCGGAATTTGGATCCTGCCACATCTGGCACAATCCGGATGCCAAAGAACAGAAAGGACATGAATATGGGTATGAATGCGGAAAAACCAGACCAGAACGCAGGGCCGCTCACTCCTGACATGCTGCGGAAAATCAACGATTACTTCAACGCAGCCAATTACCTCTCGGTCGGACAGATTTACTTGTACGACAATCCATTGCTGAAGAAACCGCTGTCGCCGGAAAATATCAAGCCACGACTGCTGGGACACTGGGGAACGACTCCAGGTCTGAATTTCATTTATGTACACATGAACCGGGTCATCAAGAAGTATGATCTGGATATGATCTTTGTAACGGGGCCTGGACATGGCGGTCCCGCGCTTGTGGCCAATACCTATCTGGAAGGGACATACAGCGAGTTTTACCCGAATGTCTCGGAAGATGAAGAGGGGATGAAAAAACTGTTCACGCAGTTTTCGTTCCCGGGAGGCATTCCGAGCCATACGGCAGCCGAAACGCCCGGTTCGATTCACGAAGGCGGTGAGCTGGGATATGCGCTTTCCCACGCCTATGGCGCCGCATTCGACAATCCCGATCTGATCGTGACCTGTGTGGTCGGCGATGGTGAAGCCGAAACGGGGCCATTGGCAACTGGATGGCATTCCAACAAATTCATCAATCCCGTATATGACGGTGCCGTTTTGCCGATTTTGCATTTGAATGACGCGAAAATCGCAGGCCCGACCATATTGGGGCGTGTTCCTCCGGAAGAACTGGATGATCTCATGCGCGGATATGGCTATGAGCCGTATTATGTGGAAGGTTCCGATCCGCTGGTTATGCACCAGAAGATGGCAGCCACGCTGGATATCGTGATTCCGCGGATCAGACAGATTCAGGCAGATGCTCGCAAGAACGGTTTTACTTCAAGACCGAAGTGGCCGATGATCGTATTGCGCAGCCCGAAAGGATGGACTGGCCCGAAGGTTGTGGATGGTGTGCAAATCGAAGGGACGTTCCGCGCTCACCAGGTGCCGGTCAACGAAGTCAAGACCAATCCGGAACATCTGAAAATCCTGAATGACTGGCTGTTGAGTTACAAGCCGCACGAGCTTTTCGACGAACACGGCAAGCTCAGACCTGAACTGGCGGAACTGGCTCCGGAGGGCAACAGACGTATGGGGGCCAATCCTCATGCCAATGGCGGGATTTTGCTGCGTGAATTGCGCATGCCCGATTTCAGGAAGTATGCCGTCGATGTTCCTTCGCCGGGTGTCGTGGTGGCGGAAAGCACTCGCGTACAGGGCAATATGATTCGTGATGTTTTCGTACTGAATAATGAATCGAGAAACTTCCGGGTGTTCTGCCCGGACGAAACCTCGTCGAATCGCTGGAATGCCGTATTTGAAGTCACTGAACGGGCATCCATGGACGAGATCAAGCCGACGGATGACAAGGTATCGCATACCGGACGTGTGCTGGAAATGTTGTCCGAGCATCAGTGCGAAGGCTGGCTGGAAGGTTATATCCTGACGGGGCGTCACGGTTTTTTCCCGTGTTATGAAGCCTTTATTCATGTGGTGGATTCCATGTTCAACCAGCATGCGAAATGGCTGGAAGTCTGTCGCCATATTCCCTGGCGTCGTCCGGTCGCCTCGCTCAATTATCTGTTGACGTCACATGTCTGGAGACAGGATCATAACGGGTTGAGCCACCAGAATCCGGGATTCATTGATCTGGTGATGAACAAGAAAGCCGATATCACCCGCGTGTATCTGCCGCCGGATGCCAACTGCCTGTTGTCAGTGACCGATCACTGTCTGCGGAGCAGGCATCGCATCAACGTGATTGTGGCTGGCAAGCAGCCAGCCTTGCAATATCTGACGATGGATGAAGCGATCCGGCATTGTACGGCCGGTATCGGCATCTGGGAATGGGCAAGTAACGACAAGGGAGCGGAACCCGATGTCGTGATGGCCTGTTGCGGCGATGTACCGACACTTGAAACGCTGGCTGCCGTCAAGATCTTGCGTGAACATATTCCGGAACTGAAAATCAGGGTGATCAACATCGTCAATTTGATGACCTTGCAGCAACCGGCGGATCATCCCAATGGATTGTCCGACAGGGAATTTGATGTCCTGTTCACCAAGGACAAACCGGTCATTTTCGCCTATCACGGTTATCCGTGGCTGATTCACAGGCTCACTTACCGTCGTACGAACCACAAGAATTTCCATGTACGCGGTTACAAGGAAGAAGGGACGACGACGACACCGTTCGATATGGTGGTGATGAACGATCTGGATCGTTATCATCTGGCAGGAGATGTCATTGATCGTCTGCCGAGTCTGGGTGCGAAGGCGGCCTATACCAAGCAGTATTTGCGTAACCGGTTGCTGGAACACAAGGCATACGTTTACCAGTATGGTGAAGATATGCCGGAAATCCGGGACTGGAACTGGGCAGACGGCAAGTCCTGACGTCGAGCCTGACGGGACGCAGGAAAATGTCCGGTCAAAAAACGCACACTCTCCGGAGTGTGCGTTTTTTCATCATATGATCAAGTCATGGCGGTCACGACGCTTGTTTTTCGGCACAGTATTGTGCAAAACCGCGCTTGCGCAGCAGGCATGCCGGACATTGGCCACATCCGTAACCCCATTCGTGTAACTCGTCATGTGTACCTATGTAGCAGGTGTGCGTTTCCTGAACGATCAGATCGACCAGCGGTTGACCACCCAGATCGAAGGCGAGTTGCCAGGTTTCTTTCTTGTTTTTCCACATCAGTGGTGTTACCAGATTGAGACGGGTATCCATACCGATATTCAGTGCGACCTGAAGTGCCTTGATCGCATCGTCGCGGCAGTCCGGATAGCCGGAAAAGTCGGTTTCGCACATGCCGCCGACCAGAACATTCAGGCTGCGACGGTAGGCCAGCATGGCGGCGACGGTCAGAAACATCAGGTTGCGGCCCGGTACGAAGGTGTTCGGCAAGCCGTTTTCCAGCATGTGGATTTCCATGTCAGCCGTCATGGCGGTTTCCGATATGTCACCGATCAGCGAAAGGTCGTAAAGATGATCAGGTCCGAGTTTTCCCGGCCAACCGGTGGCAAGCTGACGCAGTTTTTCGAGGATTTTCGGGCGGACATCGAGTTCGATGGCATGTCGTTGACCATAATGGAAGCCGATGGTTTCGACTGTGTCATAATGGTTCAGGGCCCAGGCCAGGCATGTCGTCGAATCCTGGCCTCCGCTGAAAAGCACCAGTGCTTTTTTCGCAGGAGCGATAGCGTGAGTATTTTGCGGTGTGTTCATTCTGTATCAAAAACATTGGGAATGGTATGAAGATGTGCCATTCCGTCCAGACAAAAGACCGGGGTTTTGCAAGCTATACAAAGTCCGTTTTTCCGGTTTCTTGAAATATATTAAATGATTTGGACAGGAACACGCGATTGTACAACTGGTCGGCTAATATGCCAGTATTCATGATTCATGAAAGACTGGTCAGGCGATTATTTATGTCCAGCATGATGGGAAATTTCTGTTACGACAAAGCGGTGCATATGACCATGTACTGGCTACGTGCATGTTTCGCGGGCATGATATGGTTCTGGCTGGGCATATGTGTTACGCCTCTTCATGCGGCATCGTTGTCCTATGATGTGGAGATCAGGGCGCCTGAGTCAATCAGCACCCTTCTGAAACAGAATCTGGAACTGATGCGGTGGCAGGGTGACAAGCAGATCGATGCCTTGCAGCTGCGACGTTTCTATCGCAATACACCGGATGAGATCCGTCATTTACTGGAGACGGAGGGTTATTATTCACCGGTTGTGAAAATGGACTGGCAATCGCCAGAAGGTCAGGGGAAACACATCGTTATCAATGTCGATCCCGGTAAGCCGGTCAAGGTCGCATCGGTCGATATCGAATTTACGGGGGCGATCGCCACTCAGAGTGCGTCATTGCATCCCGGTGTTGAACAGCTGAGAAAAAAATGGCAGTTGCCGGTGGGGACTGTTTTCAGGATGGCCGACTGGGAAGCGGCCAAGGTCGCTTTGCTCAAACAGGTGACAGCAGTACGTTATCCTCGTGCGGAACTTGAAGATACGCAAGCTGTCGTCAATCCGGAAACGGACAAGGTCGCCCTGAAGGTCGTGATAAACAGCGGCAAACCGGTTACGTTCGGTCCGATCAAAATTGTCGGGTTGCAGCGGTATGGAGAGGATATCATCATGGGACAGCGCCCGGTAAAGGTCGGTTCGACATATCGGGAAAATGCCTTGCTGAACTGGCAGTCACGTCTTCAGGATACCGGTTATTTTCGGTCGGTCGAGGTATCTGCCGACCTCGAATCCGGACTGGATGAAGTGCCAGTGACGGTTACTGTGGTGGAGAACATGAAAAAACATGCCTCTGCCGGTATCGGTTACAGTACGGATACGGGGGAACGGATCAGTTTGTCATATGACAATTTGCATTTGTTCGGCAGGGATTACAAACTGAACAGTTCTGTCGTATTGCAATCGAAACAGCGTACTGCCAAGGCAGATGTATATTTGCCGCAGTCGACGGAAGGGGTACGGGACAGTTTCGGCGTCATGTATGACCGTTCCGAAATCGAGGGAGAAGATACGCGAGTCGTCGGCGCCAATGTCAGACGGGCATGGGGAACGCCGCGTTTCGAAAAGTATGTCCGTGTCGAATATCTGAATGAACATACCCGGATCGACGGAGCTGACGGACAGCATAGCGAGGCGATGCCGGTGACGTTCGGTGTGGTCATCAGACGTCTCAATAACCGGCTGGCGCCGACGAAAGGTTATGCTGTCGAAGCGCAGGCCGGCGTGGCTGTCGAACCGTTGTTGACGGACAAGTCGTTTGTCCGGAGTTATCTCAAGGGACTGCGTTTGCAGACAGTCAGCGAGAACAGCTATCTTGTCTTGCGTGGGGAACTGGGTGCCGTTTTTTCCAATGGCAAGAGCGGCATTCCCTCGACACTCATGTTTCGTACCGGCGGCGACCAGTCAGTGCGTGGATATGCCTATGAAAGTCTGGGTGTCAAGGAAGGCGATGCGGTGGTCGGCGGGCGTTATCTGGCTGTCGCCAGCGCTGAATACCAGTATTATTTTTTGCGGAACTGGGGGATCGCCTTTTTCGTTGATGCCGGTAATGCAGGTGATACAGTCAGTGAGCTTGATCCGGCTGTCGGTTACGGTATCGGTGGTCGCTGGCGAAGTCCTGCCGGTCCTGTCGGCGTTGATCTGGCCTATGGCGAGAGAACCGGCAATTTCCGTTTACATTTTTCACTGGGATTTACTTTCTGATGAGACGTCGCTTTCTGATCGGGTTGCTGATCCCGCTGTTGGTACTGGGGTCACTTGTCTGGCTGGCAGGTCAGGAATGGACGTTGCAATGGATTGCCGGAAAGGTTGTTCAGGCCAGTGGCGGCAATATCGAAATAGAAGACGTTTCCGGCACGATGGTCAATTCACTTGAAATCGGGAAGATATCTTTTTCCAGTCCGGAAAAGGATATCGTCATCGACGATCTGGCACTGGTATGGAATCCATGGAAACTTTTGCATGGTGAAATCGATGTCGTGCGGATTGCCGCCAGTCGCATCGCCATCGACATGAAACAGTCGTCCGATGAGCCGTTCGTCTTGCCGCATTCACTGTCGGTCCGTGTCGGGCTGGCAGAATTCGGTGTCGTGTCGTTGACAAAGTCCGGTGTTGGCCTGTCGCTGGAACAAATACATTTTTCTCTGGCATCTGATGAAAAGGCATGGCATCTGGAAGATTTCGGTTTTGACAGTCCGTTTGGCAATGCCGCGATCCGTCTTGATCTCGGAATGGAAAAACCCCATGCCATTGATGGAGATATCCGTTTTGAAAACAGCTTGAACGGCGCGCATGCGAATGTGATGCTGGGTGGCAGTCTGGAAAAACTGACAGTTTCAGGTGTACTCGACGGGTATGGCGCGGCAGGAAAACTGGATGCAGTCATGACGCCTTTTGCAGAATTTCCGTTCGAATCCATCAAACTGGATGTCAGGGATATCGATCCATCCAGAATACAGTCGTCATGGCCGCTGGCCATGCTTGATGCGCAGATCGATCTGGCTGCCGGCAAGGAGCAAACGGTTCAGGGACGGATTTCGGTTCAAAACAGGAATGCCGGTTCCATCGACAGCAACCGGATTCCGGTCCGTTTTCTGGGCGGGAAAATCGGCGGACATATCGACAGGATAACGTTGAGTGATATCGGGCTGGATTTCGGAAAAGCCGGCAGATTTGACGGTAACGGATTGTTTTCGGCAGAACACACGGAAGTCACATTGACAACGAAACGGTTTGACTTGCATGAAATCAGTTCCGCCATCCGTCAGACTCGTATCGGCGGAAACATTCACTTCATTGAATCGGACGGAACACAGGAATTCAGACTGGATCTCAATGAGCGGGCGATTCGTTTCCATGCGCTGGCAAGGAAAAAAGGCGATGAACTATCGCTGGAAGAGATGCTGGTCAGGGCCGATAGCAGCATATTGAAAATGACGGGTCACATGAATCTGGCAGAAGGCGGAATGCTTGCAATGAATGGAGAAATCAGGCGATTCAACTTTGCCGATTTCGGTCAGTTCGCGTCATCCGATCTCAATATCGATGTCGGCATTGCCGGTATGCTCAAACCGCAGCCGGACTTGCAGGTGCAGTATGACTTTTTACGGAGCCGATTGCTGGATCAGGCGTTATCCGGACACGGGCGATTCCGGATTCGTGCAAAAGAAGTCAGGGATGCGAATTTGCTGCTGGAACTTGGCACCAATTCGCTGAAAGTGGCGGGTAGTCTTGGTCATTCTGGTGACAGATTACGCTGGGAACTGGACGCATCCGATCTGAAAGCTTTTGGAAAAGGCTGGCAGGGAATACTTGCAGGGAAGGGCGAGTTACGTGGTGCACTGGACAACTTGCAGCTTGTAATGCATTTGGACGGTTCTGAATTTCTGGTTATGGATCGCTTCGGCGCTCGCAAGCTCTCGGCGGATGTTCAATTCGGTATGGCGCATCATGACAGGATAGCGATTGATGTCAGGATCGATGAAGCGATAGTCGGTTCCGGGCGCTGGAAAGCGATTCGGGCTCAAGTCGATGGAACGGGAAGATCCCATATGCTGAAAGCCTCCGCACAAAATGATATGTTCGATTTGTCGGCACAGGCATCCGGAGGATTTTTGTCGGGTGGGGTGTGGCAGGGAAAACTGGAATCGCTGGAAAACCGCGGACGGTTGTCCTTTGTATTGGCCGGTGCTGTACCGCTACGGATTGGGATGGATGATTTTTCGGTCCGTGACATGGTACTGAAATTGCCGGATGGCAACCTGACAGTTGAAAAATTCGTCAGAAAAGGCGCTATGATCGAAACATCGGGGCGTGCCAGAGGCGTTCCGCTGGCGTATTTGCTGGCACTTTCTCCCGATACATCCGGTTCGGTTCGTACTACGCTGACGCTGGGGGCGGACTGGTCGGTCAGGATGGGCAACAGTCTGGACGGACAGATTCATCTTTATCGTGAGAACGGCGATATTACCTTTACCGGTGACAATGTGATCCAGCTCGGACTGGATACACTCGATGCACAGGTACGGTTATCGCACAATACTGCGGATCTGGACGTCAGGATTCAAAGCGAAAAGGCAGGCCATATCGCACTTTCTGCATCGACTCGACTGATACGCCACAACGGAAGCTGGGGCGTCACACAAAACAGCCCGTTGCAACTGTCTGCTCGTGCCGATATGCCGTCGCTGGCATGGATCGGACCATTGACAGGACAACCCGATATCGAACTCGGTGGTGCGCTGGCATTTGCTATCCGGGGGGGCGGCACGCTGGGCAATCCGGACTTGTCCGGGACGATGAGTGGGAAAAACCTGGCCTTCAACTGGTTGAGTATGGGCGTCAGTTTGTCGAAAGGTGAACTGTCGGCCGTTCTGGACGGCAATCGTTTGCAGATCAAGAAAGGCGTTATTTACGGTCCACAGGGCAATATGCAGATCGGAGGTGCCGTTTTTCTGAAAAACGGGCAGCTCCAGACGGATTTGCATTTCGATGCAGACAAACTGAAGATACTTTCCGCTGTGGACAGACAACTGACGATAACGGGAAAAGGGCAGTTTTCACTGGATGAAAACAGATTGCAGCTGAATGGAAACTGGCATGTCAATCAGGCGACGATCATTCTGGCAGACAGTGCCAGCGTGACATACAGCAAGGATGTGATTGTGCTTGGGCGGCCAGAAAAGAAAACCGGACAAACAGTTCCGGTAAGTTTCAGCATGACAGTCGATCTGGGTAACCGGTTCTATCTCAGGGGAAAAGGACTCGATACACGACTGGAAGGCAATATACAGGTCGTTTCTGCACAGGACAATCGTTTACGAATATTCGGTACGATCAATACAGTCAACGGGACTTACAGTGCATTTGGCCAGAAACTGACGATTGCCAAGGGCGAAGTCATGTTCAGCGGGCCTGTCGAAAATCCGACTCTCAACATTCTGGCAGTCAGGAGATTCCCGCAGACAGAAGATGTAACCGAAGTCGGGGTATCGATCAGGGGTTCGGCGCAGTCACCGAGAGTCCGGCTGGTATCGACGCCTGAGGTTTCCGATACCGAAAAACTGTCTTGGCTGGTATTGGGTGACAGTGGCGGCGAAAGAGGCGACAATCAGCAGCGTGCGCTGATTGCAACGGCTGCCGCTGCGTTGTTGAGTACGGAGCAGTCAGGCGGATTGCCTTCGCAGTTGGCCAGTACGATCGGTCTGGATGATATCGACATTTCTTCATCGTCCGAACTGGATGAGACGGTGTTGTCGTTGACCAAACGGATTTCATCCCGTCTGTACCTCTCGTATGAACAGGGACTGACCGGTGCGATCAGCCTGATCAAGTTGCGTTATATCATTTCAAGGCACTTGTCGCTCGTCGGACAGACGGGAACCATTACCGCCGTCGATCTTTTTTACGACTGGCGTTTCGATTGAACGGGACTTACTGAAGTGGAGCGATATTCCGGATGGTTTGCATAAGCTTCAGGCCGCCTTCCTCATCGAACAGAATCTGAACCGGATACCAGTCATGATCCGGCGAGAGCCAGACATGCATGGTCTGTTTCTTGCGATCGTTTCTGGCCAGTTCGACGGCCTTGATCGTGCCTATCGGGGTGACGAGTTCATCTGTCTTGACGACTTTGAATGTCCACGGCCCGATTTTGCTGCGTCCTGCAACCGGAAAGGTCAGTGTCGCACCCGGAACGATCCGGTCCGGATCGGCTTTTGCCGCTGTCGCCAGCTGCCAGACAATGCTGGCGCGATCCTGTACGGTTTCATTCAGCGGCGCCGTTTTGCCCGCGCGGAAAGTAACTATATGATTGGCGTAGTCGAACAGTGTTGTCGTTTGCGCCTTGCGGAGTCGTTTTTCCGTATATTTTTCCGGTATCAATCCCTTTGCGTCGAGTCGTCCGTTGCTGTCGGCTTCCAGAAGTTTGCCGAAAAGCGAAACTTTCGCCTCGTTTTTGATCGAATAGTTCGCTGATGACGCTTTCCAGCGGATGGATGAGTCGCCATTCAACGCCAATCCGTTATATTCGGCTTTTACGGAATAGGACAGATCGGCAGATGGCGGGACGGTGGCGACGGTATCGGCAAAAGCCCACGCTGAAACGACAAATAATGTCATGCAGGCCACAATATTGCGTATTTTTTTCATTTCGTAGTTCCGGTCGGCATGTAATAATGAACAATTACCGGCGGGTCATGCCATCCTGCCGGTAGCTGATACCCGACAACAAAAAGGAAACGGTGACAGCTTACCATGACGGGCGCGGTCGGCAGGCATTTCGAGATGTCACCTGTGTGTTTTTCTGTCGTCGGTAGCAAGGCATGACAGTTTTTCAGGATATCCGGATGGCTTCTTTTTACGAAAAAATATGCGACCGTTCCTCGATTGTGTCGAAGGTTGCCGGTTTGCCGAAACCGGTCGTATTGACGAACGGTGTATTCGATATTTTGCATCGCGGGCATGTGACCTACCTGGAACAGGCACGTGCAATGGGTGCTTCCCTTGTGGTGGCCGTCAATACGGACGATTCGGTCAGACGACTCGGCAAGGGCGACGATCGCCCGATCAATACTTGCGAGGATCGGATGGCGGTTCTCGCCGCGCTGGAATCGGTCAGTGCAGTCGTGCCGTTTGGCGAAGATACGGCACAGGCGATCGTTCGGGAATGTCGCCCGGATATTTATGTCAAGGGCGGGGATTACGATATGCATGCCATTCCGGAAGGACGGGAAGTGCTTTCGTATGGTGGACAGGTCAGGTCGATCGACTTCCAGTACGACCGTTCGACGACGGCACTGCTGGAAAAGGTCAGACGTTCAAGATAAATCCGGTTCCTTCTCGACGGGGTTTGCCACCAGTGCGCCGAAGTCATAAAGATCGCGGTCCATCAGATGTGAAGGTACAACGGTGGACAGCGACGAAAAAATGTTTTCGATACGGCCGGGATAGCGTTTTTCCCACTCGCGCAGCATCATCTTGATATGACGGCGTTGCCGGTTTTCTTTCGCACCGCACAGGTTTTCCGGAAAAACCGGATAGTCGCGCAATGCAGCGAACCGTTCGATATCGGCTTCGCGCACATAGGTCAGCGGCCGGATGACGATATGGCGGCCATCGCCGGTTTTCAGCTTGGGTGGCATGGCCTTGAGTTTGGAACCGAAAAACAGATTCAGAAAAAATGTTTCCAGTACATCATCACGATGGTGTCCCAGTGCGATTTTTGTCGCGCCCAGTTCTCCTGCGACACGATAGAGAATCCCGCGCCGTAGTCTGGAACAGAGGGAACAGACCGGCTTGTTTTCGGGAATCAGTCGTCCGATGATGCTGTATGTATCCTGCGATTCGATATGGAACGGGACATTGCGTTCCTTGAGATAGGCTGGCAGGATATCTTTGGGAAATCCCGGAAAATGCTGGTCCAGATTGACGGCGACGATATCGAAATGAACCGGCGCGCGAGCCTGCAAACCCAGCAGGATATCGAGCAGGGCGAAACTGTCCTTGCCGCCTGACATGCAGACCATGACCTTGTCCTGATCATCGATCATGTTGAAATCGCCGATGGCCTTGCCGACCTGCCGGTACAGGCGTTTGGTCAGCTTGTTGTTCTCGAAGCCGGCTTTGTAAAACTGTCTGCGCGTTGCCATGTCAAACCGGGATTTCTTCAGAGATCTTCACGGAAACGGAAGATTTCGACACCGATACTTTCGCAATCTTCATATACATCGGGTTTTTCGGTAGACACACGTACGGCCATGACATGCGGATGGGCAAGCAGCATGCGCGCGACATCGTCGCACAGGGTTTCCTGAAGGTTGATATGACCTTTCGATGTCCGTTCGGCCAGCGTATCACGAATGAATGAATAATCGACCACTTCGGACAGCTGGTCGTTGACCGGCGTCGAGAGTGACAGCGGGATATACAGGTCCACATTGACCAGCAGACGCTGGGCACGTTTTTTCTCGAAATCATGGACGCCGATCCTGACCGGTACCTCGTAATTGCGTAAAAAGAGTCTTCGGCAATTGATCAGTTTGGGATGAAGAAGTGTATGCATGGTGTTACGAATTGTTTTGAGCGCTCATTTTGGCGATGAACATGACGTCCTGCGATAGCGGAATCAGGTGTTGCCCGCCGTCGACCATGATGGTCGTGCCGGTTATGGCCGGAGAATCGACTACGAAACAGACGGCCGAGGCGATGTCCTCAGGCGTGCTGGAACGTCCCAGCGGGGTGTTTTTGTGTGCAATCTGGAAATCCTGTTCGGTCTGTTCGCCCGAAACGAGAGTAATGCCGGGAGCGATGCCAACAACACGCAGTTTCGGTGCCAGTTCCTGCGCCAGCAAGGTGGTCGCGGTATTCAGGGCGGCTTTCGACAGGGTATAGGACAGGAAACTGGGGTTGAGATTGTCCAGTTTCTGGTCCAGCAGATTGATGACGACCGATTGTTCTCCTTCCGGCGTCATGGCGTACAGTGCACGGGAAAGCAGTACCGGTGCCGTCAGATTGGTGCGCATATGAAAATCCAGCGAATGCGCCGAAAAGTCGGTCACGCTGTCGTGTTCGAATACAGAAGCGTTGTTGACGAGACACGATGGCGTGCCAAGCGCTTGCTGAACACGTTTGAGAAGACCATTGACGGCATCTTCATCCGTCAGGTCGCATCGCAGTGCAACGGCGCGGCGTCCCAGTTTGCGGATATCCTGTACCGTTTGCATCGCGTCCTGTTCGGAAAAACGGTAATGCACGGCAACATCCCAGCCATGTTCGGCAAGAAACAGTGCGATAACGCGGCCGATACGTCTGGCAGCGCCGGTGACCACTGCAATTTTCGATGACGGACAGGACATGACAGAAAGTCGTTTTGCTATGTAGAAAACGAAATTGTACGCGAAGCGGCGGACTTGCGTCAGGGATCATGCCATGTCAATCTGCAAAAGACGACCTTTTGAAGGTTTGGCGTTAGACTGATGGCATGAATGATCGACAGGAAAGAGTGTCCTATATGACAAGCGCGAAAATTCCTCCGGAAGAAATCGCTTTATCCGACAGGCTGAAGCGGAAAATCATCCGGGATATTGCATTTCAGGACGGCTGGATGTCGTTTGCCGAATATATGGATCGGGTTTTGTATGAACCGGCACTGGGTTATTACAGCGGCGGTTCGGTCAAGTTCGGCAGAGACGGAGATTTCGTTACGGCACCTGAAATCAGTACGCTTTACGGCAGGACGCTTGCCCAAGCCATATTGCCGATACTGGAACAGACCGGTATGCGCATACTGGAATTCGGAGCGGGAACCGGCAAACTGGCGCGCGACATCATGGATGAACTGGCGGAAGCCGGCAGACCGGCGATGCAGTACAGCATACTGGAACTGTCGGGGGAATTGCGTCAGTGCCAGCAACAGACATTGGCCGGATATGACGCGGTGTGCTGGTTGACGGCATTGCCGGAACGTTTCGACGGTGTGGTGATTGCCAACGAAGTGCTTGATGCCATACCGGTGCAGCTGGTTGTCAGGCGAGGCGGAAGTTGGCATGAGTTGGGCGTTGCTTGTGAAGACGGTGAACTGGTGATGCGCGAACGACCTGCCGATGACACTTTGTCGAAAGCCATCGCATGCAGGATTCCGGATGCGGACGGGCTTGCGGAAGGATATATCACGGAAATCCATACCCGCGCATCCGGATTTGTCCGGACGCTGGCCGATATGCTGGCATTGGGAAATGCGGGTGCGTTGGTATTGTCCGATTACGGATTTCCCGCACACGAGTATTACCATCCCGACAGAAGCAGCGGAACGCTGATGTGCCATTACCGGCATCAGGCGCATACCGACCCGTTTCATCTTCCGGGATTGGAAGATGTGACGGCGCATATCGATTTTACGGCAGTCGCCCGCGAAGCGGAAAGGGGCAGACTGGATGTACTGTGCTACGCGAATCAGGCGGCTTTCCTCATCGGAGCAGGACTGCTTGAAAGGCTTGGGAAAGCGGCGAAAAGCAATACGGGCGATACCGCACAGTTACGTGCGGTTCAGACCCTGCTGTCACCCGCGGAGATGGGCGAACTGTTCAAGGTCATGGTATTGGGACACCGAATCAGACCACCCGCATTCATGTCGGCGATCGACAGAAGCGGGCGGCTGTGAGCCGGAAAAGAGGACAGAATCTTATTTGCCGGAAGATGGCACGGGAGACATCTTCGCCGTCAGATCCTTTCTCTGGATCGGTTCGGACCATGCAAAATCGGTTTTGACCTTGTCACGGCGCATATCCATATTCCACCCGCCGCGACCGGAAGAAGTTTCGGCCCATCCCGACAGGCTGACCGACAGGGGGATGCGGATCGTGGACATTTTCTTGTCGTCCAGTTGCATATAGGTGCGGATGGCGATCTGTTCCATGATTTTTTGTGCAGGCGGAGAACAGTTGTCACGGATATAGGCGCGCGCATTCGGATTTTGCAGAACCTTTTGCCAGTCGGTCTCACCGGGTACGGTGTTGTACAAGCCTTTCATGAACTTGTAGGCGCCCGCTTCACCTTCACGGAAACGGAGCGTGAAGTCGTACTGGGCGACATATGTCCAGATGCCAGGCAAGGAATCGGTTTTTTCGTAAGAACCGACCTTGATCCATTTGCATTGATAGGCTTTCGACAGCATATCGACCATATCCTCGTCGTTCGGACGGGCGCATCCCGTCAGGATGGAAACGGCAGGTGCGATAAACAGGCAGAGAAGAAGCAGTTTGTATTTTTTTAAAGCGTTGAAAATCATTCGATCAGTCCATAGTCAGTAATACAACCGATCCGTCATTGTACTGAAAAAGCGTCCACAAAATGAATATCCGATGGCTGAAATCTCGGATACAGTCCGGTATGACAACGACCGGTGCGTATCAGGCTCCCCAGTAAATGTCTTTTTTCTTTTTATGTGCGGCCTTGAGCAGCTGCAGGAAAGGATAGGAGCGTGCCGCGAAGCTGACAGGCGGTTCCGGTTTCGGCGGTTTTCTTTTCTTTTCCTTGTACGGATCGTCATCCTCATTTTTGTCGTCGTCCTGTTCCCGTTCCTTTCGTTCCTGTTCTTCTTTTTCCAGACGCTCCCGTTCGGCCTTTTCCTCTGCTTCGATCTGTTTTCTTCGTGCGATTTCCTTTTCGAGCTTGACGATGGCGGCTTCGGTTTCATCGGATGTGATGATACCTTTTTCCGTGTCTTTCCCGAAAAGATCGAGAATTTGCTTGGCGTTTTCCTCGAACATCATGATGTCCGCGCCGGCTTTTGATTTGAATATAACAAGCATGTTTTTCTCCCGAATAAATATGACAGGCTGAAAATTCTGAAATCACATATCTTTCAGCGCCCTTCTGTACTGAATCGCTTCGGCGATATGCCCGGGCAAAACCGGTTCCGAGTCTGCCAGATCGGCGATGGTTCTGGCAATTTTCAGAACACGGTGGTATGCACGCGCAGACCACATAAAGCGAGACATGGCTGCCCTGAGCAACTGTTCTCCGGCTTTTTCCGGTACACAGAACGTATCGATTTCCCTGACATCGAGCAAATTGTTGGGTTTGCCTTGCCGCTTCAACTGCAAGTCAAAAGCGCGACCGACACGCGCTGCAATGGTGGCGGATGACTCGCCGTCAGGCCGTTTTGACAGTTCTTCCTGTCCGGGCGCATTGATTTGTATCTGGATATCGATGCGGTCGAGTAGCGGCCCCGATATTTTTCGCTGGTAACGGGCGATGGCATCTGGCGTACAGTGGCATTTTCCGGAAGGATGACCGTGGTAGCCGCATGGACAGGGATTCATGGCGGCAACCAGCTGGAAACGTGCCGGAAAATCCGCTTGTCTGGCTGCCCGTGAAATCACGATATGACCGGATTCAAGGGGTTCACGCAAGACTTCGAGGACGTGACGGTCGAACTCGGGCAACTCATCAAGAAACAGGACGCCATGATGCGCAAGCGATACTTCACCGGGTCGCGGTATGCTGCCGCCGCCGATAAGCGCAACGGCCGAAGCGGTATGATGCGGTGCGCGAAACGGCCGGACTTTCCATTGTGACGGACTGAATGTCCCGCTGATGGAACCGATTGCGGCAGATTCCATGGCTTCCTGCTCCGTCATCGGTGGCAATATGCCGACCAGGCGGGATGCCAGCATCGTCTTGCCGGTGCCGGGCGGACCGCTCATCAGGACACTGTGGCGTCCTGCCGCAGCGATTTCCAGCGCTCTCTTGGCTTGTTGCTGTCCTTTGACATCGCTGAAGTCGGGATATTGTGGCGTGTGTGTGACAGGTGTCTCGGCAAAAGGATGCAGAACCGGTTGCCCGTGATCTCCGTTGATGTGTGCGCAGACATCGAGCAATGTGTCGGCGGGCAATACCGAAAGGCCGGAAACAAGGGCGGCTTCCGGGGCATTGTCGCGCGGGACGATGAAGGCATGGCCGGCTGCATCAGGATATGATTGCCGGATGGCGCATGCCATGGCCAGCACGCCGCGGATCGGGCGCAATTCGCCGGATAGCGACAATTCGCCGGCGAATGTACAGTCAGTCAACCGGTTCTGACGGATTTGTCCGGATGCAACGAGAATGCCCAGTGCGATTGGCAAATCGAAACGTCCCGATTCTTTAGGCAAATCAGCCGGAGCCAGATTGACGGTGATCCGTCTGGCGGGGAATTCAAAGCGACTGTTTTGCAGCGCCGCACGGACACGGTCGCGCGCTTCCTTGACTTCGGTTTCTGGCAAACCGACGATAGTGAAAGCCGGCAATCCGTTGGCGATGTGAACTTCTACTGTCACTTCAGGTGCGTTCGTTCCGGAAAGCGAGCGGCTCTTGAGAATGGCGAGACTCATTTTTCGCCGTCTGGATGGGATGTGGGTGTTTCCATATGCCGAAGCTTGTGTTCCAGCTCCGACAGGCGCGCTTCAAGCGACAGAATCTTGTTTTCGAGCCGTGCAATAAGCAGTTTCTGGACTTCGTATTCTTCCGCGGTGACGACATCCAGTCTTGAGACGGCTTGTGTCAGGACTGCGCGGATATTGCGTTCGATATCTTTCGCGGGAGACGTGGACATGATTTGTCCGAGTTTGGCCTGTAAATCGTCCAGTAGCTTCTTGCTCATGATATTTCCTTTGCATGGATGGAAAACCGTCTGTCAGGCAACGAGCGACAGAGCCATCATCCCGATGTTGGATAAGCGTATCTATTTTAGCGGACTATTGCCTGCTGCGGATTTGGCAGACAAGGATTTGCACAAGAAAATGCGCTATACAGGTGAGGATCGGTGCAAAAACGGAAATACGGTACAAGCCGGAAAGAATCATCCGGCAAGTCGTATCATGTCAAGCAATTCGCCTCATTAACAGGTAGTATATGAGAATCGGTACAGGCTGATCTGTTGATGAGGGTATTTTCAGGCCCGACACAGTTGTTGGTATTTTGAGACTGTATGATGAAAATGGGATAATTGTCGTGCAGAATGAACGGAAACTGGGGCAGATCATGCGCAGTTTTTATTGTGGATAAACGCAAACGGAAGGATTTCTATGGTCCCTCATTTGGTTACGGCATTGAACGGGCCGTTGCTCGAACTGGAAAAAACCATTATTGACTCGACGCCGTCCATCGAAAGATGGTTCCGTCTGGAATGGCAGGATCATACGCCGCCGTTTTACTGTTCGGTCGATTTGCGCAATGCGGGCTTCAAGCTGGCGCCTGTCGATACCAACCTGTTCCCTGGTGGATTCAATAACCTGTCTGCCGAAATGTTGCCGCTTGCCGTGCAGGCGACCATGGCAGCGATCGAAAAATATTGTCCGGATGCCAAGAATCTGTTACTGATCCCGGAAAGTCATACGCGGAATATCTACTATCTGCAAAATATCGTGAGACTCATCGAGATTTTGCGTCAGACTGGACTTAATGTCAGGCTCGGTTCATTGTCGGAAGATATCAAGGCGCCGACCCCCCTTACCCTGCCGGACGGGACGACGCTGATGCTTGAGCCGCTGGTGCGGATCAATAACGGACGACGTGTCGGAGTCGGCGATTTCAATCCGTGTACCATTTTGCTCAACAATGATTTGAGTTCCGGTACGCCCGATATCCTGCGCAATGTTTACGAACAGAGCCTTTTCCCGCCCTTGCATGCCGGATGGACGGTGCGCAGAAAGAGCAATCATTTCGCGGCTTATGAAGATGTCGCCAAACGGTTCTCGAAAATGCTGGGCATTGATCCCTGGCTGATCAATCCGTATTTCTCGAAATGCAGTCATGTCGATTTCGGTGCGCATGAGGGAGAAGAATGTCTGGCCGCCAGCGTGCATTCGGTGCTGGTCAGGATCCGGCGCAAATACAAGGAATACGGAATCAAGGAAAAACCGTTTGTGATCGTCAAGGCCGATGCGGGAACCTATGGCATGGGTATCATGACGGTAACGGATGCCAGCGAGGTCAGGGAACTCAATCGCAAACAGCGAAACAAGATGTCGGTTGTGAAAGAAGGGCTTCCGGTACACGATGTCATCATCCAGGAGGGCGTGCATTCGCTTGAAAGAGTGGATGACGCCGTGGCTGAACCAGTGGTTTACATGATCGACCGGTATGTCGTGGGCGGATTCTATCGTGTCAATGAAAGACGCGACATCAATGAAAATCTCAATGCGCCTGGCGCACATTTCGTACCGCTTGCATTCGCGCAACAGCATACCCTGCCGGACAGGGGGGCACAGCCCGGTACGGCGGCACCCAACCGCTTCTACATGTACGGCGTGGTCGCACGGCTGGCGTTGCTTGCTGCATCGATCGAGCTGGAAAAGACCGATCCTGACATGCAATGATGGAGAAAGACTGGCATGGAACTGGCTTTTTATGCAGACCCGCCGCATACCTTCAAGGTATGGAAAGATTCGACATATGCCATGATGGCCGAGGCGGTGAGACGTGGGCACAGGATACATGTCTTTTGTCAGCAGGATATGGCGTTGCGCGCGCAGCATGTCAGCGCGCATGCCGCGCATATCGAATTGACCGGCAACGAAGAGGGAGAATGGTTCAGGGAGAACCGGGTACAGTGGCGCGAACTGGAAACGTTCGATGCCGTGATCGTTCGCAAGGATCCGCCATTCGATGTCGATTATCTCAATGCCACCTATTTGCTTGAGTTGGCCGAAGCAAAAGGCGCACGGGTATTCAACCGTCCGGCCGCGATTCGCGGCAGCAATGAAAAACTGGCGATAGCGCGGTTTCCCGACTTCACTGTTCCGACACTGGTTTCAGCGTCTGGGCAACTGTTGCGCGCCTTTCACGAGGAGTACGGCGACATCATTCTCAAACCGCTCAATGCCATGGGGGGAACGGGTGTGTTCCGTGTCGGTCCGGACGGACTGAATCTGGGCGCCATTCTCGAAGTGTTGACGGCGAACGGTATGCGCGCCATTATGGCGCAGCGTTATATTCCGGAAATCGTCGATGGTGACAAGCGGGTATTGCTGATAAACGGGCACATCGTGCCGTATGCGCTGGCACGTATTCCGCGGCAAGGTGAAGTCAGGGGCAATCTGGCGGCCGGCGGTGTCGGCCGTGCACAGCCGCTGACGCAGGGAGACAGGCGGATTGCCGAGGCGCTTGCCCCACTGCTGGCGGAGGAGGGGCATTTTCTTGTCGGGTTGGACATTATCGGCGAATGGCTGACCGAAATAAACGTCACCAGCCCGACATGTTTCCGGGAAATCACGCAACAGACCGGTTTCAATGTCGCCGGAATGTTTATGGATGAACTGGAAAAAGCGGTTTGACCGATGGGCTGAATTCGCTAAAATGCCTGAAAAGGTCTGTTGCAGGCAAACGGTATTTTGATTTATCCCATTCATTCAGATTATGGTAGGCATACTCCTTCTCATGCATGAGCCATTGGCAGAAGCATTCATGACTACCGCCATGCATCTGTTCGAGGGCGAACAGGAACGTATCGAGGCGATCAATGTCAAGGCGGATCAGGACATATGCGATGTCAACCGGATGGCGCTTGACGCCATCAGACGGCTCGATGATGGTTCGGGCGTTCTCGTGCTGACCGATATACTGGGGGGAACTCCTTCCAACTGTTGTCATCAGCTCAGCGTGGAACATCGTGTGCAGGTGATTGCCGGAGTCAGTCTTCCCATGCTCCTGCGGGCGATTACTTATCGGAAAAACGATTTGGAAACGGTTATTGAAAAAGCGCTTTCCGGCGGCAAGAACGGTGCCGTTCGAATCGATCCTTGTTGAGTGTGATGGGTGTCGGATGACGGGACAGCAAGAGTTTTCTGTCGGAATGTATGCGGCGGATTGGCGTTTTAACCGCAATAATGGGTAAACATGGTACAAACGGAACTGGAAATCATCAACAAACTGGGATTGCATGCCCGTGCTTCTGCCAAGCTGACGCAACTGGCATCGAAATATGCCTGTGACGTCTGGATGACGCGAAACAATCAGCGGATCAATGCCAAGTCGATCATGGGCGTGATGATGCTGGCAGCGGGCAAGGGGTCTAAAGTGCTTCTGGAAACAGACGGCGAAGATGAGGTCGAATGCATGGAAGCACTGACCAGGCTGATCAACAACCGGTTCGGTGAAGCCGAATAAAAAATCGACTACCGGGAATATCATGGCATCTTTTTCATTGTTCGGCATTTCGGTCTCGCGCGGTATTTCGATAGGTCGTGCGCATCTGATCGCACATGCGGCCATGGATACCAGACACTATCTGGTTCCGCAGGAAAAAGTGGAAGCCGAAGTGGAACGCTTGCAACAGGCGCTTGGCACCGTACAGAAAGAGCTGGAAACGATCTGGACAAGCCTGCCGCAGGATGCTCCCGTCGAACTGGGTGCCTTCCTGGACGTGCATGCCATGATTCTGGCCGATTCGGTCATATCGAAAGAACCGTTCAATATCATCCGGACAAGGCGCTACAACGCAGAATGGGCGTTGATGACGCAAATCGAGGAATTGACCGCGCGGTTCGAGCATATCGAGGATCCTTATCTGAGGGAGCGCAAGGCCGATATCCAGCAGGTGGCGGAACGGATCATGAAGGTGTTGACCGGTACACCGACAGATTACCATCCTGTCGCTGCGGATTCCGATGATGAACGTGTCGATATGATCGTTGTCGCATACGATATCTCGCCGGCCGACATGCTCCAGTTCCGGGATGATACGTTCAGCGGTTTCGTCTCGGAAATCGGCGGTCGCAATTCCCATGCGGCGATTGTCGCGCGCAGTATCGATACGCCTGCGGTATTCGGGCTGGCAGGTGCGTTGTCGCTTATCCGGCAGGATGACTGGCTTGTTGTAGATGCCGATGCCGGTATCGTCATCGTCAATCCGACACCGCTTGTCATGGAGCAGTATCGTGCAAGGCAGGCTGCGCAGGCCAAGGCGCGCAAGAAACTGACGCGTCTGAAAAAAACGCCGACGGTTACACTGGACGGTACGCAGGTGGCGTTAATGGCCAATATCGAATTTCCGGATGATTGTGCAGTGGCGCTGGAAAACGGTGCGACAGGCATCGGATTGTTCCGTTCCGAATTCCTGTTTATGGGACGAAGCGGCGGAATCAGCAAGATACCGGGCGAGGATGAACAGTTCGAGGCATATCGCAAGGCGGTGACGCTCATGAAAGGACGACCGGTGACGATCCGGACGCTGGATATCGGAGCGGACAAGCCGATCGGAACACGAGAATCCGCCACACTCAATCCTGCACTGGGCAAGCGGGCGATCCGTTACTGTCTGGCGGAACCGGATATATTCCTCGCACAGATCAGGGCCATTCTCAGGGCGTCCGCTTTCGGGCCGGTCAAACTGATGGTACCGATGCTGGTGCATGCATTCGAAATCGACCAGACACTGGCGATGATCGAGGAGGCGAAATCGCAGTTGAAAGCTGCCAACCGGAAATTCGATGAAAATATCCGGATCGGTGCGATGGTGGAAGTGCCTGCCGCTATACTGGGATTGCCGATGTTCACATCACGACTGGATTTTCTGTCGATCGGTACCAACGACCTGATACAGTATGCTCTGGCGATCGACCGCGTCGATCCTGAAGTCGCGCATTTGTACAATCCCCTGCATCCGGCGATTCTGTCGATGATTTCCATGACGATCTGGGCGGCGGACAAGGCGGGAATTCCTGTTTCCATTTGCGGTGAAATGGCGGGCGATCCTGCGTTGACCAGACTGTTGCTCGGAATGGGACTGCGCGAGTTCTCGATGCATCCGGCACAGCTTCTGAATGTCAAGCAGACCATTTTGTCAAGCGATGTGACACTTCTGAAACCGAGAGTGGACAAAATCCTTGCGCTGGTGGAAGAAGATGAGATCGAAAACGCTGTGCGGCAGTTGCAAGACGATGCGACAGACGAAAACGATGTTTGACGGCAGGCGTCATACCGGTTTGACGTGTTCTGGCGACTTCGTTATGCTAGCGGCATGGCGCCGATTTGAACAAGACAGCTTGCGGGCGCCGGGGTATCCTGAACAAATACGGCTAAAGCGAGCTTGAATGACAAGCCCGATTGGCTGACGCTGTCGGGCGTTTTTTTATGATGATTTCCGGAACGTGCCGATCATCTTCTTGAACGGCATGGCAAGACAGAATATTTCATGACATCAGTTGGAATCGTTTCACCTTCTTCAATGCACTTTGCACAGCCGCTGGTATTGCAAAGTGGCGCCAGTATTGCCGATTACACGCTGGTTTACGAAACGTATGGCGAACTGAATGCGGATCGTTCCAATGCCGTACTGATTTGCCATGCGCTCAATGCGTCGCATCATGTAGCCGGTGTATATGCCGACGATCCGCGCAATACGGGATGGTGGGACAATATGGTCGGTCCCGGAAAGGCCGTCGATACCAACCGTTTCTTCGTGATCGGCGTCAACAATCTGGGATCATGTTTCGGTTCGACGGGGCCGATGGACATCAATCCGGAAACCGGGAAACCGTACGGCGCGGATTTTCCCGTGCTGACTGTCGAGGACTGGGTCAATGCACAGGCACGTCTGGCCGACGAGTTGGGCATTACGCAATTTGCCGCCGTGATGGGCGGCTCTCTCGGTGGCATGCAGGCGCTGGCCTGGAGCATGCAATATCCCGACCGGGTCCGGCATGCCGTTGTCATCGCATCGACGGCCAAACTCTCGGCACAGAACATCGCTTTCAACGATGTGGCACGGCAAGCCATCCTGTCCGATCCGGATTTTCATGGCGGCGACTTTTATGCACATGGTGTCGTTCCGAAAAACGGTCTGCGCGTGGCGCGCATGATCGGCCATATCACATATTTGTCCAACGACGACATGTCCGAAAAATTCGGACGCGAATTGCGCTCCGGCGAATACAAGTTCGGCTATGGTGTCGAATTCGAGATCGAATCCTACCTGCATTATCAGGGCGAGAAGTTTTCGGCGTATTTCGATGCCAATACGTATTTGCTGATCACCCGTGCGCTGGATTACTTCGATCCGGCTGCGGCATATGGCGGTGATCTGGACAAGGCGCTTGCCTGTACGCGTGCCAAATACCTGCTGGTTTCCTTTACGACCGACTGGCGGTTTTCTCCGGAATGCAGCCGCGCGATCGTCCGCTCGCTCGTCAGCAACGAACGGCAGGTGACCTATGCCGAAATCGACGCCCCGCACGGACATGATGCCTTTTTGCTCAATGACGAGCGTTACCACGAAGTGGTTCGTGCCTATTACGAACGTATCTGGCAGGAAATCGGAAAGGATGATCAGTCATGAACGTGCCTAAACTGAAAAAATTGCGCGCGGATCTGGCGTTTATCTCGAACTGGGTGCAAAACGGCGCCCATGTACTCGATCTGGGTTGCGGAGACGGTGCATTGCTGGAATATCTCCAGAAAACGAAAGGTTGTACCGGCTACGGAGTCGAGATCGACGATCTGAAGATACCCGGTTGTATCCGGCGGGGGGTCAGCGTCATCCAGCACGATCTGGAAAAGGGACTGTCCTACTTCAAAAACGACACGTTCGATTCAGTGTTGTGCCTGTCGGCGTTGCAAATGATGAAAAACGTGGAAACCCTGTTGCGCGAAATCGTCCGGGTCGGCAACGAAGCCATCGTCTCTTTTCCGAATTTCGCGTACTGGCCCCATCGTTTTGCCCTCATGGGCGGGCATATGCCAGTATCGTCCGAGCTGCCGTTCGAATGGTATGATACGCCCAATTTGCGCTGCGCCACCATCCGGGATTTCGAGAATCTGGCCGATCTGGTCGGTCTGAAGGTCATCGATTGCGTGGCGCTGCACGAAGGCAAACCGGTTACCATGGCGCGTAACTGGCGCGGCAGTCTGGCGATTTTCAGGTTGCAGAAAAAAAATATGGTCAACGCATAATGGCCCTTTCAGGAAAATGGAAAGCTGCACTCGATCCGCGTTTGCTGATCTGTGTTTTTCTGGGCTTTTCATCGGGACTGCCGCTGTTCATCCTGCTGACGCTGTTGCAGGCATGGCTGGCCAAATCGGGACTTGACGTGCAGTCGCTGGGGCTGTTCGCGCTGGTCATGTTCCCCTATACATGGAAGTTCCTCTGGTCGCCGCTGATGGACAGATTTTCGTTCCGGTGGCTCGGACGGCGTCGCGGATGGATGGCGTTGACACAGGTCGGTCTGTTCGTCTCGATCGGCGTGTTGGGGATGCTCGATCCGAAAACACAGCTTTGGACTGTCGGCTTGCTGACGGTGCTGATCGCTTTTCTGTCCGCCAGTCAGGATATCGTCATCGATGCCTTCAGACGTGAGTTTCTGCCTGACGAGGAACAGGGGCTGGGGAGCGCCATCCACGTCAATGCCTATCGCGTGTCCGGTATGGTACCTGGTGCATTGTCGCTGATTCTCGCCGATATGATGCGCTGGGAATCTGTGTTCTGGATAACTGCCGCATTCATGTTGCCGGGGTTGCTCTGTACGCTGGTCATTCGTGAACCGGTCATTCATGGTGCGCCGCCCAAAACCATCCGCGAAGCGGTGATTTTGCCCTTTACCGAATTTATCGGTCGTGCCGGATGGAAAAGTGCGTTGCTGATCCTGACCTTCATTTTTCTCTACAAGCTCGGCGACAGTCTGGCGACTGCGCTGGCGACCAAGTTTTACCTTGACCTTGGATTTACCATGACCCAAATCGGCATCATCGCCAAGACGACCGGTTTCTGGGCCAGCCTTGTCGGCGGTCTTCTGGGCGGTATCTGGATTATCGGGCTGGGTATCAACCGGGCGTTATGGGTATTCGGCGCCGTTCAGGCGCTGGCGATTCTGGGATTTTCCTGGCTGGCCCTCGATGGCGCGGACCCCTTGCTGCTGGCGTTCGTCATCGGTTTCGCGGCGTTCGGTGTCGGGCTGGGGACGGCGGCTTTCGTTGCCTATATTGCGAAAACGACCGATGAACGCTATACCGCCACACAGTTCGCCTTGTTCACCAGTCTGGCTGCTGTGCCGCGGACATTCATCAATGCATCCGCAGGCTATATCGTCGATGTGACTGGCTGGTTCATGTTTTTCAACCTGTGTTTCGTTCTGGCGTTGCCCGGCATGATGTTGCTGCCGAAAGTCGCGCCATGGAGCAAAAAACAGGAATAAATCCGCAAATGCCGGAAAATTTGCACGGTTAAGTGTAAAATTTTCCTCTTTGGAAGAATCCGCCTTCGGGCGATTGGCAATCATATCCTGTCCGGTTCGCAAAATGGCCATGACGGTGGCGGACAGGCAGCAAATGGGAGAAAGTATGGCGCAGCAGTTTCTGGAAATGCCCGACAAGGACGGGTATTTCGGCGAATATGGCGGACAGATCGTTCCGCCGGAATTGAAAGCGGTCATGGATGAAATCGCCACCGCTTATGAAGAAGTCAGCAAGACAAAAGCGTTTCAGGATGAATTACAGGAACTGTATGCGGATTTCGTCGGTCGTCCCAGCCCGATTTTCTATGCAAAGCGGTTGTCGGAACGTCTGGGCGGTGCACGTATTTTTCTGAAACGTGAAGACCTCAACCATACCGGTGCACACAAAATCAACCACTGTCTCGGACAGGCGCTTCTGGCCAAATACATGGGCAAGACCAAGGTACTGGCGGAAACCGGTGCCGGTCAGCATGGCGTCGCGCTGGCGACGGCTTGCGCACTGGTCGGCATTCCCTGTGAAATCCATATGGGGGAAATCGACATCAAGAAAGAACATCCCAATGTCACCAAGATGAAAATTCTGGGATGCAACCTGATTTCCGTCACGCGCGGCGGCAAGACGCTCAAGGATGCCGTTGACAGCGCATTTGAAGAATACCTGAAAGACCCGAAAAATTTCCTGTATGCCATCGGCTCGGTCGTCGGTCCGCATCCGTTCCCGAAAATGGTACGTGATTTCCAGAGCATCGTGGGCAAGGAAGCCAGAGCGCAATTTCTGGCGCGTGAAAAGAAACTGCCGGATGTCGTAACCGCTTGTGTGGGCGGCGGCTCCAACGCCATCGGCATGTTTACGGAATTTTTGCCGGACGAATCGGTGGAACTGGTCGGCGTCGAACCTGCTGGCAAGGGGCTGGATACGCCTGACAATGCAGCGACACTGACTTTGGGCAAAAAGGGAACGTTGCACGGCTTCAAGTGCTATACCTTGCAGGATGACAAGGGCGAGCTGCTGCCGGTCTATTCCATCGCGTCCGGTCTGGACTATCCGGGTGTCGGACCGCAGCACTGCTATCTGAAAGATATCGGTCGCGTCAAATACGAAGCCATTACCGACAAGGAATGTCTGGACGCCTTTTTGACGCTGTCGCGCATCGAAGGCATCATTCCGGCGCTGGAAAGCGCCCATGCCGTCGCCTATGCCATGAAGATCGCCAAGGAACTGGGGCCGGACAAGACCATTCTGGTCAACCTGTCCGGCCGTGGCGACAAGGATGCCGATTTCATCGCCAACTATCTCGGCATCAACTGATCAGACTGTCAGGTCATAACGGATCGTCAGGGGAGCGTGGTCGGAAAACCGCGTTTCCCTGTAAATCTCCGCGGAAACCGCCTTGTCCGCCATACCCGGCGTGGCGATCTGGTAATCGATACGCCATCCCGTATTGTTCTGCCATGCCTGTCCCCGGTTGCTCCACCAGGTATAGGATTCTCCTGTCGTATCGGGATACAGCTTCCGGTACACATCCACCCAGCCCAGTTCATCAAAAACACGCGACAGCCATGCCCGTTCTTCCGGCAGGAAGCCGGGATTTTTCTGATTGCTTTTCCAGTTTTTCAGGTCGATTTCACGATGCGCGATATTCCAGTCGCCGCAGATGACATATTCCCTGCCGCTTGCCATCAGTTTTTCAAGATGCGAAAAAAAAGCATCCATGAAACGGAATTTGGCTTCCTGACGTTCAGGCGAGGATGAGCCGGAAGGCGCATACAGGGAAATCAGACTGAAATCCCGGAAATCGCATTGCAGGTAACGCCCCTCGGCATCGAATTCCTCACTGCCGAAACCGTGAACGACATGTAACGGTTCGATACGGCTGTAAATCCCCGTACCCGAATAGCCCTTCTGGACGGCATGGTCGAAATAACCATGAAAACCATCCGGGCCGGAAAGCGCGGGCGTCATGTCGTCGGACTGTGCCTTGAGTTCCTGTACGCAGACAAGGTCCGAGCCGGCAGGGCGGGTCATCCACTCCAGAAACCCTTTTCTGGCTGCG
>CAKQQG010000008.1 GCA_934270705.1 uncultured Oxalobacter sp. | reverse complement strand
GCTGAAAATACAGGGCCGTGTCATCCATTTGTTCAGCCATCCGCCACAGCTGTTTCATCGATTCTTCATCGAAGATATGGTCAGGCACCAGAATACGGCCATTGGTCATCGCATGCGATGACAGACGTTGTGCCAGTTCGGTTTCCTTGCCGACATGGGCAAGCAAATCATTTATCTGTGAAACGGAAAGATCAAATTCCATATTGCAAACCAATCTGAAGCATAGATGTTATCGGTCAACCCAAAAAGGAACCTTTCAGGATTGTCTTTTCAGTTTCGTCATGCCGCCAGCAAACCGAAGCCAGCGTGAATGCTGGCTTCGACGACTGGCGATATGACAAGCGGTCACTCGTCGACCAGATACAGGTCTTTATCCTTGTCCTGCAAGAAGACCTGTGCGTAGCCCTCTTTCTTGCCCTGTTCGAACTGCTGTTCTCCCCACTTGCGGCAAGCATCGCAGGCATAACGCGGAATCTGGATGGCCTTGATATGGCTGTTCCGTCCGGTATCGGCCTGAGAATCGATCACGACGGCACCACCGCAATCCGGACACGTTCTGACCGTTTCGGTCTGCGTTTCGCGGATATAGTCGGTATCGTAGAAGATACTGCGGTTACGGCGATGGAAAGGCTGGTTCGGATATGCCTTGCGTTTCAGGGCTTCCTTGTTTTTCCAGTTTTCCAGCGTGTAATCCTTCAGCTGCTTGAGATAATTGGTAATATGCGGCGACTGGATCTGATTGCGCGGATTGTAGTCCGGTTCCTTGATATGGCTGTAGTCAAGGCCAGCCATCGCCAGAATGATGCCGGTATTGATGTAGGGCAACGCGCTTTCGATGGAGTAACCGCCTTCCAGCACGGCCAGATCGGGTTTCAGGCGATCGTTCAGGATCGCATAGCCCTGCGCCGTGAACTTCATGTTCGTGATCGGGTCGGAATAATGATTGTCCTGTCCGGCCGAGTTGATGATCAGATCCGGCTTGAAGTCGTCCAGAAGCGGCATGACGATATTGTCCAGCGTATAAAGGAAGCCTTCCTCACAGGTTTCCGGCGGCATCGGCAAATTGACGATGGTACCGTAGGCATTCGGGCCACCGGCTTCATCCGGAAAACCGGATCCCGGATACAGGGTACGGCCATCCTGATGCATGGAAATGAACAGGGTATTGGGATCATGCCAGAAAATATCCTGCGAACCGTCACCATGATGGCAGTCCGTATCGACAACGGCGATACGTTTCACACCGTATTTGTGGCGGATGTACTCGATCATGATCGCTTCCATGTTCAGCGTACAGAAACCACGGCTGCCATGGACGACGCGCATGGAATGGTGTCCGCAGGGACGCACCAGTGCAAAGGCATTGTCCACTTCGCCGGTCAGCACCTTGTCGGCTGCCGTCAGCGTACCGCCCACCGAAATCAGGTGGGATGTATGGACGATTTCGTCAATGCCGGGAACACAGAAATGCACCCGGTTGATATCGGCCGGAGTCGCCAGATCAGGCTTGTATTCCTTGATATTGTCGAAGTCCAGAAGACCTTCCTCGACAACCTGATCCTGTGTGTAAAGAAGACGTTCTTCACGTTCCGGATGGGTCGGCGTGATCGCGTAGTCGAACGCCGGGAAAAAAACCAGTCCTGTTTTCTTTTTCACGAAAGCCTCTTTCAATTCGATTCATCTTTGATCAGACCCGGTTTGACCTGAAGTCTGACACGCATGTTCTTGCCGATCGTGGAATAGCCTCTGACCACATTGAATACCTGGCTGTCGGCCACTTCGACGACGATATCCTCGTCTCTGGCACCGGCTTCCTTCGCCTTTCTGACCAGTTTTTCGGTACCCAGTTCGATCACGTCTTCCAGCGTGAAGCGTTTGGGGATTTCCTGCTGGATACCTTCTTCGGCAATGCTCAGCACCTGCGCTTCGGTATCGGCGACGATATTGAGCTCGACCGTCGTTCTGGCGGTCGCCGCACCGCTGGCGTTGATGACGTCGGAATCGTTCGGTACCTTGACCGGGCAATCCATCATTTCGCCGATCCGTTTCGCCATATACGGTGCCGGACCGCCGACGACCAGAATTTCCTTCGGTTCGATCTTGCGGCCTTCCAGCAGCTCATGAATGGTATAGACCGGCTTGCTGTTGATTTCGGCAAGCATGTTGTGGATCTTGTCCACGATCAGCGAACAGGCCAGATCGACGACTTGCGCCGCCACTTCTTCCGGCGTTTTCTTCAGTTCTGCCGCCAGCTGTTTCATGGCATCCATCGCCCTGGCCTTGTCGCCGATATCGGCAATTCCCAGCACGATGAGGGCATCCGTCGTTGTCGGAACAGGACCGCCGAACGCCATGGCGGCACCCAGACGTTCCGGTCCGAGGCGCAAAACACCTTCCTCGACACGGACATGACTGTCGCCACCCACACCGATCGAATGCGTCAACAGTCCGCGAACCGAAGTCTTGTGATCCTCGATCGTGATCCCTTGCGGTTCCAGAAGCGGAACACCGTCGGCGAACAATGCGATGTCGGTCGTCGTGCCGCCGATATCGACGGAAATCGAATCCTTTTCAGGCGAAACATAAGGCAAAACGCCCATGATCGTGGCAGCCGGACCGGACAGAATGGTCTGTACCGGCATTTCGCGCGAGGCTTCCACCTCGATCGTACCGCCATCGGCTTTCAGGATATACAGCGGAACCTTGACCCCCAGCTTGTCCATATACGTCTTGAGCTGGTCGGCCAGCGTGCGCTGCAGGCCCCAGACCGCTTCGTTCAGATAAGTCGTGGCGATACGGCGTGGGAAATTCAGGGCGCCCGAGAGCTGGTGGCTCTGCGATGTATGTTCCGCCATATCGTCGAAATAGGCATCCACTTCCTGTTCATGCGCCGGATTGCGGGTCGAGAATTTGCCGACAATGGCAAAACGGTTGATGTTTTCCTTCTTGAACTTTTCTTTCAGCTCGGCCAGTTCCGAACGATCGGGCGCTTCCGCCTCGATGCCCCGGTGGCTCATGTAACCGGCGATGTAATTGGCCTTGTCGTACAGCGGCAGATCTTTCGGCGCAACACCCGGGCCGTTCATGACGACCAGTCCGACGGGATCGAGCTGATTCTGGACGACTGCATTCGTCGTCAGTGTCGTGGAAAGCACTATACGCTGCAAATTCCGGATATCTTCGGGGTTTGCAACGGCTTCCGTCGCCATCAGGACAGACTTGAGAATATTTTCCTTGTCCGTCAGTACTTTCGATTTGCGGACAATCTTTCGGTTATTCATCAGAACCGAATCGGTATGCGTACCTCCAACGTCAATTCCAAGGATCATGCGCTTCTCCCTGTAACCGGTTTCATCGAGGATTTCAAAAATGAGAATCGTGCCATATCGTTTCTTGAAATGTAAAAAATCGGGTTGTTACATCACGAAAAATCTTGCCCAAAACACGCACACCGCCCCACCGGTACGGCATGCCCGATACCTTGCTCCAGCATTGTAACATTAGCGGACACGAACTGACCCGATCTTGTCAGAATTTAGCGCCTGCATACCGAAATACCTGCCATATCTTCCGGATACGACATGCCGAACCGCCAGCGCTCATGCTTTCGGTACTCCACATGCGGTATGGACGAAAACAAAAAACGGCATTTTCAGAGAAAACGCCGTTCATATCATATCAGCACGATGCGCTCATGCCTTGCGTTCGAGAACGGCCGCGAAAAAACCGTCCGTCTGGTGCCGGTTCGGCAACAGTTTCAGAAAATCGCCCATTTCCAGATCGACCTTGCTTTCCGCCAGCACCTTTTGCATCGGCACCAGTGCGAACCGCCCGTCTTTCGCCAGAAAATCCGATACGATTTTCTCGTTCTCATCATCAAGCAGGCTGCAAGTGGCATATACAAGCCGTCCGCCCGGTCTGACCAGCCGCGCCGCCGATTCCAGAATCTCGCGCTGTTTTTGCGCCATCTCGACAATCGTATCGGGCGTCTGCCGCCATTTCAGATCAGGATTGCGCCGCAAGGTTCCCAGACCGCTGCATGGCGAATCGACGAGCACCCTGTCCGCCTTGCCAGCCAGACGTTTGATTCTTGCGTCACGTTCGTGGGCGATCTGGACGGGATGTACATTGGACAGACCGCTTCTGGCCAGTCTGGGTTTCATCTTCGCCAGCCGCCGTTCCGACACATCGAATGCATACAGCCGGCCGGTATTGCGCATGGCAACCCCAAGCGCCAGTGTCTTGCCGCCTGCACCGGCACAAAAATCAACGACCATTTCCCCCCGTTTCGCACCGACGATCTGCGCCAGCAACTGACTGCCCTCATCCTGCACTTCCACACCGCCATCCCTGAACAGCGGCATATTCTGCAAGGCGATTTTCTTGTGAAGACGGATGCCGGACGCGGCATACGGCGTCACATCACACCCGACAGGGACAGCTTCCAGCACCCTGATCGCTTCTTCCCGTTTCGTCTTGAGTGTATTGACCCGCACATCAAGCGGCGCCGGCGTATTGAGTACGCGGGCAAGTTCCTGTGTTTCGTCCTCGCCGTATTGCGCGAGAAGCCTGTCGTAGAGCCAGTCGGGCAAATTGGCCTGCATTTTTCGTGGCAACCGGCTACGGTCGATTTTCATGACATGTTCCAGCCAGTCACGTTCTTCGTCACTGACACCGCCCATCGCATCCAGTCCATAAAGATCAGCCAGTCCGAGCAATACCAGACGTCGCATCGCCGGACCCGATCCGGATTCCGAAAGATGGTTATACACCAGACGGTTGCGCAAAATCGCATAAACCGTTTCGGCAATGGCGCCACGCTCGCGCATACCCAGTTTGGCATGCTCGCGGAAATAACGTGAAATCACGACATCGGCAGGCCCGGAAAATTGCAACACTTCCCGCAATACCTGTTCGGTATGCGTAATGACCCATGGGGACAGCCTCACAATCCACCTCCCTTGACGACGAATTCCAGCGAACTGGCAATATCATCGGCCAGAACGACCTTGCCCTCACCGGTATAGGTAACCTTGTCTTCGGTAATCCAGCGCACGACCCGCGGATACAGGCGATGCTCCTGCGCCAGTACCCTGTCGGCCAGGGTATCTTCGTCGTCGCCCGGCAAAACCGGCACGATGGCCTGTGCGATGATCGGTCCGCCATCGAGTTCGGGTGTGACGAAATGCACAGTCGCACCATGCACCCTGACGCCTGCCTCGATCGCCTGCCGGTGGGTATGCAATCCACGGAAACTGGGCAACAGCGAAGGATGGATATTGATCATACGGCCGGTATAATGTTCCACGAAACCGGCCGTCAGAATCCGCATGAAACCCGCCAGAATGACCAGATCGGGCTCATAGGTATCGATGACGGCCTGCAATGCCGCATCGTATGTTTCACGATCCGCATAATCCTTGTGAGACACCACCCGAGTCGGAATACCAGCCCTTTCCGCAAAAACGAGACCGGCTGCATCGGCACGGTTGCTGATGACGGCGCACAGTCTGGCAGGCCAATTTTCCTGACGGAAAGCACGGACGATGGCTTCCATATTGCTGCCACGCCCTGAAATAAGAATGACGATATTTTTCATGCGCAAATTGTACCCGTCCTCATCCCTTTATTCCATGCCGGCAGACGAATTATTCCGTGTCTCCGGATAACAAGGCGTATCTGTCACCGCCACTTCATTCCCTGCCATTCCGTCTTTTCCTGCCGCCGTGCAATCCCGTGCGGCATGAAACATATCTCATCCATGCAGTTCCATCGAAAAAGGCGAAACATCAGTCTCGCCTTTTCAACGGAAAATGCCCCGTTTCCCTGAAAACAGTCCCTTTTCTCAGTCTGTTTCAACAAAAACAGGATTATCCCGCAACCGGAACGGCAACGAAGTCCATCAGCAACTTTTTCAATCTGTCCGACCAGAAAAAACCGGCACAAGTCAGCGACATTCCGTATCCATCTCTGTTGTCGACCAGCAGTCCCGCCGCCTTCCATTGTGCAAGAAGCTTTCCCCCCAAATCCCGGTGCGATACCGGCCACTTTTCCATATCCGGCAACCGCAACTTCTCCATGGCGACATCCAGCTCATGGGAAAATCCGCCGCGATCGATGGAAAGCGGAGACAAGGTGATTCTGGACAACGGTTTTTCACCACGCCCGACCATTTCTGCATAAGTCCCGATATCTCTTGCCGTCCCGAGTCCGATCGTTCCCAGTCGACCGCCTGCGGCTGAACCGAAAGGAATCATATCAGTCTGTCTTCCTGCCAGACGGTTATACAACGATCTTTCGCCAGGATTCCGCCGCCAGTGTTTCGGCGCGAAGTGTTCGAATCCGGAATCGTACAGACGTTCATACGCCGCGCCGAACATTCTGGCTTTTTCATCGAAATCCGGCATGACCGGCATTTTTCCGAGCCTGATCGCCTTGTCTAGCGGACTGTCCGGAAAACGCCTGAGTTCATACAGATCAAGACCGGCAATATCCGTTTCCTCGCTGATATACCGGATATCGTCCAGCAACATCGGAATATCCTGTCCCGGCAAACCGTACATCAAATCGATGACAACAGAGGCACCGCTTTCGCACAAGCCATTCAGCGCCTGACCGACTTCTTCACGGGTAGATATCCGCCCAAGCTTTTTCCTCAATGCCGTATTGGCCGACTGAACCCCCAGAGAAAAACGGTTTGCGCCGGCTTCGACCCATGCCTTGCCCTTTTCCGCGGTAAAGCCGGTCGTTCTGCCTTCCACCGTCACTTCCGCGTCGGGAGATATCCGGAAACAGTCATGCAATGCACGGATGACAGCCGCCATATCATCACGATCCAGATCACTCGGTGTCCCGCCACCGAAATAAACGGCATCAACCGACCGTTTGTCCACCACATCTCTCAGAACATACGCCGTATCGACGATTTCCTTCAGAAGCAGCGAAGCATATTCCTTGCTGAAATCTTTTCTGGTCTGATTGATATAAAAGGGACAAAAAGTACAACGATGATGACAGAACGGCACATGCACATACAGTGCAAGCGGACGTTCCGGTCGTGCCATGAACGCTTTAGCGCCGAACTCCGCAAAAGATCCGCCCTGCCACTCCGGAGGCTGTTGTCGCAATCGCGCAAGAGAAGGCATCGTTTTCTTTTCTTCGGCAAAAGCCATCGTCAGGGGATCTGGCGAAATCCGCGCATAAAAATCTGAAATGTCAGGCATGCGTTCCATCCTTCATTCTCCTGTTGCATTGAACAGTCACCACACGATGCAACCATGCCGGATCGTCCAGCACCTGCATAATTGCAGCTGCCACATCGCCACGGGAAACATAGCCTTTCAGGCTTCCGTCAGGCATGTCAAGCAGACAAAAATCGCCTGATGCAGGCTCGTCACTCAAACCACCCGGCCGGACAATCGTCCAGGGCAACCCGCTTTCTTTCAGATAATTTTCCGCTTCAGTTTTTGCCATCAGCGCTTCCCCAAGAAACTGTTTGACATGATCGCTCAATGCTTCATACTGTTCGCCACATCCCATCGATGTCACCAGCACAAACCGCTCTATCGGTCCATACCCTTCAAGCGCACGCACGACATGGATATTGCCTTCGGCGCAAACACGGCGACCCTGTGCGTTCCTGCCACCCATCAAACTGATCACCCTGCGTGGCTGTGTTTCATTCAATGTCCGCTCGCAATCATGAACATCGAAGGCATCTCCCTGAACAACCGTCACACCCAGCCTTTCCAGACCGGAGATATCGCTCTCTTTTCTTGCCATGACAGCGACCGTCTCTCCTTTTTCAGCCGCAAGGCATGCAATGGAAAAACCGGTATTGCGGGTTGCCCCGAAAAGCAGCAAATCGACCCTCTTCATACAGCGACCCCGGTTCTGTCAGAAAAAAACCAGGAGCGCATGGCATCAACCTGTTCCGGAACAAGCTCCCCTTTTTCATCACGACCGGCAAAAACCTTGAACATTGCGTTTCCCGATACATTGATGAATTGCAGACTGACCGTCTGCCTTTTCATAAACGGCCTTTCCACCAGATAAATCGATTGGCAATGACTGGCCCGCAAGTGGCCATGTAACGGACTGTTATAGGCGAAATTGTAAAAACCGTGACTGAGCTTTCCATTGGGCAATTCACCGGAAAACTCCATGATCACATCAGGCGTATTCATGACCAACGTCACTTTGCCCAATGCAGGAAGCGACTGCATGATATCCACGAAATGATCGCCATCAATCCGTTTCCACATCGACTCGGGAAGCAATTCGATCACTTCGGCCAGTGCCAAATCGGCGTCGGTTGCGATTCTTTCCAGCACGGCACCGGGATTTTCCCGGAGCATTTCACGGACGACGATTTTGTTTGTCGGTTGCATTGTATTTGTCATGTTGTATTTCTTTTCTTTCCTGAAGCCTTGCAGCGTTGTTTGAAAACCAGGCGATGCATGAAACTCGCCTCCATGAAACGAAATAATAATCATTCTTATCTTTGTTGACAATCCTAAACAAGAATGATTATTATTTGCAACAAGTTCAATGCGCAATCCGGAAACGTTTTATTGACCTTTTATCAACCGGACAAATTTTCAAATTTACCGAACCATGGCCGTACACGCCCAAAACCATTTAACAATCCGGCACATTGACCGGTTACCGCGCCCACTGGTTCGCGGATTGACTGCCGCCGTTCTCCTCATACACAGCATCGTCATCGCTATCGCACTGAAAAACGTTCCTTTAGTCGAGCTTGGTGGAAGCGCCGGGGGTGGAAACGGTGGTGGAAACGGCGCTCTGAACAAGACGCTCCTTGTTTCGGTTTTGCCAGGTGATCCTTACCCGTCAGCAATGTCTGTTGAACGGAAAATGATCCGTTCAACCGAAAAACCGGTATCCGCAAAAAACAAAGCACAGCAGGAAATCATTGCGACGACGGCTGCCACACAAAAAATGTCGCCTGAAAACAGCTCCATCCAACAATCTCTTGCCGAACGAACATCCACCACTGCTGCCGACTTGAAAACGATCACGGATCCCCCTGTTTCTTCCGCTCCGTCCAGACATTCCCTTGCTGATTCAAATGCAAGTGGTAACGCCGGTACAGGAAACGGCACGGAAAGCGGTTATGGTGATGCCAAAGGGACAGGTGTCGGACAAGGCGAAGGAGCCGGTAACGGTATTGGCTCCGCAGGTAATGGAAATGGCGTCGCCCGTCCGGTATCGCTTTCCCTTTTACGGTACAAACGGGCCGTCAAACCTGAATATCCGGCACGCTCTATCCAGAAACATGAATCGGGACAGGTCAATGTCCGTGTCGTCGTCGATACGGTTGGTCGTGTCCACGATGCACGTGTCGTCCTTTCCTCTGGTTTCAGACGGCTGGATGAAGCGGCTCTGAAAGCGGCACGACACAGTACATTTCACCCTTACACCGAACATGGCCGCCCGCTTTTCGCCATGGCCATCATTCCTTACCGGTTCAACCTGAGCAATCAATAACCTACTTGTTCCACCAATAGAAAACGGCAGAAAATGGACACTACAACCAGCCATATCGGATTCAGTCATTTCATCGCCCAAAGCGATTTTCTTGGAAAAACGATTCTTGTCGTACTGATCGGCATGTCCATCGTTTCATGGACACTCATTATCGTCAAGGGAATCTCCGGATGGCGGAGAAAACGCCACAGCAGGGAATTTCTCCAGTTCTTCTGGAACGCAACATCCCTTGACGCTGTCCGGCATGAAATCCAGACACACGGCATCAAATGCCCCTTCTCGCATCTGACCGCCCATGCACAACATGCCAAGGAACATCATATCCACTATGGCGCCGCCAAATTGTCCGAAGCGGGAACACAACAGGAATTCGTCACCCGGACAATGCGCATGGTCATGGATGAAGACGCCGCACGCCTTGAAAACGGGCTGACCGTTCTGGCAACCATCGGTTCAACCGCCCCCTTTATCGGTCTTTTCGGAACGGTCTGGGGTATCTACAACGCACTGATCAATATCAGTGCCAGCGGAGCCGGTACGCTCGACATGGTTGCGGGTCCTGTCGGCGAAGCGCTCATCATGACCGGTATCGGACTGGCCGTCGCCATCCCTGCCGTCATCGGATACAACTGGCTGGTACGCAGCAACAATGTCACGATGTCCAAACTCGAGACATTCGCCAACGAGCTGCTGACCTTCCTGACTACCGGAAAACCCTATTCCATCAATGCCGAACAGCATGACAAAACAGCCGTGGCGTCGGTCGTCCATCACATCAAACGGGGGTGATCATGGCATTCGGAGGATTCGAAAACAAACATGGCAGGACACCGATGGCCGAAATGAACATGGTACCGCTGATCGATGTCATGCTGGTACTGCTTGTCATTTTCATCGTCACGGCACCGCTTTTGTCGCATTCCGTCCGTATCGAACTGCCACAGGCCAATTCCAAAAGCATCGAAACATCACCTGCCAAAATCGACCTGGCGATCCAGTCGGACGGTGAGCTTCTGTATAACGGAACCCCTGTCGGACGCAACACGGCACAGACGCTTTTCGCGGAAGCGGCAAAGAAAACCCCCATGCCGGAAGTCCATATCTATGCCGACAAGCATGCCGACTATCAATATGTCGCGCAAACCCTGTCGGATGCCAGTCGCGCCGGCCTGACCACCATCGGTTTTATCACCAGACCACAAAAACAATAAATCTCCATCCCTTAACTGCAGGCAAACACATATGAAAAAATTTTACAAGCTGGGCATAGGCCTCGCCTCTGCCACACTCTGCCTTGCGCCCATGGCACATGCGCAACAGGATGAAACACTGTCGGAAACCACACATAACGTCGCGTCAGACTGGAAAACCCGCGAAGAATCGCCTCATGAAATGGGAGCCATCACGGTAACCGCGACAAGACAGGAAGAAAAAGTGCTGGATACACCTGCTGTGGTCAGTGTCATCACCCGTGAGGAAATCGAAGATCACAACGTCAACAACATTCAGGAACTGGTCCGTTACCAGCCGGGGGTCTCCGTCAATCGCCAGGCTTCCGGAACCACGCCTTTTGGCGGTCTCGGCGGGTTCACCATCCGCGGTGTAGGCGGCAACCGTGTCCAGATCGTCGTTGACGGAGCTCGCGTGATCGAAGCCAACGATGCAGGCAACCGCGACTTCGTCGATATGTCGACCCTGAAAGCCGTCGAAATCCAGCGGGGACCGGCATCGGTTCTGTGGGGAGCCGATGCACAGGGCGGCATGGTGTCGTAACGGACACTTGATCCGGATGACCTTCTCAAAGGCAATCAGGTAGGCGGAACAGCCAGCTACGGATTCGACGGCAGCAATTATGCCCACAGCCAGAATGCCATGGTCGCAGCACAAATGAACCCGGTAGCCCAGGTCATGTTCGGCTACACACACCGTACCTATCACGAGACCATGCTGCGAAATGCACGCTCAGATGGAGGACAATGGGGATGTAACCGCAATGGTCTTGGCTGCGACCGCTTCAACCCGACGGATGCCGAAGTCAACAATGTCCTGACCAAACTGGTACTCCGGCCGAACGCAGACCACCAGTTCAAGCTGACGGGCGAATTTTTCGAATCCGATACCCATATCGAGCAACTATATGACCGGGGCATTCTTCCCAGTGCGATGGGCATGTCCAGCACCGATAACGGAGACCGTTTCAGAAACCAGAGACAGACACGGCTGCGCGTCGCACTGGAACACGACTGGGATGTCAATGCGGCGGCACTGGACAACGTGATCTGGCGTCTTTCCTATTCTCCCCAAAAACGCTCGCTTTCCGATCGCCGATGGTACAGAAACACGAAAACAGACCAGAATTTTTACGCATCCGGACACACCGACTATGGTCAGGATTTCTATCAGGCCGATGTGCAGTTCACGTCCAGTTTCGATCTCGGCGCCACGAAACACACACTGACCTACGGCTTCCAGGGCGACAAAACCGATACGGACTACTACAACAAGAGCGTAACGGACAATCTGACGCTCGGAACATCGACCACCACCATAGGTGGCGGCAGCAATTTCGCCAATGCCGAAACGATCCGCGCAGACCTGTACCTTCAGGATGAAATCAAACTGTTCAATGACCGTTTCAAACTCATTCCCGGTATCAGACGTGCATATTATTCCCTTGATCCGACGCCAAACCGGTATTACGACATCATCGAGGGAAGCGAACCTCGCAAGATCAGTGAGACAAAATGGCTGCCGCAACTGGGAACGCTTTTCAAACTGAACAACCAGTACTCCATTTATGCACGCTATGCGGAAGGATTCAAAATGCCGACTGCCGAGCAGCTTTACACATCCTATGACATGGGCGTCATGCAGCTCGTTCCGAATCCCGACCTGAAACCCGAAGAAGTCAAATCGTTCGATATCGGATTCAGGGGACAATTCGATAAAGGTTGGTTCTCTATCGGTGCCTTTTACAGTGATTACACCAATTTCATTCTCGGCCGACAGCAGATAGCCAACGAACTCAAATATACCTACAAAAACGTCGACAAGGTCAAACTGTACGGTCTTGAAGCTGCTGCAGAGTGGCGGTTTGCGAGAAACTGGACTTTGAACAGCAGTGCCGTTTACCAGTACGGCAAGCAGACCAGTGACAACGGACGGGAATATGTCCCATTCGACGGTGCTTCCCCTTTGTCAGCGATACTGGGAATAACCTATGAAATACCGAAATACGGTCTTACCACCCAGCTGTTCGGTACCTTTACTCACGGAATCGACCGTGTCAGCGACAACGATTACTTCAAACCGGGCGGATATGCCCTGTTCGATGGTTATGTGAACTGGCAAATCGACAAGACCTTCCGTCTGACCGCATCTGTACTGAACATCCTGAACCGCCGTTACTTCGACAGCTCGGCAGCCACGCTGGAAGACCATCCGGCCAATCCCGCCACGATCTATACCAATCCTCTGGAACTCCACACCGGTCCGGGACGTACATTCGCCGTCAGTCTTTCGGCAAGTTTCTGACGGAGACGACATGACTGACACAATCAAACCGCAAACCGTCGCACATCCGCGTGCTACCTGGATAGATCCCGTAACAGGCAAAATCCTGTCCTTCAAACCACTGATGACGGAAATGGCAAAAAAATCCGTCATCATGCTGGGCGAAACACATGATGTCGCAGAAATCCATCGCTGGCAGTTGCATGTGGCCGCAACGCTCTACGCGTTACGTCCGAATATGATGATGGGTTTCGAAATGTTTCCGCGCCGACTTCAGCCCGTACTCGACGAATGGGTGGATGGCCGGCTCGATACGGAAACCTTTCTTGAAAAATCCGAATGGCTCGATGTATGGGGCTTCCCTGCCGAAATTTACCTGCCGATTTTTCACTTCTGTCGTCAGCAAAAAATCCGGATGCTGGCATTGAACTGCTATCGTGAACTGGTTTCACGTGTCGGGCAACTGGGGTGGGATGCCATTCCCGAATCCGAACGTGATGGACTGACTCCGGCTGCACCGGCCACCGATGCCTATCATGCCCATCTGGCTGCTTACGGAAGCCATCGCCGCCAGAACAATACCGCCAATGCGATACGGACTGACCGCGAACGTTTCATGCGTGCCATGCAAACCTGGGACAGGGCATTCGCCTGCAATATCGTTCATGCGCTGGATGCAATACCGCCAGACGTGCCCAAACCGCTCATCATCGGCATCATCGGCCGTGGTCATCTTGAATATGGTCACGGAACGCCTTATCAGCTGGCTGATCTCGGCATCACCGACACGGCCGTATTGCTGACTTCTGACCAACCTGAATGGCAACCGGAACCCGACCGGAAAATGGCTGACGCCATTTTCCGGATCGACATGCCGGAACCCCGTGCGACAAGGATTGCCATGCCGAAAAACCGTGAAGGCAAACAGGCGCAAGATGAATAACACCTTAAAACGCATTGCCACCCTGCTCAGTCTGTGTATCAAAGGAACGGGAGGCAAAATCGGTATCCTTTACTGTCTCATTGTGCTGGTACTGAACCTTGTCGAAATCCAGCTTGCCATCAGGATGATCAGCTGGAACAAGGATTTTTACAGTGCACTGGAAAAATACGATGCACATGCAGCATTGTTGCAAATCGGAATTTTCGGTCTTATCACACTGGCCAGCGCCCTTCAATTTCTGGTCGCATCCTATATCCGGCAACTCGTCCAGATCCGCTGGAGAACCACATTGACCCGCGCTTCGCTGGAACGCTGGTTTTCCCACAAGGCATACTGGCACATGAATACGGATGAAAATTCGCCACTGGACAATCCTGATCAGAGAATATCGGAAGATTGCCGGATCTTCGTCGACAGGCTGACAGGAAAAGGACTGGACCTCTTTACCGGCCTCGTCGGTTTGACGACCTATCTCACGCTATTGTGGCAACTGTCGGATTTCCCGATCGCTTTCACTCTTTTCGGAACGGAAATCGTCATCGAGCATTACCTTGTCTGGGCAGCTCCCATATACGTTCTTGTTTCCAGCGGTCTGACCCACTGGATGGGTGCACCGCTCATGAAACTGAACGTCGTTCAGCAACACCGTGAAGCCGATATGCGTTTCGCGCTGGCACGCTTGCGCGAATCCCGTGAAGCCGTTGCACTGGAAAACGGTGAAACGGCGGAAAACGACATCATCGACAAACGCTACAAACGCATCATCGAAAACTGGCGTCATCGTATCAACCGTGAATTCATCCTCGGTCTTTTCACACGTCCCTACTATATGACTGTTCTGCGCATTCCTCTCTTTCTGGCGTTTCCGGCTTATCTCGCAGGATTTGTCGCTCTTGGAGGACTGATGCAACTCGGATCGGCTTTCACCCGTCTGGTCACGACCCTGTCATGGTTCATTTTTTCCTACAAGGAACTTGCAGAACTTTCGGCTACAGCCAACCGTCTGTCTGCTTTCATGCATCATGCCGAAACTATCGGCAAACAACCTTCGCCCCTTGCTGTTTCCCATTCAAACGATAACCGGCTTTGTATCCGCAACCTGACTCTACGTAACCCATCCGGGCAAAACCTGCTTCACATTCCCGAACTTGTCGTCACTGCGGGTGAAGCCATATGGATCGATGGCCCTTCCGGCATCGGCAAATCGACCCTTCTAAAAGCGCTTTCCGGAATCTGGCCTCACTGTGACGGCGAGGTGTCGTTGCCGGCAGGCAAAATACTGTTCATGCCGCAAAAAGCCTATCTGCCACTGGGCAGTCTCGCCGAATGCATCGCCTATCCCGGCAAACCTGACGATCCGGAATACATCCGCCAGTTACTGAAAAAAGTCGGACTGACATGTCCGCGCCATGAAGCACAACTTGAACAGGCTGGAGAAATCGGCAGCGACTACCGCCTGTCCGGCGGCGAACAGCAGCGACTGATGGTGGCACGTATTCTGGCCACCCAACCGAAATGGGTATTTCTCGACGAAGCCACCAGTTCACTGGATGCCTGTGCCGAAGAAGAACTCTATCATCTTTTACGTACTTCACTGCCTGATGCCGGGTTCATCGTCATCGCTCACCGCGAGCCGAAAGGCCTTGGTCAATATCGCCGCATCGACCTCTGGCCATCATCCAGCCAACCTGCACAACATACGCTCATGCATGCCACTGTCTGAAAAAACGTCATTGGCACGCCCGTACCTGTCTTGACATGCCGACAAGAAACCGACAAATACCTGTGAAGATCATACAATAAACATTTTCCGCCAGAAATTATCCTGAGATGAATGAACAACAGAAATTTCCGCTATGAAGAACGACTCGGACAGGAAAATCTGCTTCCGCTCATTTTCAGAATGGCTCTGCCTGCCATCACGGCGCAATTCGTCAACCTGCTCTACAACATGGTGGACCGGATCTATATCGGCCACATTCCCGGCATCGGAACCGACGCGCTGGCCGGTGTCGGCGTCACGACGTCCATCATCATCCTGATCGCGTCTTTCTCGGCGATCGTCGGCGGCGGTGGCGCGCCGCTGGCCGCCATCGCGCTGGGACAAGGCGACCGCGAACGTGCCGGCAAAATACTGGGCAACGGTTTTTTGCTGCTGATGCTGTTCACCCTGTGCACCTCGTCCATAATCTATACCTTCATGGAACCGGTATTGCTATTTGCCGGCGCATCCACAAACACACTGCCATACGCCACCGACTATCTCTCGATCTATTTGCTCGGCACCCTGTTCGTCGAAATGGCCACGGGGCTCAACAGCTTCATCAACATACAGGGCCGACCGACTGTCAGCATGCTTGCCGTACTGACCGGCGCCATACTGAATATCATTCTCGACCCCATCTTCATCTTCTGGCTGGACTTCGGCGTCAGGGGAGCGGCCATCGCCACCGTCCTGTCGCAAATGGGCAGTGCCGCCTGCGTACTGGGTTTTCTGTGTTCAAGCCGTGCTTCGCTGCCACTGGAAAGACGCTATATCCGTCCCGATTACCGCATCGTTTTCGGCATACTCGCTCTGGGCGCATCTCCGTTCGTCATGGCCAGCACCGAAAGTCTGGTCGGTTTCGCCCTGAACGGTCATCTGAAAATGTATGGGGATATCTATGTCAGCACCCTGACCATCCTGCAAAGCGCCATGCAAATCGCCGGCGTACCGATGGTCGGTTTCGCCCAGGGCTTCGTCCCCGTCGCCAGCTACAACTATGGGCGTGGCAACACATCCCGCGTGAAACGCTGCGCCGTCATCGCCATCGCCATCATGTTCTCGTTCAACCTCGCGCTGATACTGATCATGATGCTGTTTCCCGCCACGATCGCCCGCGCCTTCACCAGCGATGCCGAACTGATCGAAACCGTCAGCTGGACAATGCCGCTCTTTCTGGGCGGCATGAGTATCTTCGGACTGCAACGCGCTTGCCAGAACATGTTCGTCTCGCTGGGACAAGCCAAAATCTCGATTTTCATCGCTCTGCTCAGAAAAGTCATTTTGCTGATCCCGCTGACCTTTCTGTTATCCCGCCTGATGGGCGTCACAGGTGTTTATGCCGCCGAGGCCATCGCCGACGGCACGGCAGCCATCTGCTGCACGCTGATTTTCATCTGGCAGTTTCCCAAAATCCTTAAAAAATCGCCTCGACGCGTCAAATCCTGAACGTTTTCGTTTTACCTGACGAGCCGGCATGCCATCCATGGATGAAATCGTTGCTTTTCCATATGCCGCCGCTGAAACCAGCCGCGCCGAACGAATGGAAACGGAAACCTCAGATACCGTACCGTCCGCCGCTGACCCTTTCGATACCGGCCAGATCTTTCCAGCTCTGCACGGACACATAACCCCGTGACAGCAGCATGTCCCGGACTGCAACGGACTGGTCATAACCATGTTCCATCAGCAGCCAGCCACCCTTCGCCAGAAACGCAGGCGCATGTCTCACCAGGATTGCAAGAGCAGACAAACCATCGGCATGATCCGTCAGGGCATCCGGCGGCTCGAACCGCAAATCTCCCTGACGCAAATGATCGTCCCGGGCATGGATATAAGGCGGATTGGATACAATCACATCGAAACGGTCATCGCGTGAGAATGCATCGAACCAGCTGCCCTGCAAAAAGCGGACGGAGCGACCCTCCGGCAAATTGGCACCGGCATTTTTCCGTGCGACAGCCAGTGCCTTTTCCGATACATCACTCGCCCATACTTCGGCATCGGGCCGCATGGCGGCAACCGAAACGGCTATCGCACCGGAACCGGTTCCCATATCGGCCAGCCTGCCCCGTTCTGGCAAACATTGCAGCGACAGTTCGACCAGCAATTCGGTCTCCGGTCGTGGAATCAGTACATCCGGCGTCACGGTAAAGGGCAAGCCGTAAAATTCCCGTGTCCCGACGATATAGGCCACCGGCTCTCCGGCCAGCCGTCTGGATACGGCATCAAGAAGCGTTTCCGCTTCGGTTTCCGTCAACACATGATCGGCATGCGTGATCAGTTTCACGCGTGTAAACCCGAGGGTATGTTCCAGCAGCACGCGCAATTCCAGCGGCATCATCTTCACTGTGCGCAAAACGGACTGGATAGTCATACCGGCATGAATGACCGGCGTTTCCTGTGCATTTGGCAGCTTATCCACGGCGCATCATGACGAAAAAGACGACGGCGAACACCACAAACCAGCCCAACGCCCATTGCGGTGGTGTCAGACCCATTATGGGTTCGAGAATATCGCCGCACAGACTTTCCGAACGGAACAGTGCCGGAAACCATTTGGCGGGCCACAACCCGTTGACCGCCGCTTCCAGCGGATCGCGGCCGCACTGGATACCCGGATGTGCAATGACCCACAGCTGGTAAAACGCCAGTCCCGCGCCGGCCGCCGAAACAAGAAAGGCAAGAAAAGCGCATATACGTACCCGACGCGTCATCAGTCCTGCAAATGCACACAGCCCGACGACAATGAAAGCATACCGTTGCAATACGCAAAGCGGACACGGCAGTATCATCCAGAACAACTGAAGATACAATGCAAACAGGATAAATCCCGTGCACAACAGTGCAACGGTTATCAGGACATATCGGGATTTCATAACCGATTTATACAACCCTGCGGACAATCAGGCAATCGTACCGGACATTTCCGCGAAAAAATATTCCTTTCGTTTGACGCGCTGCAAACTCAGGCATGCGTCGCCATTTCCGCCAGCAATTCGGTACGGTGTTCCGCCGCCAGCGCATTGACCAGTTCATCCAGATCGCCATCCATGATGAATTCCAGCTTGTAAAGCGTAAGGTTGATCCGGTGATCCGTCACCCTTCCCTGCGGGAAATTGTAGGTGCGGATACGTTCGCTGCGATCTCCCGAACCGATCAGGCTCTTGCGTGTCGCCGCTTCCCTGGCCTGCTGTTCTCGCAACTGCTTGTCCTTGATACGCGCTGCCAGAACCTGCAAGGCCTGCGCCTTGTTTTTGTGCTGGCTGCGGTCATCCTGGCATTCGACCACGATACCCGTCGGCAAATGGGTGATCCGGACGGCGGAATCGGTCTTGTTGATGTGCTGCCCGCCGGCGCCGGAGGCCCGGAAAGTATCGACACGGATTTCAGACGGATTGATATGCACTTCGCTGACGTCATCGGCTTCAGGCATCACGGCGACCGTGCAGGCGGAAGTATGGATACGCCCCTGCGTTTCCGTCACGGGAACGCGCTGAACCCGGTGTCCGCCGGACTCGAACTTGAGCTTTGAATACACATCCTGACCGACCAGCCGGACGATCACTTCACGATAGCCGCCCAGCTCCGACATGGAAGCCGAAACGACTTCGACCTTCCAGCGGTTTTTTTCCGCATAGCGCGTGTACATCCTGAGCAGATCGGCCGCGAAAAGCGCCGATTCATCCCCGCCGGTTCCAGCACGGATTTCCAGATAGATATTCTTGCCGTCATCGGGGTCTTTCGGAAGCAGCATGATTTGCAATTCTTCCTCGATCTTCGACATCTTTTCTTCCGCTTCGCCGATTTCCTGCTGCGCGAATTCCTTCATTTCCGGATCAGTCAGCATTTCCCTGGCAGTTTCGACATCCTGCTGTACCTGTGAAAAATCCTTGTACAAGGCCACCACCGGCGCAAGTTCTGCATGCTCACGATTGAGCTTGCGATAGTTCTCCTGATCCGACGCCACATCGGGTTGCATCAGCAACGCGTCGATTTCCGTCAAACGATCGGACAACTGTTCCAGTTTTGCCAGCATGGAAGATTTCATGGTCGTACGAAAAATATTTCAAGAAAGCATACAGGTATATCGGTCAAGCCGACATTATAGCGTGTCCGATCCCCCTGTTTCCGTGCATCGCACAGTCTGTGCCTGACCGGTCATGCCGGAACCAGTCGGTATCCATATCCATAGACCTGTTGCAGACAAAATCCGGAAGCTTCATGCAAACCGAGCTTGTTCCGCACACGGGAAACATGCGTATCGACAGTCCGGCTTGATTCATTTGCATTATCCGGCCAGACCGTTTCTTCGAGCGTCAAACGCGACAACGGCTGTCCGATATGCGTAAACAACAACAATGCCAGTTCGAATTCCCGCGCCGTCAAAACGATTTCTTTTCCATCCCGCATCACCCTGTTTGGATAACGCGAAAAGACAAAAGGGCCGACAGTAGTAATGGCGGCTGCATATTCAGAAGGATAAGCCCGCCTGATCGCCAGACTGACCCGCGTGACCAGTTCACGCAAACGAACCGGCATACACAGATAATCCGCAATACCCGCCTCAAGCAGCGCCTGAATCGCATCACATTCCCCGGCCTCGACAACCGCGATTACCGGCATGACAGAGCACATCTGATGGCAATGCCGTATGAACCCCTGCATGGTCCCCACATCAAGACCCGCCCCCAGCAGCAAAACCCCCTTTGTTTCCCTTTCATCCGAACGCATGCAAAATTCCGGAAACTTTCCCGAAAATATCTGTTTTTCACAGGAAAAACCTGAAAACACCAATGCCCGCTCCAGTTTCGAAACCGCAGACATACTTGTATCAGCCAGAAAAACTTTCATGAATACCAACACAAAGAAGCGTCGAACCGGAAAAAACAAAACCCGATTTTCCGCAATCACTTATCAAAATCTGTCAATCGGCGTTAGAATTAACGTAAAATAACCAATTTTATACCTTTTTGTATTCATATCTTTACAAGTAACAGAATGCAAAAAGAATTTCATGTCAGTTTTTCACGCACCCCCTTTTCCGCCTGCAAAAACGGAAAAAACTGGATTTGAGGAAACAAATTGGAAAACAAACTCGCAAATTTTACGGGAAAAATCGTTTTTATCGGTTTCGGCAGTATTGCAAAGGGCGTTCTTCCGTTATTTTTGCGGCACTTGCCGATTACCCCCGACCGGATCCGGATTGTCACTGCCGATGCCGATGACGAGCAAATCGCCAGCCTGTACGGCATACCTTACCAGCAAATCCGGCTGACGGAAAACAATTACCGGCAGGTACTTGAACCGTTGCTTGAAAAAGGCGACTTTCTGGTCAATCTTTCCGTATTTGTCTCCAGTCTGGCTTTGATGGCACTCTGTCACGAAAAAGAAGCGCTCTACATCGATACCTCGATCGAACCGTGGGAAGGCGGCTACACCGATACCAGCACTTCCGCTTCCGACCGTTCCAACTATGCCCTGCGCGAAGCAGCTCTGGATTTCGGGCGCAAGCATCCGGGTGGTCCGACCGCCATCGTCTGCCAGGGCGCGAATCCCGGACTGGTCTCCGGTTTTCTGAAACAGGCACTCCTGAACATCGCCAAAGACAATGGCATCGACACCCGACCGTCCACCCGTGAAGAATGGGCGAATCTGGCGCGCCGGCTCGATATCCGCGTCATTCACGTCGCTGAACGCGACACGCAGAACACCTCCGTTCGCAAGAAACGCAATGAATTCGTCAATACATGGTCCATCGACGGTTTCATCGGCGAAGGTCTCCAGCCTGCCGAACTCGGCTGGGGTTCGCACGAAAAACACTGGCCGAAAGACGCCGGTACGCACAGCTTCGGCTGCAAGGCCGCCATCTATCTGAACCAGCCCGGCGCGGCGACACAAGTGCGCAGCTGGACACCGATGGAAGGCGCCTACCGCGGTTTCCTCATCACCCACTCCGAATCGATTTCGATTGCGGACTATCTGACGGTACGCGAAAACGGCGAAGTCGTTTACCGTCCGACCGTTCACTATGCCTACCACCCCTGTGACGATGCCGTGCTGTCCGTTCATGAACTGGCCGGCAAGAACTGGCGTGAACAACCCGTCAAGCGTCTGATGCGCGATGAAATCGAGGAAGGTGTGGACGAACTGGGCGTACTGCTCATGGGCAATGCCAAAGGCGTATACTGGTATGGCTCCCATCTGGGCATCGACGAAGCCCGCCAAAGCGCACCCTACAACAACGCCACGAGCCTGCAAGTCGCGGCAGGCGTGCTGGCTGGCGTCGTCTGGGCGATCCGTAACCCGAAACTGGGCGTCATCGAACCGGACGACATCGACCACGACACCATGATCGACATCGCGCGCCCCTATCTGGGCGAAATCGTCGGCTCCTACGGACAATGGACGCCGCTGGAAGGTCGCAACTGGCCCTTCGAGGAAGACATCGATCCGTCCGATCCGTTCCAGTTCAGGAATATCCGCGTCAGCTGACCGCAAAAAAACAAAAAGCCGTAACGTGCCATGCCGTTACGGCTTTTTTCATTCCCTCTACAAGGCGATCTTGTGCTTTCGTCCACCGGTTTCGTAAAACCGCTCTGCATTGAAAAAAGCGAGCGCATCGTCAAGCACAAAAAAGGCGGACAAGGTCGCCTGCAAACGGCGACATTTCCGGGAACGTGCAAAACGCTTCGCATCCTCCAGCAGCTGATGCGCGATCCCGCGACGCCGGTAATCCGGCCGTACATACAACCTTTCCAGAATCGCAAAAGGCTCTTCCCGTATCTGCACCGGCATCTGGAAAACCGTGGCGAACCCGAGCGGATGCCCTTTCGGCGAACGTGCGAGAATCACGGCATAATCCGGCATATCCAGAAATTCCGCGAGCTCATCGCCGATTCTTTCCCTGTCCGGCACGAAACCGCCCCGACCGGCAGCCCTTGCCACTTCCTGAAGATACTCTGACGTCAGAACCACGAGATCGCGTATATCGCTTTCTCCAGCCCTGCTGAAAACGGCATTGCTCATTATTTCCAGTTGCACCCGCCGCTGTAAGCCGTCTGCGTTTCAAACGGCTTGGCCGTTGCGATACGGACATCCGTATCCTTGCGCTTGATATAGGCGATCTGCCTGTCCTTGTCTTCCGCCATCATGTAATGCATCCCCGCATCCAGATCGGCTTCGATTTTATAGCAGCGCAAATCTTCCGGCATTATGATATGCCCGCCCTGGATATTCATGGCATAGATGACATGCTTGCCGCTTGTGAGAACATAAACGACATGGTCATAAGGATTCGGCGTATCGGCCAGATCGAGATGCTTGCCATCCAGCCCGCGAAAAAACAGGGAACCTTCCTGAAGGATGGCGGTTTTCGAGGGTTCATGCAACGGTGCACCGTTGACGGCGATCTGCCGCGGTTTGGAGCAGGCCGCCAGCATCAGAAACGACAGACAAACACAAGCCTTCAATACATTACGCATAATCCATCCACTAGTGAGAACGTATGGTTTTCGTGTAAAACTTCCAGAGTCCGCCCAGCACCAGCGGTATCACGGCGCCACCGACCCCTATCAGCACAATCGTATTGAGATGGTCCCTGATAATCGGAATATTGCCGAAGAAATAACCGCCCAGCACCAGACCGCATACCCAAATGATGGCGCCGGCGACATTGTAGAGCTGAAACTTCATCAGATGCATTTCGGTCACACCCGCGACAAACGGTGCGAACGTACGAATCAGCGGAATGAAACGGCACATCGTGATCGTCTTGCCGCCATGCTTTTCAAAAAACAGATGCGTATGGTGCAATGCCTTTTTATCGATCCACCGATAGTCCTTTGTGAACACAGCCCTTCCGATCTTGCGCCCGATAAAAAAATTCAGGTTATCGCCGATAATGGCTGCGATAACCAGCAAAATCATCAGCAATTCCGCATTCAGCGCACCCGTAGCACAAAAAGCGCCCGCGATGAACAACAACGAGTCACCCGGCAAAAACGGCATGACGACCAGACCGGTCTCGCAAAACACGATGGCAAACAGGACGACATACACCCAAGTGCCGTACTGGGAAATCATCGTGCCCAGCACCTTATCGACATGCAAAATCATGCCGAGCAATTGCATGATATCCATAACCGGAAAATGTATAAAAAGGACAAACCAGAAGTATAGAAGAAAATCGCCCGCAAAAACGCATCATTTGATGCATTTGCCATCTTTTTTCGCAATATGTATCCATGAAAAAAACATTGCCCGCCGACAGGAAAACATCGCGCCGCATGAACCCGGCGACACGGCCGTTTTCCGTTTGCTGATACACCATACGATATAATGCTCCCATCATGGAAAACGAACGCCACGCATCCGTTCCATCCGGAATCATTCAACTGCTGCCCGACATACTGGTCTCGCAAATCGCGGCCGGTGAAGTCATCGAACGCCCGTCCGCCGTCGTAAAAGAACTGCTTGAAAACGCCATCGACGCCGGCGCGACACAAATCGACATCCGCCTCGAAGGCGGCGGCATCAAGCGCATCGCCGTCACAGACAACGGCTGCGGCATCCCGCCGGAACAACTTGCCCTTGCCCTGACGCGACACGCCACATCCAAAATCGCCAGTCTGCACGATCTGGAAAACGTCGCGACACTGGGATTCAGGGGCGAAGCGCTGGCATCCATCGCCTCAGTCGCCGACATGACCCTGCAATCACGCAGTGCCGGACAACCCCACGCATGGCAAATCAGGGGAAACGATCCCGCCATGACCCTGTCGCCGGTATCCGGCGCACAGGGCACCACCGTCGATGTACGCGAACTGTACGCCGACACACCGGCACGCCGCAAATTCCTGAAGTCGGAACAGACCGAATACGGACATTGCGCCGAAGTCGTCAGACGCATCGCCCTGTCACGCCCCGGCATCCGCTTCACCCTGTCGCATAACGGCAAGACAACAGCGCAATATCTGGCCAACAACCTGTCGCAACGCTGCCACCAGATACTGGGCGAAACCTTCCTGTCCTCCACCCTGCCGGTCGATATCGCAGCCGGTGAAGGCCACGACAAACTCTCGCTCGCCGGTTTCATCGGCTTGCCCACTGCGTCCAGAACGCGTGGCGATATGCAATACCTCTACATCAACGGCCGCTTCGTCCGGGACCGGCTGCTGACACATGCCGTCCGTGCAGCCTATGAAGACGTCCTGCACGGCAACCGCTTCCCGGTCTATCTGCTGTATCTGACGCTGGAGCCTTCCCGCGTGGACGTCAACGTCCACCCCGCGAAAACCGAAGTCCGCTTCCGCGACAGCCGCGCCATCCATCACTTCATTTACCAGTCAGTCGGTCGCATGCTGTCGCAAACGCTGCCATCCGGAACGGAAACCGGCGAAAAACAGCCCACCGCAACGACAACCGCACAACGCCATACATCCGTACCGTATGCTTCCGTTTCATGGCGTCATACCTCGCCACCGGCATCCCTGCGAGTCGCCCAAAACCCCGAAACATATGGCACCCTGTTCCGCGACACCCTGCGCCAGACTGAAACGGCTCTTGCATCCGCCATCGACAATACCGCATCCGCATCATATGACGATGTCATCAGGCATTTTGCCGAGGCGCAAAACGATACAGACGAATTTCCGCTAGGCTTTGCACTGGCGCAGCTGCACGACATCTACATCCTTGCACAAAACCGGCAAGGACTCGTACTCGTCGATATGCACGCCGCCCATGAACGTATCGTCTATGAAAAACTCAAACGCGCACTGGACGAACAAAACCTGCAAGTCCAGACCCTGCTGATTCCGGTCACCCTCGGCGTCAGCGAAACCGAGTCCGGCACCGCACTCGAACACCGCGACACCCTGCTGGCGCTCGGCTTCGACATTTCCATCCTCTCGCCTGAAACACTCGCCATCCGCACCGTCCCGACGCTGCTCAGACAAGCCGACCTGCCAGCGACCCTGCACGCATTACTGAAAGACCTGCACGCATACGGCACATCCAGCATCACACAGGAAAAAAGAAACGAAAGACTCGCCACTATCGCCTGCCACCATGCCGTCCGTGCCAACCGCAGCCTGACCATACCCGAAATGAACGCCCTGCTGCGCGACATGGAAAAAACCGAACGCGCCAACCAGTGCAACCACGGCCGCCCGACATGGACACAACTGGGAATGGCCGAACTCGATGCCCTGTTCATGCGCGGGCAATGATTTCAGCACAACAAATATACCGACCGGATCATCCGGACCGTCATAACGACCTTACGGTTTCATGTCATCCTGCCCGACGGCATTTTTACGTATCATTTGCATCAAATACGGCGCGACATACAACGACCCCGTAAAATTCAGGTGATTCCAATCTTTATAAAACAACTTGTCATCATGAGCGATATAACACTTTCTGTCGTCGCAAAACCGTTCGGACAAATCGACAATCGATATATCGGGATAATCCTTTGAAACCGACAGCACCAGCTTCCTGTAATTGGCGAAAGCCTTGTTATTGTCATGATAGGAACGGTCATAGGAACACATATCCTTACCGGTCATCTTACTAAGAAAACGCGACATACATTGCCGTGGTGCATCCCTTGATGGCAGCTCCGGATTGTCCAGAACGAAAACCACTTTTTTGCCAGCCTTTTCCAGTACATCCAATGTCCTTCGCATACCGTTTTCAAGAACCTTGAGATAATCTTTCTCATCCGGATTGCGTCTGTTTGTCGCATCCTGATAAGAAACAAACGGATAATGCACAAGTACCACAACCTTTATTTCCGGCCGACTGACGATATAGTCGAACGCTTTCCTGTTAGCGATGTAAGCGACACGCGCCTCACGCAACTTCTTGACTCCGGTCGTCACATCGATAAAAGGCGCCGCTCCGGGAGCCGCGAACAATGCTATGCCGTCATGATTATGTTGTGCGGCAGCTTCACTCAGACCGGCATACAAATGTGCGGCATGCGAATCGCCGACAACGGCAATCGTATTTTCGCCAGCCGGATTTTGCAGCATACATTGAGGAATATCCTTCGGCCAATCGGAAAAAAGTGCGCTGCACCGCACTCCACTCTGAGACAGATACTCCTGAAAACGGTCTTTGTTAAATTTTTCCTGCTGAATATATGGATTCTGGTTAAACGAGGAAATGAAACCGTCCTTTTTGTAAACCGCGAAACCTGTCGCTCCGACAATCAACATCACCGCAAAAAGACCGAATGTCTTGAGATTGCCATATTGACCAAAACGTAACGGATTCTCCACCAGCCTGGTCGTCAACCATGCCAGCAGAACCGTTACCGGAAAAGCGGTGAAGCCGATCCATACAGGAATTTTCCCGCCATATGAGATATGCGCAAAAGACAGGATAGGCCAATGCCACAAATACATGGGATAACTGATCAGGCCGAACCAGACCAGCACACGGTTTGAAAGCACCCGTTTGTTGATCCAGCCGTCTTTCCCGGCGGCAATCAGCAACATCGCCGCCAGAACGGGAAACAGCGCCCAGATACCCGGATAATTACGTGATGCCGTCACCTTGATATAAAACACAGACAAGACCAGCAACAACGTTCCGGACAGCGAAAGCACATGATGAAGCTTGCCTGTCCGCCCTGTACCTGTTGCCGCATCAGTCTGTCCGGTTTCCGTAAACAGGCGTTTTTTCAAAAATGGCAAGCATTCCGGATGCATATTGACCCACGCCAGCATCGCACCGGCGAGCAGCTCCCAGAAACGGGTCTGCGGAGAAAAGAAATCGGCGACAGGATAGGCACGGTAAAAATACAGATTCAGCCCGAAAGAAACGAGAGCGAGAACGAACGAGACGACAAGAAGATTGAAACGCCTTTTCCATGCCAGCCACAACAGCAGTGGCCAGATGATGTAAAACTGTTCCTCGATACCGAGACTCCAGAGATGCAAAAGCGGTTTGGTATCCGCCGCATTGTCGAAATAGCCGCTTTCGAACCAGAGCAGAAAGTTGGAAATGAACCCTGCACCGCCAGCCACATGCTTGCCCAATTGTGCATATTCATAACTAAACAGTAAAAAAAGACCCAGTACCAGACAAACAGACAAGACTGTTATCAGTACCGGATAAATCCTCCGGATCCGCCTGCTGTAAAAATTCCAGAAACTGAAAGTATTGCTTTCGAGCTGACGAAAAATGATCGAGGAAATCAGAAAACCCGAAATGACGAAAAAGACATCGACGCCGACAAAGCCACCGCGCATGGCCGTGGGAAAAGCATGAAAGACAAAGACTGCAAAAACAGCCAGGGCACGCAGCCCATCGATATCGGGACGATAGTTATAGATTTTATGTGCCATGTCAGAGCGATCAGGCCATATTACGATACAGAACAATTTTTCGATTTTAACAGCCTGAAATAACCATATCAATATGACCGGCAACGGCATAACTTGCCGATATACCGGCAACGATAGGTTTATAATAAAAATTTCACCTTGAATTTCAGGACATTACCATGAAACGAAAACTCATCCTGTTTTTACTGGGCGGATTGCTCACATGTTCTGCCGCCTCAGCCGGAGACTACGCCACCGCACTGGGAGAATGCCTCTACAACAACACCACATCCGAAGACAAGACCACGTTAACCCAATGGGCATTCGTCACCCTGGGCAAAAGCGATGCCGCCAAATCGATAACGACCATTCCGGCCGACAAAACCAGCGAAGTGGATCAGAAAGCCAAAAGTCTGTTGACACGACTGGTCGCATCGTCTTGCAGCAAGGAGGCTCTGCAAGTCGCATTGCACGAACCCACGACCGGAGTACAGGACGCCGTCACCGCCATGAGCTCTTATATGATCCGCGAACAAATCCGGAAAAACGCGAAAAGCATCCTCTCCAATTCCATCCTGACATCAGGCGACAGTTCCTCTACGAATAAAGGGAGCAACCTTCTGAAAAACCTGCTCAGGAAGTAGCCCGTTCAGCTATACCATCCTGCAGAAACACACCGTAACGGTACCTGCATGTCAAATCATGCTGACGGCACAAACATCCCGTCTGTGCCGTCAGCAGCCACAAGACATCTACCCGACCGGCAACAAAACCGCACAAACCCGAAATCCTTTTTTCGAAAACGAGAAGGTCTTTCCTTCCGGCATCCACAAGAACATACAACATGAAGGACACACGCCCTCCCGTCATCGCCATCCTGGGACCGACGGCATCGGGAAAAACCGCCACGGCACTTGAAATCGCCAGAAATATCCCATGCGAAATCATCTCGGTCGATTCCGCCCTCGTCTATCGTGACATGGATATCGGCACAGCAAAACCATCCCTTGAGGAACAGGCAGCAGTCCCGCACCACCTTATCGACATCATCGACCCCGCCGAAACCTATTCGGCTGCACAATTCCGAGAAGACGCCCTCTCGCTCATCCAAAGCATTCAGCAACGCGGAAAAATACCCCTGCTCGTCGGCGGCACCATGTTGTACTTTCATGCCCTGACAAAAGGACTGGACGATCTTCCCGAAGCAGATCCGGTCATCCGTGCCAGACTGGATACAGAAGCCGCAAAGGCCGGATGGCCAGCCATGCATGCCAGACTTGCCAGACTGGATCCCGAAACCGCCCGACGACTCAAACCGAACGATGCACAACGCATCCAGCGTGCACTGGAAATCATCGAACTGACCGGCAAGCCCCTGTCCGCCCTGCATTCCGGCAAAAAACAGGCAAACCTGCCTTTCAAGCTGATACCATTCGCGCTGGAGCCATCCGACCGCAGCAAACTGCACGAACGCATCGCACGGCGGTTTGAGCAGATGCTTGAAAACGACGTATTGATCGAAGAAGTCCGGCGATTACGCCAACGTGGCGACCTGCACCTGGGCATGCCTTCCATGCGCTGCGTCGGCTATCGCCAGACCTGGCAATATCTTGACGGCGACTACGACCGGAAAACCCTGCGCGAGAAAAGCATCGCCGCCACCCGTCAGCTCGCCAAACGTCAGCTCACCTGGCTGCGTGCCATGCCTGAACGCATCGTCATCGACTGCCTCTCACCCGACGCACCAGAACAAATCATGGCACGCATCCAAACACTATCCGTCAGATAATCGTTTCGCCTAACAGAAAAAAGAAAAACAAAACGACAACACGCAAACATCAGAATATTCGAAAAGACACTTGACAATCCGACATAAAACCGTCAGAATGCACATCTCTTTGGTGATATAGCTCAGCCGGTTAGAGCACAGCACTCATAATGCTGGGGTCGGTGGTTCAAGTCCACCTATCACCACCAAATTAAAGCGGTTATAACATTTTTGAACAGTATTTAAAATCTGTTATAATGACCGCAATGGCCTGGTAGCTCAGTTGGTAGAGCAGAGGACTGAAAATCCTTGTGTCGGTGGTTCGATTCCGCCCCGGGCCACCAGAATTAAAAAAGCCCGATCAAATGATCGGGCTTTTTGTTTTATTCAACAAGATGCTTCTGTTTTAATTTTGCATGCAGCTTGTTGTAGAAATACAATCTGACTCTGTTTTTCAGTTTTATTTTCTTTTCCTTTTTCTTCTTTTCCTGTCTGCAATAAAATACCTTTCCCTCACCCTCTCCATCGAAATCAATATTCAGAAAATCTTCTATATTTTCCCTAACGTGCCTGAATCTGTAAGACTTATCTATCACTTCATTGCATGCCGCGACAGTATCCAATCTCAAGTTTTCATCATTCAACAGCTTTATACACAAAGAGCGTGCATCGTAGATATTGATAAATGTAGGTATTTTTACATCTTTGAAATATTTTTTTAGATCATCCTTATATTCACTGACCAGACAGGCACTGGACGCCATAATATCACAGACCCGCCCTGGAAGTCCGTCTCTAGCCCAAACATGATTGATATTGATACCGATCCTTGTCGAATTATATACATCCTGATTATGCCTTAAAGAATATACCTGCTTCTTTTTATAAGAAAAAATCAGGTCGGGCTCATTATAACGGTCGAGAATCCAGTTCGGCGTTCCATACAAATCCAACCCAAGATCAGCAATAGAAGCAAGAACAGTAACTCTGTTCTTGTCAGACAAATAAAAAACAACATCATTGATTTGAAACTGTTTCTTTATCAAGTCCGATTGAACGGAAAATAAATCAAACAAATCCTTCTTGCTGATGTATGGATCATTTCTGCAATAGACAACCATTCTCCAATACAAACACTTTTCCTCATCCGTAGGGTCTTCTTCCATAAAACGCTGCCATGGTGTCTTGACAGACAAATCTATAAATTTTGACCCAATAAAAGAAATATTATTTGTTTTTTCAACATCTTCCGCCCTGATTTCAGTGAACATAGAACTCACTAGAATATTGCTTCTTGGGACAGAAAATTCGGAAATCAAGAAAAGCACATCACGATCAGTATAAACGATATATTTATATCTATAAGGGTTTTTCTTTAATTTCTCGTAATTCGAGTAACCCATAGGGGCATCTACACCCCAGATAACTATTGGACAATCGAACTTGTCAGATATATCGAAAAAATTATTGTTGAACAGAAAAAAAATATCAGGATTGAATTCTTTTAGTTCATTCAGTAAGTCAGGAGGAATTTCTTCAAAGGTTCCGGAAAATTCCGATGCAATATATACAAATACATTGTTACCAGATTTTCGCAAAGACTCGATTATCGTCTCATAAAAACAGACAATCGGATTTTCAGAACAAGGATCTTTTATACCACTAAAGAATGAAATGACTATGTTTTTCATAATTAACAATACTCATTGTTATCAGGCAAATCAATCATTATTTAACAAAATCCTAATGCCAAAAATTGTATCCAAAACCTGTCGAATATAAAATGCAATGCGTCCTGAAAGTCTTTATTCTCTATTTATGCCATGAATTTCAATGCAAGCTTTAACTTACGAAAAATTCAATCAAATCGTCACTAACCCAATGAATTTCATTTGATGAAAAACAAATATTTCACATTATCTCAGCCCCTAATATCAATCCAAAACAAAAAAAATGCATTACAAGCACCATTTAAAATTCAATTTCGCAGAATTTACGCAACCAATACTTTCTTTAAAATCAAACAACCCGAAATTAGGAATTCCGTCTTCAGTCGAAATTCCAATATTGACAAATTCAATTCCTTTTTTTTTGGAATAGAAGTCAAATAACTCGCATGCCATAAAGTTCATTGGATATAATTTATCAGACTCACGAATATTCCCCCAGTAAACTATATTGACTATATTTTTTGTTATGGACTGCACATATGCTGAAGCAATCGGTTTTCCATTTCCATCGTTTACCAGAAAAAAATCCGATTTTATAATTTTCGAAGTCTTTATAATATCTTCGACACTCATCCATAGTGGATAGCCTCTTTCGTGTCTATTTATCCTTATTACATCATAAACAGTCTCGATATCATCGGTTTTTACAAATGACAATCCATTTTTTTTTGCAATTTTAAAATTCCTTCTCTCATTTGAATTTAATTCATCAAGATAATTCAAATTTCTTTTAATCGAAAAATATTGATTTACATCATATGAAGTCATTCTGAAATGATTGCACAAAAGTGCATTATGATATTTTGTGATATGTGATTCATTGTAGAATAGTGGTGGAGTTGACACATCTATTTCATTTATATCATTTTTTAATGCCCAGTCAATCAAACACCGTACAGCTTCGTGATAATATATGATTTTATTATTGCTAGAAATTTCGCTCAAACAGGAAAAAGACGCTGAAAACGGCATTAACAGCCTGTTTTTCTTTATTCCAGCAACAAGCCCGAAACGTTTTTTGCTATCCTGAAATAAAAAAAACTTTACCTGATCAACTTTACCAGCATTCAACTTGACAAATTCACACGAATCAAATCCAGAAAATGGCTTGACCACATACCTAGAATAATCACTCGACGATAACTCGCACAGTTCCATAGTATATTCTAGCCTTTCCTTGTTGCCACAACGACATACCAATCATTTTTCAAACCAAAGCAATCATTTATCCTTTTTGCAAAAACAAATTTTTCAAACCAAGGAGAAAACATTTCTTCCAATTCATTTTCATTATTGAAATATTTAAAAATCTGACCATTTCTTATATAATAAGGATCATTTTTCAAAATCTTAAACCCGTCTTCGATATCTATACTATCATTATATATACAGTGACTCTTCATTGGAAACGACATAATAAGCCGTCCATCGTTCTTCAAAATTCTTGCAAACTCTTTTATATAATTCAAAAAAGAATCATATAAATTATGATTATTTTGCATATAGTATGCTGAATTCCATGAAACAACAAAATCAAATGATGAATTATTAAATGGCAAACCACCATTAAATCCAACTTTCAAATCAGCCTGTATATTCATGTTTAACAAATTCAGTTTAACATGATCAACTATTTCTTTCGTAATTTCCGTCCCTGATAAATTTAGCCCAACTTCATTAAATAATGGAAAATTTCGTCCATCACCAAAACCAACATCACATAACTTTTTACCTTTTAATTCATCATTACATAAGTCTAGTTTTGGATATTTTCCCTTGAAAATCCGAACCAAATATTCATCAGGATAAAGTCTTTTTATATCACGTATACAATAAAGGTCGGTATAAGATTTTTGCATCCCTAATTTGCTATCAAATTGCATTTTTCTTCTCCAGTTCCGCAAAACCAAATCCTTCTACACCATAGCCATTTCCGCAATAAAATAGAAAGATTTTTTTACCTGTATCTATAACCGCAGGAAAATAAACCATTTCACTATCGAATTCACCATCACTGCCATGCTTGATAGTATCAAGCCATTCATCACAACGTTTCCATTCATTTTTTCCATCAAAAAAAGCACACCCCATAGAATATTTATAATTGACCGTTCTTCTTGTATAAAAAACAAACAATTTATTCTTTATATAAACAATTTGAGGGCGCCCCAATCCATGTTCAGTATGTGGATCTACAGAAACTATTCGAGCTCCCTTTTTTGGAAAATCAATACCATTTGCAGATTCTATATAATTTACTTCATATATCGGCCTGTTCTTGCCGGCAATATAATACCAGTCGGAACCCACCGAATAACAGCATTTAAACACTCCATCGGCGAATACAGTCGAAAGACCTGCCCTTGTATATAAGCCTTCATCTGCACGATCGATAACGGGCGCATTGCTTACCCTTTCAAACGTATTTCCATTATCATATGAAATTGCCAGTCCAGAAAAATTTGAAAAAGGTATTTTTTCCAGTTTCTGGAACCCGGTATAATACAAAAAAATTCTTCCGTCATGATTCTTGTATACATGAGCCGGAAAAACTCCATTATCGTCAAAACATCCATCCTTCCCTATATCCAATATAATATCATTGGATATTTTTTTTACGATTTTCGGATTATTCGCATCAACATCGATATATGAAATTCTGGATATTTTATTCTTATCCCAAGCACCAAGGTATATTCTTATAGTATTTTCGTCATACATCACCGGTGCAGGCGCCATTGCAGCAGAAATCCACCACTCGTTTTCGTTACTGGGCTTGTATATCAAACCCTTTTTTTTCCATAAATAATTTTCGATCATCATATCAAATTCTATCATCCAAAAGACATTCTATCATTGAGGAGTCAAAAGTAGGAATATTGTACTTTTCTGCTACCTCTTTCCTTTGCGAAAAGCTATCATCAATAAATATTGATTTGACATCATGGATATAATCAGATTTTTTTTCGCTTTCATCGAGCCAAAAAATTTCATCGAAAATATCAAATATTGCAAATTTTTTCAAATAACCATTCTTGTCATTTTCAAGATTTTTTGACAGTAAAACAATTTTTTTACCATTGTTTCTGCACTGATAGAGAAATTTAACAATATCTGTATTTATTTTATGATTGAATATTATTGTATCATCAAGGTCGATATATACAGTATCATAAGTATAATTAAACCTATAACGGTTTTTTAAACATCTGTCCAATTCGATATCTACTTCATTCACCATTATTCTAAAAGGCAAACCATAATGTTGATAAATAGACAATAATGGAAAATTGACGCCTTTGCATCTATTAAAACACATTGTTCCAGCTATTCTTACATCTATCTCAAGCAACCGCAGACAGCCATCCTTATCTTCCTTTACCTGAAAAAACCATGCGCCAGAAATCTTTATTGAATCAAGTATTTTTTCTGCATATTCGCTTAATTTTATATTTAATTTATCCTCGACGTCCTTTGCATGCATCGATGTTCCCATGCGAATCCTGCTACGTTCCCTGGCACTAGAAAACAAGAGTACCCCATCGCTATCCGAGAAACAATCTACAGTATATTCCTTGCCAGGAAGAAACTCTTCTACTATATATTTCTCAAAATTTACCTTTTCCAATTCAAATTCATTGTTTATTATATAAGTATTCTGCGAACCATATCCTTTATCTGGCTTCGCAAAAACAGGATAATTGGAAATTGAATTCTTGTCATCATAAACTTCCGGGCACGGAATTTTATTTTTCAGTTTCTGGATGGTCTTCTTTTTAGAACGCGTAACATCAAGAATTTTTTCATCTGGCAGCAGTATATCGCATATTATATGTTCCTTATTTTCAGAAAGTGCATCAATTATAAACGAATTTGATGGAAAAATAAGATCTACATTATTTTCCCGAATTACATCATTTAATTTTACGACCCAATTTTTATCATAAATTTCAGGTATAACATGATTTTTTTTATATATATAAAACGCCTGATTTTCGACATTAGAAGTAACAGAAAAAAGCCTTATATTTTTACATTTTGAAAGTGAGTTATATATCTCAATACCATTCTCCGTCCCACCCGGAAAAATCAAAACATTCCATATTTTTTTCAATTTTCACCTCAAACAACTTGTAAAAATAAAACGCCTGAATATTCAATTTCTGACAATATTGCAATCTAGCAAATAAAAATTTGCCCATAACATCACATCTGTCAAAATATACACTATCTGAGCAAACCAGCGCGATTCAAGTCTTACAGGAAAAAACAAGGCTTCAGGAAAAGCTAAAGTTTCTTATATCCAAAAAACTTTTTTTTACCGAAAAACTCAAAACAAATCAATTTTGATTCTATATCTTTTGTTTTGTATATCTTCAACCATCCCGCATCAAACAGATATCTTTTGTTTCTTGAAGATATTTTTTCTGAAACAGATTTATATAAATCCAAATATTCACTCTTCAAAAGTGATATTTCATAGAGCAAAGTTTCCTTTTCGGCAATCTTCATATGTTCTACATTTTTCATCGTATTGAAGGAATGCCAGCGATAATAATATGTGAGCTTCCTTAAGAATTTCATTTTTCCATATTTTGCAATTTGCAAAACAAGAAACCAATCCTCCAGGGGCGCCTTTTTTGTAAAGCCATGAATTTTGTCTAGCACCTTTTTTCTGATCATATAGCCGTTAGGCATATAATTTCCAAAAAACAACGACTGATATGACCCAAACTCATCACTATCAAAATTCTCTAGACAATTACTACTTGCCTTTTCAAGTAACTCTGTAAAAGTCATGTATTCGGATTCGTCAGGGCTGTAAACATTATTTCTCTCTTTATCCCAATAACAACGTCTTCCTTCTTCATCGATTATCGCATTTTCCCCCACAACAAGTACGTAATCATCTCTTCCATCAAGAAACTTCACAAAAAGCTCGATTGCATCATGTGCGATAACATCATCTGAGGCAACAGGAAAAATATATTCGCCTGAAGCTAATGACATCAGTTTGTTCAGCGTAACATGTTTTCCAGCATTTTCCTGTCTGTCAAAGATAACTCCTTTGAGTCTATTCTCACATTGTTTTCTATAACTTGAAATAATATCCCAAGTCCGATCATGCGACCCATCGTCTATTATGATCAACTCTATATTTTCATATGTCTGATTTAAAACAGATTCAATTGTCGCTCCAACATATTTTTCATGATTATATGCAGGAACAATTATAGAAACCCTCGGGAAAATACTCATTTGAAATTTCAATTCACCATGAATTAAAGAGATAAGCTCCTAATATGCATTGCATGCATTTACGACCTGCCCAACTTCTGCCTCAGTCATTACCGGAGAAATTGGAATACTCAGTATCGTATCGTGTATCGTTTCAGTCACCGGCAAATCAAATTTTCCATATTCCCGATAGCAATTCTGTTTATGTGGCGGAACTGGATAATGAATTAACGTTTCTATACCGTTATGTCGCAAATGCTCAATCAATCTTTCGCGTTCTTTTACACGTATTGTAAACAAATGCCAAACATGCGATTCACGATTTTCCGGAATCTTCGGAAGTATGATTTTCCGGTTATGTATATTCTCGATATAATATTCCGCTATTGTTCTTCTTTTTTCATTTTCCTCATCAAGATATTTCAGCTTGACATCCAGTATCGCTGCCTGAATTTCATCGAGACGAGAATTCATTCCCTGGTACAAGTTATGGTATTTTATTTCGGAACCGTAATTTCTCAATATACGAACTTTTTTTGCCAGCTCAGGATCGTTCGTCACAACGCAACCGCCATCACCAAGCGCCCCCAGGTTCTTGCCGGGATAAAACGAAAATCCGGAAGCATCTGCAAGATTACCAGTCCGCTTCCCTGCATAAATAGCACCATGTGCCTGCGCCGAATCCTCAATAATTTTCAGTTTGTATTTATCGGCCAATACCTGAATTTTTCTCATCTCTACGGCTCGACCGTACAAATGAACCACCATGATCGCTTTCGTCTTTTCCGTGATGTGTGCTTCAATCAGATCAGGATCGATGTTATAGGTGTTTACATCCGGCTCTACCAATACAGGCGTACAACCGTTCTCGGTTATTGCAAGAATCGATGCAATGTATGTATTGGCAGGTACGATGATTTCATCTCCCTTGCCAAAACCATAGGCTTTGACAATCAGTTTTAAAGCATCCAATCCATTTGCAACACCGATTGCATAATGTGCCCCACAATAGGCAGCGAAATTTTTTTCAAACCGCTCGCACTGTTGTCCCAGAATATACCATCCGGAATTCACTACCTGTCTGATAGCATCATCAATCTCTGCGCGATGAGTTTCATTTACTTTGAACAAGTCCAGAAATTTGACCATATTAAATCTCAGAGCAAAGTTATCCTGTTACGGTTTTTTTGAAAATCGAATAATCCCTGATATACTCGTCTTCATTATAGTAATCGCTTGCAAGAACCATCAACTTGCATCCATAGGAAAAATGACGCATTTCGCGCCACATGTTTTTTCCGATATACAATCCGACATCCGGGCGATTCAGCCATACCGACTCTCGATTTTTTCCATCATCCAGAATGAACTGGCATGAACCATCCATTGCTATAATCAATTGTTCCAAATTCTTATGTGCATGTTTGCCACGTTCCTGATCTGGTAGCGTATCAAAAATATAATACACTCTTTTTATGTCGAATGATATATTCTTATTCGCCTCTATTGAGACAAGCTTACCACGCTCATCACCAATGACATTCATTCTTATCAATTTATAGTTCATAAATACGGAAAATGAAAATTTCAAAAATGACTTTCTTGCTTTTCAAGCAGTCCACCAAAATTTCATGATTTTATTCCCGGCATTTTTCCAAACAATTTTTACGGATTCAATTTATATTTATGAAACTTTTTTCATTACACCCAAAAATTGCATCGGTACATCCCAAAAATAGTTCATATGGGATTCATAAACACTCACGCATGATTTATACAAACATCCCATTATTTTCATAAATCTTCCAAAATACAACATTTACCAAAACAAGCAATTGCACAAAAAACAAAATTTTTACAATCCTATCTTCTATTTCTTATAAAAACAGGCACCCCAAGGATTCTCGTTATAATATGACGTCTTGTATATTGTTTTCTAAAGAAAAAACTTTTCAGTTTTATCATATTGACTTCATGATCGACATCTCTTCCATCGAAATTAACGACCCGATATCCTTGCGCGCCTATTCCATAGCCCAGCACGCGCTCCAGAATATGAGGCAATTCCTGTTTTTTATGTTCATTATCTGCCTCTCTAAAATCAAATTCCTGAAACCTGTTTTTCAAATATTCAAAAAGAGAGGCTTTTCCAACAAACATCGTTCCGGCAACGAACTGGAATTCAGGCTTGTATGGCAAAGAATATGCATTCATCATTTTTTTGATAAATGGATACAATTCACTTGAGCCGTCATAATGTTCGTTCATAAGAACATTGATACCGGAAACCATCCCGATATCCTTTTTTTCAAGAAGCGCAAGACTTTTTCTGAATACATCTTTTGTTCCTGTGAACATCATCAGGTTCTTTCGCCATGCATCATGCGGTATACGCACCTTTCTCATAACCGTTGCCTCAGGCATATTCCGCTTTGTATGCAACTTTACGATCAGATCATATTGATCCAGTTCCATTTGATTGAGGATAAACAGGAAAGGCCAGATATCATATCCGACATTCTTGACAATATTTATCCTTGCGCCAGGAAATTTTTTTGCAATTTCGTCCGTTCTATTACGAATGCTTTCTGATACAGTCAAAAATATATCTTTCTCCACACATATATTTTTGACTGCTTCTGCCAATTCATCAGCAATCTCGTAATAAAAAATATGGATGATAACCGCACACTTCATTGAAACTCCAGGCTATTCTGTCAAAATGGCTTGCACTTATTTCCGGCTATTTTTGTCAAGATACCAGTCAACCGTTTTGACGATACCGGTATCGAAATTCTCATCCGCCTTCCAGCCCAGTTCCTGCGTCAGCTTCGTCGCATCAATCGCATAACGCAGGTCGTGTCCCGGCCGGTCTGTCACGAAGCTGATCAGGTCGGCGTATTTCCCTTTCTTTCTCGGCTTTTTTTCGTCGAGTATCCGGCATACGGCATGCACGATTTCCAGATTGTTCTTCTCGTTGTGTCCACCGATGTTGTAGGTTTCTCCCGATTTCCCTCTGTGGTATATCAGGTCGATCGCCTTGCAGTGGTCCAGTACGTAAAGCCAGTCCCTTACGTTCTGGCCGTTTCCATAGACGGGTATCGGTTCTTCCGCAAGGCATTTCCGGATGATGGTCGGGATCAGTTTTTCTTCATGTTGTTTGGGGCCGTAGTTGTTTGAGCAGTTCGATGTGGTGACGTTCATGCCGTAGGTGTGGTGGTATGCCCGGATGATGAAGTCGGAGCCGGCTTTGCTGGCTGAGTACGGGCTGTTCGGTGCATAGGGGGTCGTTTCGGTGAAGTATCCGGTTTCTCCCAGCGTGCCATAGACTTCGTCGGTTGAGATATGGTGAAAGCGGCTTCCTTCATATCCTGTTCGGTATTGTCCCGGCGCGCTCATCCAGTGCCTGCGCGCATTTTCTATCAGATTGAAGGTTCCCATGACATTGGTTTCCACAAAGGCTTTCGGTCCCTTGATGGAGTTGTCGACATGGCTTTCGGCTGCGAAGTGGATGACGCCCCGGATATCGTGTTGTCTGAAAAGCGTCTGCACCTGCGCTTCATCACAGATATCTCCCTTGACGAATGTGTAATTCGCCATGTTTTCGCATTCTTTCAGGTTTTCAAGGTTGCCTGCGTACGTCAGCTTGTCCAGATTGATGATGTGGCAATCCGGATATTTTCCCGCAAAATACGGCACAAAGTTGGAACCGATAAAGCCCGCGCCTCCGGTCACCAGAATGGATCTCATTTGCTCTCTCCCATTTGTTTCAAGACATACGCCAGCGCTTCGCGCCAGTGCCGGATCTTCACATTGAAATCCCGTCTGATTTTCGCCTTGTTCAATACGCTGTAATAAGGCCGTTTGGCTTTCGTCGGATAGCCGTCGCTACCTATCGGATTCACTTCGCACGGCAATCCCGCCATTTCCATGATGGCAACGGCAAAGTCATACCACGAACAAACGCCCTCGTTCGTATAATGATAGAATGCCTTTTGTCCTGACTGCATTTGCGGCAATATCGCCACGATCGCAGCTGCCAGATCGCCTGCATACGTCGGCGACCCGATCTGGTCGCATACGACATTCAGACTTTGTCGTTCCCTGCCGAGCCGCAACATCGTTTTGACGAAATTGTTGCCATGCGCACAGTAAACCCACGCCGTCCTGATAACAATTGCAGTTTCGGCATGTTCCATGACGGCCTGTTCGCCTGCCAGCTTGGTTTTGCCATATACGGAAACCGGGTTCGTCACATCGTCTTCAACATACGGCATATGATGAACGCCATCGAAAACATAATCGGTCGAGATGTGGATGATGCATTTTCCATACTTCGCCAGCCATTTCGCACCGAAATGGTTGGCCAGTTCTGCCGCTTCCGGCTCGTCTTCGGCCTTGTCCACGGCGGTATAGGCGGCACAGTTGATGACGCCCTTAAATGAACGGGTTTCGAAAAAACGTCTGACCGCGTTTTCATCGGATATATCGAGTTCCGCACGATCGACATAAACGGCATCGTCACCCAGCAAACGTTTCAGCTCCGTTCCGAGCTGACCATCGGCACCTGTCACCAGCCACATCATGCTTTACCTGCCGCCGAATAATGAAAAGCCGGAGACTTTCTATATGTCCTGAAATCCGGCGCCTGTTTGTCCTTGTCGGAAAGCAGTGCATTTTTCATATCGATACGCCAGTCGATCGCCAGTTCCGGATCGTCGAACCGCACGCTGCCTTCATGAGCCGGCGCATAGAAATTGTCGCATTTATAGGCAAAAACCGCCGTTTCGCTCAATACGCTGAAACCATGTCCAAACCCACGCGGTATCAATAACTGGCGGTGATTGTCTCCAGACAGTTCGACCGTAACATGTCGGCCATATGTGGGCGAACCTTCCCGCAAATCGACGACGACATCCAGAATCGTGCCTTGCAATGCCCTGACCAGCTTGGCCTGCGCAAAATCGCCCTTCTGGAAATGGATGCCGCGAATCGTTCCATAAGACGACATGGACTGGTTATCCTGCACAAACGTGTAATGAAGCCCTGCCTTTTCAAACGCATTGCGGTTGTAGCTTTCATAAAAATAGCCGCGCGCATCCTTAAATATTGTCGGCTCGATGATATAGACACCATCCAGCGCTGTTTCAATAAGGTTCATGACGTTCCCTGTAAACTTTCTTCAGATATTCCTTGTAACTTGATCCGTCTTTCATCGCTTCGATCAGACGTATCATCTGTTCATCATCGATATAACCCATGCGATAGGCGATTTCCTCGACACAGGCGATTTTCAGTCCCTGACGCTGTTCGATCAGTCCGATAAAGGTCGAGGCTTCCATCAGGGATACCGGTGTACCTGCATCCAGCCAGACATTGCCGCGACGCATGGGGACCACGCTCATGCGCCCTTCTTTCAGGTACATGTTGTTCAGGTCGGTGATTTCCAGTTCACCCCGTGCGGATGGTACCAGCTGACGTGCTTTTTCTACCACATCGCCCGGGTAAAAATACAGACCGACCGAAGCATAATTGGATTTGGGTTTTTTGGGTTTTTCCTCGATGGAAATCGCCTTGAAATCCTTATCGAATTCCACCACGCCGAAACGCTCCGGATCGGGTACATGGTAAGCGAAAATAGTCGCCCGCCTTCCGCGGTTGCGATCGACTTCCTTCTTGAACTCCGGCAACGCCTCCAGCATCCGGAAGATGTTATCACCCAGAATCAGGCAAACATCGTCGTTGTCGATGAAACCCGCGCCGATAGTAAACGCCTGCGCGATTCCCTTCGGCTCTGGCTGAACGGCATACCGGATTTGCAAACCGAATTTTGTCCCGTCCCCGAACAGCTTCTCGATATTCGGCGTATCCTGCGGTGTCGAAATAATCAGAATGTCACGAATGCCAAAAAGCATCAAAGTCGAAAGCGGGTAATAGATCATCGGTTTGTCATACACCGGCAAAAGCTGTTTGGAGATGACCTGTGTCAGCGGATACAGACGTGAACCGCTACCGCCTGCCAAAATGATGCCTTTCATGAAATTCCTTTCTGTTGTTTTCTGCCCGTCGTTTCGCTCATGTCATGCCGTGCCGGATACACCCGATTACATTGCTACTTTATCATCCGATCAGGTCAAAGTCATGATAAGGAATCACGGAATAAGGCAATTTGGTCACTGGAGAGCAGTTGAAAATCCTGTAACCGTGTCGGTCATACCATGCGGCGGCCAATTTCATGAAAGGCAAAATCAGATCTTCATAATCCCGTAACAGTCCTGTCCGTATCTTGTCACGTTCCTTTTCATAGAAACGCGGTTCGGTTTCGGCATTGCCGATATCCAGCCCCAACAGATACACATTCGGCACCTTCATGAAAGCGGCCAGCTGGATACCCGCACTCATGACAGTACCCGCGCGGAAAACACCATGTGTCGCCTTGTCGAAATCCGAAAGGTTATGCTCATCGATACCCAGTTTGCCGTGAAAATCCTGATTTCTTTCATGCAAGAGGAAAATCCTGTTCCTCCGGATGATATCCGGCCGCTCGAACGCGATTTCCTTGATAGCGGGAAAGGTCAGAACCATGTTGGTCCCGTCGGGTACACTGGCCAGCAGATCCAGTCGTTTTCTGCAAAACAGTTCATCCACGACCAATACACATAAAGGATGCAATCCCGCATCCTTTATCAATGTCACCGCACCATTGAGCAAAATGGTATTTTTGTTCGCCAGCTTTTCTATCGCCTGTTTTCTGATCGATGGCCCGCTACCGATGATGAAAAGCTCGTCAGACGGTACTTTCAGATCGTTCGGCAAATCATAAAGCGACAGCGACCTGCACAAAAATTCAGTCCGGTCAAAGAGATCGTAGTGCAGCGGCATTTCCTCATAAAGCGGTTCGGCGCGAATGCCTTCCAGATAATGGATCAATTCCGTATCCTTGGAATAGCCCGCTTTTTTGAACAGTCGCTTCAGATAGCTGCGACGCATTCTGCGAAAAAACTGCCCCATACCGCTCATTGCCGTTTATCCTTCCTGACCATATCGACCAGCTTCAAATATTGTTCAACGACAGACTCCAGCCTGAATTCGTCCCGCAAGGGAACCGTATAGCGTTCAGGATCAGACAGTGCGGCGCGGATATTGGCTGCAAGCGCTTCGACATCGTTGACCGGACTGAGACAATGGCGATAGTTTTCTCCAAACAGTTCTGCCAACCCGCCAGGACAATCGGTACTTACCACAGGTGTACCGATTGCCAGCGTCTCCAGCATGACACACGGCAAGCCTTCATAGAGTGAGGACATTACAAAAAGCCTGGCATGTTTGATAAACGGGAAAGGATTGACATGATACCCTGCAAAAACAACCCGATCCTCAAGGCCAAGTTCCTTCACCAGTCTTTTCATTCCCGCTTCTTCTTCTCCCTGCCCCAAGAAAACCAGTTTGTGTGGCACATCGGCCATTTTCCATGCACGTATCAGCATTCCATGGTTTTTGGCTGGTACGAAAGCGCCGACATTAATAATGTAGTCTCCATAAGACTGGATGAGTTTCATCTCTGCATCCGATTCGGATCTCATGACGACAGAATCGACATCAACAGGATTGTAAATATACGTAACCGGCTGGACGATAGAAAAACCGGAAACCAGTCCTTCCATACTTTTTCGTGAAACACATGTGATCGGATGCCGTGTATATGTCGATTCGATCAGTTTCCTTTTTCTGGCCGGATCGGTAACACCACCGAAGTCATTCTCCGGATAGGTACTATGAACCACATGCACAACCGGTAACTGACTGAATTTCATGATCTTGTCCACATGCGTCAAGTTGGACAACACCAGATCCGGCAAACCAATATGTTCAAGAATATAGGCATCTATTCGTCTCGCAGTCAATCGTCGGAAAAAAGGCGCAGTCAGAAAATTTTTCCTGGGCAAATCCAGTATATGCAACCTGATACCATCGGGCACTTCATATTCGATATGGTTTTCCAGACAAACCACGTGGCATTCCACATCAGGGTACATACCGAATCCTTTTGCCAGATCAAGGACAACTCTGGGAACCCCCCTTCCTTCCAGATCAGTAAGAACAAGAACTATTTTCATATGCAAACTTCCAACGGTTTAACGCGACACTCCTTTTTCGCCAGGCCTCATTTCCTGCAACCCGTCATCCATATTCACTATCTTTCCCGCCACTCTTCCCGGGTAATGGAAAACAATGGAATGAAACTGAACAAATAAAAATCCAGACGATTATATCGTTCCTCTATTTTGACAAGCGGGAACTTTCGAAACAGGTAAAACCGGATTTTTCTGAAAAGATTGAACCTTGAAAATTCCCACAGTTCCGGATTTTCACGTCTTGCAAAATCCTGAATCACAATGGCCGCATCGGACATTTCCTGACTTTGCAAATGAGAAGTATTATTTGAATGATTTCGGTAATACAAAAGTATTTTCTGAAGGTTGTGGAATTCCGTTTTGCCAAGCAACCTGCAAAACAACGCATAATCTTCCGCCGGTGAAAAAAGACCTTCATAACTAACACTATGTTCCTGCAAAACCGACTTCCTTATCATGCATACAGGATGCATCATGCAGTTTCTCCACAGCATCTTTTTTTCAATATCGGCATTATTTTCAGGATACTCAATGATCCTTTTCTCGCCATCGTCGTAAACTGACTCTATCATGGCTCCAACGATCCCTGTCTCCGGATGCATATCGAGCCACGCGACTTCCTCGGCCAGCCGATCCGGCATGGAAACATCATCATGATCCACCACTGCCAGATACTCCCCTCTCGCCATTTCCAGCAGCCGGTTTCTTGTGCGTGATATCCCGAGATTTTTTTCATTGACCGCGTATCTTATTCTGGCATCATGATAAGACTTGACCACCCTCTCGACATTCTTGTCTGTCGATGCGTCATTCAGAATCAGAAATTCAAAATCAGAAAATGTCTGATTCAGAATACTTTCGATTGCCCCCCTCAAATGGTCTTCTCTTGTATTATAAACAGGCATCAAAACAGAAACCCTGGGTATATTTAATCTATCCGAATGATTCATATATTGCAAAAATCCATCAAAAATTTCCGATACCGTATCGCGGTCTCATCTTCCGGAAATACAGCCCGACGGCAAATATTCACGTGGAAAACGCTTAATAATTCATACAGTTCCTGATAGAATAAGGTATTTTACCAGAACAGGCTGACAAAATTCCGTTCTGCAAACAGGCATACATGAAGAATCCATCGTTACTTGAACAGCTCCGCGACTCTCCATTTGTCGTCAACTACCGCCGCATGTGGCCGTTCGTCAAGCCTTACTGGTTCCGCGCGCTGCTGGCCATGCTCCTGTGTTTCCCGATCGGCTCCATGGATGCTGTCATCGCATGGTTTCTCAAACCGTATATGGACATGGTGCTGATCGAAAAAACGGCCGGTTCCTCTCCATGGTTCGCCCCATTGTTCATTGTAGGATTCACCATAGTACAGGGCGGTATGACCTATCTGGTCACTTACCTGAACGTCTGGGTCGGCACACATATCACGCAAGACCTCAAAACCGCACTGTACGACAAGCTGTTGTCTTTTGAAACCTCGTTCTTCGATACGCGAAATTCGGGTGACATCATGTATCGCTTCAACAGTGATGCCGACATCGCCTGTTCCGGACTGCTAAGCAATCTGCGACTTTTCGTCTCCCGTATCTTTTCATCGCTCTCGCTTATCGGCATTCTTTTCTACAATTCATGGAAATTGTCTCTGATCGCCATCATCGTGCTCGGCTGCACCTTCTATCCCATGACGCGCGTACGCAATTTGATCCGGTCAATCGTCAAGAAAACCATCGCATCCAGCTCGCAAACCATAACGGTATATAACGAAACGTTTGCAGGCAACCGCACGATTACGGCTTACAATTTCCAGCCACAACAAAAGCAAAAATTCCACGACATCATGCAGTCGCTGTTCAAACTCAGCATCAAAATGACACAGCGTTCCTCATGGCTGTCACCGATGATGCATATTACCGCTTCTATCGGCATTGCCGCCACTATCGGATACGGATCCCACCTTATCCTGACCAACCAGCTGACGCCAGGCGGCTTCGTTTCCTTTATCGCAGCCCTGCTGATGCTTTAT
>CAKQQG010000007.1 GCA_934270705.1 uncultured Oxalobacter sp. | reverse complement strand
GCTCATGCCGGCCTTGTCGTTTGTGGCGCCATTCGTGACGGCAGTATTTATCCGCCGGTAACAGGAGGAAAGAAAGCCGCTTCCCCGCTCTCCGTCAGAACGGTATCGGCAGTCGCCATTTTCAGCTCGAAAGCCATCCGCACGCCACTATCTTCCGCCAGCGCTGTCGCCCATGCCGGGCCGCGCAATACCAGATATTGTCTGAGCTCACCGACTGTACGAACATCTTCCGGCAAGTCGATCCATTCTTCCGTCATGCCCAGTGCCTCACGGATGCTGGCGAAATAACGTACCCTGATTCTCATGGACGCCAGAACTCACTGAAGGGAATGAAGCGGACCCTCTCGCCAGGCCGGATCGTGTGGCCCGGCGGATTGTCGACCAGCCCGTCGCCCCATACCGCCGATGACAGGATGCCCGATCCCTGATTGCCGAACAGCTCCACTTCACCATCGCCGTTGAGTCTGGCGCGCAAAAATTCATTGCGTTCGTCCGCCTTCGGATAGGCGCTGGCACAAGGCAGTCGCAAGGCTTTCGGTGTCACGTCCGTGATCCCCTGCATGGCAAGCAGATACGGACGGACAAATAGCAAAAAGGTCACGAAACCCGACACAGGATTGCCAGGCAAACCGATGATTGCCGTACCGTTGCCAGAAGTCTGTCCGCTGATTTCACCGTAAACCAGTGGCTTGCCCGGTTTGACCGCGATTTTCCAGAAATGCAACCGCCCTTCCGTCTCGATAGCGTGTTTGACATGGTCTTCCTCGCCGACCGAAGCGCCGCCGGACGTCAGAATCAAGTCATGTTCCGCCGCCTGCACGAAATAGCGACAGGTCGTCCTGAAATCGTCCGGCACGATACCGAAATCGGATACTTCGCACCCGAAATCTTCCAGCAACCCCTTGAGCATATAGCAATTCGAGTTATAGACCTTGCCGGGTGGAAGCGGTTCGCCCGGGCGAACCAGTTCGCTTCCGGTAGGCATCAACGCCACCTTCGGTTTTCTGACAACCGGCAGATGAGCCAACCCCACGGTAGCGGCGACGCCGAGATGCTGTGCACGCAATCGGGTACCCGCCATCAGGACAGGATCCCCTTTTTTTGCCTGCTCTCCGGCACGTCGCACAGCTTCGCCCTTTTCCGGCAGACGCAGCAGGGACAAGCGGTTTCCTTCAACCAGACACCATTCCTGCCTGACGACGGTATCCGCCCCTTCGGGTAAAGGTGCACCCGTGAAAATCCGTGCGGCCTCCCCCTTGCCCAGCCGTGTTCCCAGTGAACCTGCCGGTAGTCTCTGGGTAACCGTCAACACTCCGGCGACATCGGAGAGATCGGCATAACGGAAAGCATAACCGTCCATGGCCGAATTGTCGGCATCCGGAACGGTGACGCATGCAGATTGTGTTCTGGCCAGTACACGGCCATTGGTCTGCGATACCGGCAATGTTTCCACATCCCGTATCACGCGAACACTGCCGAGCAGCTGCGAAAGCGCCTCATGCATCGTCAACATATCCCTGCTCCTTCCATAACCCGCCCTGCTCCCGGAACGCGGTTCTCCGGTCAGAGTTCTGTCCGTTCGGCGATGAATTTCTTGACTTCTCCAGCATCGACCGGCATGACGGTGAAGCGTTGCGGCAGACCCTCGATATTTTCAAAGCCTGCCGGCCTTGGTGCATCATGCCCCAGCGCCTCGAAAATCGTTTCATTGAATTTGGCAGCCTGAGCCGTTTCCAGCACGATCATCGGCACACCTTTTTGCTGGTGTTCCCATGCGACCTTGATACCGTCTGCCGTATGCGGATCGACCGTGATACCGTATTCACGGCTGACACGCCTGATTGTGGCGATACGATCGGCATGGGTGGATTTGCCGGATTCGAAACCATATTCCGGCACACGTGAAAATTCATCGCCGTCGCCTTTCTGACGATTCGACAAGTCGAAAAAGCCTCTGGTTTCGATCTGCCGGAAAAGATGGCTGACCCGCTGACCGTCACGTCCGAGCAAGTCATAGACAAACCGCTCGAAATTGGACGCCTTGGAAATATCCATGGACGGACTGCTCGTATGCCATGTTTCATCCGATTTGCGGACACGATAGACGCCGCTGCGGAAAAATTCGTCGAGTACATCGTTTTCGTTGGTCGCAACGACGAGACGGTCGATCGGCAGTCCCATCATGCGTGCGATATGACCGGCGCAGATATTGCCGAAATTGCCCGATGGCACGGTGAACGATACCTTTTCACTGTTATCGGCAGTCGCCTTGAGATAAGCGCGGAAATAATAGACGACCTGAGCGACGACTCGCGCCCAGTTGATCGAATTGACGGTACCGATCTTCTGGCGTGTCTTGAATGCAAGATCGTTCGATACGGCCTTGACGATATCCTGACAATCATCGAATACCCCTTCGATCGCAATATTGTAAATGTTCGGATCCTGCAGACTGAACATTTGCGCGGTCTGGAACATGCTCATCTTCCGGTACGGCGAAAGCATGAAAACGCGAATGCCTTGCTTGCCACGCATGGCGTATTCCGCCGCACTGCCGGTATCGCCGGAAGTCGCACCCAGAATATTGAGTTCTGCTTGCCTTCCTGAAAGCGCATATTCGAACAGATTGCCGAGCAGCTGCATGGCCATGTCCTTGAACGCCAGTGTCGGTCCGTTCGAAAGCGACAGCAGCATCAGTTTTTTGCCGTCTTTTTCCTCAAGCATCCGCAAGGGCGTGATATCCTGTGCGGTGTCGCCTTCCCGCACATTGCGGTAAACTTCCGGCGTATAGGTTTTTTCCGCCAGCGCCTTCAGATCCGCTTCCGGAATATCATCGGCGAATTTTTTCAGAATCTCGAAAGCCAGCTCCGCATAGGAGAGCTTGCGCCATGCATCGAGTTCACGGCCTGTCACGACCGGATAGGATTCAGGCATATACAGGCCGCCATCCGGCGCCAGCCCCTCCAGAAGAATTTGCGAAAAAGATTTTCCTGTACCGTTTTGATCCCCGGCACGGGTCGATACGTATTGCATACGGACATCCCGACAATTCAGCGATTGGACACAGCCGGAAACGGCAACGCCATCCGGCCAACCGAATTTAGCATTGTAACCAAATTCCGTTTCGATAGACATTTATCGGATAAAATCTCACGTTTTCGAACGATAGTCCAAACAGGACGCCAAAAAAGTAATATCCTATTTCAGTTAACAGTTTTTTCGGAAACGACATCATGCCTCCCAAAGTCGCCATAGCCCAGATCAACAGTACCGTCGGAGATTTGTCCGGCAACCGCGAGCGCATCGCCCGATTCGCACGGCAAGCCGCCGCACAGGGAGCGGATATCGTGCTGACCCCGGAACTGTCGCTGACCGGTTACCCGCCGGAAGACCTGCTCCTGCAACACAGTTTCCATTCAGCGACACAACTCGAACTCGACAGGCTGAAAAACGAGCTGGCCGATCTCGACAATGTGCACGTACTGGTCGGTCACCACTGCATCCGAAACGGTCTGTGTTACAACGCCTGCTCCATTCTGGTCAATGGCGCCATCATCGGCACCTATTTCAAGCAGGAACTGCCCAACTACACCGTTTTCGACGAGAAACGCTATTTCACGCCCGGCAAGGAACCACTGGTATTCGATGTCCGCGGCACACGCTTCGGCGTGGCGATCTGCGAGGATATCTGGTTTCCCGAACCTGCCGAGCGCACCCGTGCGGCAGGCGCTGAAGTCCTGCTGATCATGAACAGTTCTCCATATCACATGGGGAAAATGCACCAGCGTCCCGTCATCGTCCGTCAAAACGTCATCCACCACGGCATGTCGGCTGTTTATGTCAATCTGGTCGGCGGTCAGGATGAACTGATTTTCGATGGTTGTTCCTTTGCCATGAACCGCGACGGCAAGGTCTGCGCGCAACTCCGGCAGTGCGACGAAGACCTTGAGATCATCACCATCGAAAACGGCGATCCCGTCAACGGACGTATGGAAAAACATCCCTCGGTCGAGGAAGAAGTCTATCGTGCGCTGGTACTGGGTGTACGGGACTATGTCGGCAAAAACGGTTTTCCGGGCGTCATCATCGGCCTTTCCGGTGGTGTCGATTCGGCGCTGGTTCTGGCTATCGCCGTCGATGCACTGGGACCTGGAAAAGTGCGTGCCGTCATGATGCCTTCACCTTATACCAGCGATATTTCACGCATCGATGCCAGCGAAATGGCGGCGCGTCTTGGCGTCAGCTATGACGAAATCGCGATTACGGACTGTTTCTCATCCTTTTTGCAGACGCTGGCGCCGCAATTTTCCGGTATGCCCGAAGATTCGACGGAAGAAAATTTGCAGGCACGTATCCGCGGTACCCTGCTGATGGCATTGTCCAACAAATTCGGCTCCATCGTACTCACGACAGGCAACAAAAGTGAAATGGCCGTCGGTTACTGTACGCTTTACGGCGATATGGCGGGGGGATTCGCCGTCATCAAGGATATCTACAAGACACTGGTTTATCGCCTGTGCCGCTATCGAAACACTCTCTCGGACGTCATTCCCGAACGCATGATGACCCGTGCGCCGACAGCTGAACTCAAACCCAACCAGTTCGACCAGGATACCCTGCCGCCTTACGAAGTGCTCGACGCTATCGTCAAGATGTTCATGGAAGAAAACAAGAGCGTCAATGAAATCATCCGCAATGGATACAGCCATATCGTGGTGGAACGTATCGTCCGCCTGATGCGCATCAACGAATACAAACGCCGACAGGCACCCATCGGCATCCGGATCACGCCACGCGGATTCGGCCGAGACTGGCGTTGTCCGATCACATCCAAATTTCGCGATTGAAACCGGAATGTTTTACAATGCCTCGTATCCCGCCTGACCGGCGGAATGTCCCTTCTCATCATCACCGGAGCTTGCATGAAAAAAATCACCGCCATCATCAAACCGTTCAAGCTGGATGAAGTCCGCGAAGCCTTGTCCGACGCCAACATCAATGGTCTGACCGTCACGGAAGTCAAGGGGTTCGGCCGGCAAAAAGGTCATACGGAACTTTACCGTGGCGCCGAATATGTCGTCGATTTTCTGCCGAAGGTCAAGATCGAAGTCGTGGTGGACGACAGCATGCTGGAACTGGCGATCGAGGCGATTCTCAAGTCGGCCAGAACCGGAAAAATCGGCGACGGCAAGATTTTCGTACAGGATATCGAGCAGGTCATCCGTATCCGCACCGGCGAAACCGGTATCGAAGCGATCTGACGGAACCGGTTTGGCGCCGGACGCAGACTCTTTCGCTTCGGACGGCAAGTGACATCCGCAAAAATTTTCCCGCGCAACCTGTGTCAGTTCAGACGTTTTTTGAATACGCAGGTATCCAGCGCGGGTTTGTCCGACAGCATGCCGTTTTCAAAGCGTGCCATCATTTCAAAACCGTTTTTCCCGTAATACGACACATTGCAGGTCGCATCCGCCCAGAGATAAAGACTGCCGACACCATCCTCGCGGCATAGCCGTTCCAGATTGTCAAGCAGTTGCCTTCCCGTACCGGAAACACGGCTCATGAACAACCCCATCTGGACATCGTTTCCGGTCATGAAACGCCTGACCGCATGGCTGTTTCGCGCCAGATAATCCCGGTACTGCAATGCGATCTCCCGTTCCTGACGGGAAAAACCGGACAAACCATGCGAAAACCAGTCATCACAATGACTGACATCCGCCTTGCATCCCGCCAGCAAAAAAGCGTCCAGCCTGTCTCCGGCCACACACCAGGAATAACGCCGGTTCACATCATAGTAACGTACCAGATATTCATGGATGAAACGGTTGAACGCATCGCCGACACCGTCCAGTTCGTATGACCATGTATCGTAGGCCATCTGCCCGGCCGAAACGATGTCCTGTTCGGTAAATTGCCTGATCCCCATTACCCGATAACCTGCATGCCGATACCGTCAAATCCTCTCCTGCCTGTCATTCAGGCATTTCACCGATTATTTTTTTTCGCTTTCAGCAACCAGCTTTTTCGCCTCGGCACGCTGTTGCGGCGTCATGATCTCAAGCATGTTTTTCGCACCGGTCTGCGACATCCGGTATCCCTGATTGCCCGAGAGGGTGTACCACTTGTATGCCTGTACCGGGTCGGCACGCATACCCAGTCCAAGCTCGTACATCCTGCCCAGCATATACTGCGCGCGAACATGGCCGTTTTCCGCGGCACGTTTCATCCACATGCCGCATATCTGGTCGTCCTGCTCGATCGTCGTACCGCTGCAATACATTTCACCGACCTCGACCATGGCATCGACATCGCCCTGTTCTGCTTTCGCGGTCAGCTCCGCAACTTTTTCCTGACCGGTGGAACACGCTGCCAGCGTCCCCGAAACCATCAGCATCAGTGCAACAGGAAGCACTTTTTTGAACGAAGAAAACATGAATACCTCTCAATGGAAAACGGGCATCTGCCTGAAAAACGGCAGTTTTCAAGTATATCGGGACAAAACGGTTTATACCAGTGGCTAACGCCCCCTGAGCAGGACGACAACCGCGCCTGAACCGCCGTCAGCCGGTTTGGCCTGACAAAAAGCGATCACGTCCGAACGCTGCACCAGCCACTTGTGAACCAGTTTTTTCAGCACCGGTTCATTGTTGACGGAACCCAATCCCTTGCCGTGAACGATCCGCACACACCGGATACCACGCAATGCCGCCTGCCTGAGAAATTCGACGATCATTTCCCTGGCCTCGTCACGCCGCATGCCATGCAAATCGATCTGGTCCTGAATGACCCAATGCCCACGACGCAGTTTGCGTACCACATCCGGGCCGATTCCCTCTCTGGTATAACTCAGCGCCTCATCCGTTTCCAGCAAGCTTTCCACGCTGAATTCATCGGAAAGCGATTCCCGCAACGCCAGCTTTTCGTCGGCGATACGTTGCACCGGAATCGGTCTGGGCGCCTGAAATACCGGTTCGATCCTGTCGCTGGCATCCAGTGGCGTCACATCACCGATGCTGCTCAGAAACAGTTCCCTGTCGGACTGGGCCTGCCGTTCGGCTTTTTTGCGTGCTTCTTCCTGTTTTCTCCGTTCCTCATTGACCTTTTTCACGGCCTTTTTCAGCGAGGCGAAACCGGAAAATTTCCTTGACGCCGCCATGATATTCAACGCTCCTGTTGCGCTTCCAGATACCGCTGGACATCCAGCGCAGCCATGCATCCGGAACCCGCGCTGGTGATCGCCTGCCGGTAGGTATAATCCTGAACGTCTCCTGCCGCGAACACGCCTAAAACACTGGTGGCGGTAGCCATACCGTCTTGCCCCATACGCGTCTTGATATAGCCGTTGACCATCTCAAGCTGTCCCTGAAAAATGGCAGTATTCGGTTTATGTCCGATGGCGATGAATACACCATGAACCGCGATGTCTTTCACAGTCCCGTCGCTGACCGACCTGACGCGAATGCCGGTCACGCCGGCATCATCTCCCAGCACTTCATCGACGACGGAATTGTACAGAATCGAGATTTTTCCCGCCTTGACCCGTTCCATCAGCCGCGACACCAGAATCGGTTCGGCACGGAAAGTGTCCCGACGATGGATGAGCGTGACTTTCGATGCGATGTTGGACAAATAAATCGCTTCATCGACTGCCGTATTGCCGCCGCCGACGACAGCCACTTCACGATCGCGGTAAAAAAAGCCGTCGCAAGTGGCACAACCCGATACCCCCCGTCCGATATAAGCCTGTTCCGACGGCAGTCCCAGATACTGTGCCGACGCGCCAGTAGCGATAATAAGCGCGTTGCAGGTATATTCCCCCATATCGCCGATCAGACGGATAGGTTTGGCATTCAGTTCTGCCGTATGAATCTGATCGAATTCGATCCGGGTTTCGAAACGTTCGGCATGCTCAAGAAAGCGCTGCATCAAATCGGGTCCGGGTATGCCCTGCCCGTCTCCCGGCCAGTTCTCGACTTCGGATGCCGTCATCAGCTGCCCCCCCTGTTGCAACCCGGTAATCAGAAGCGGTTTGAGATTGGCTCTTGCCGTATAAATTGCCGCGGTATAACCGGCAGGACCGGAACCGAGAATGATCACATCGGAATGTATCGTTGCAGTTGTCATAGCATCACCATCCAAAGAAGCGGAAATTCGTTTCACTGCCTGACATGACGAAACATTGCAAGCCATATCACAATACCTTTTTGTTTCATCGCCAGGTCCTGTTCCGATTATAGACTAAAGCACGAATATAAAACGTCCACCGTCCCGACATACCCAAAGCGGATGCGCAAACCCTTCTCCGTTTGTCCGTGAACATTGGGACTTTTTCCAAAGTCGAATACAATAACCAATAGCCACATGCAGGCCGTTTTCCCGCAAACCGACAGGAAAGCGCTTTTACCTTACGGATTCATGAATAAAAACACTTCGAGTTATGACAGGAAAAAACCGGATCCGGCACCTGTCGCACCCAGCCGTTCCGCACGCCTTCTGAACGAAGCATGGTGGTTCGTCCTGATCGTCGCCACCATCTATTTTTTCCTGATTTTCCTGACTTTCGACAAGGCCGACCCCGGCTGGTCCCATGCCAGCCAGACCCCGACCATTTCCAATATCGGCGGCCGGATCGGCGCATGGATATCCGATCTGCTGTTTTTCACCTTCGGCGCTTCGGCATGGTGGCTGATTTTATGGATGATCCGGACGATCTGGGCGGGATACCGTCGCATTTCACGGTTGCTCATGCTTCAGGAAGAACCTGAACGTTCCTGGCTCCGGGACCGGATTCTCAAGAACGGCGGCTTTATCATCCTGCTCATCTGCAGTTCCGGTATCGAATACCTGCGCATGTACAACACGAAAATCACCCTGCCCGGCATTCCCGGCGGTGTCATCGGCGAAAGCGTGGGCAAACTGGCACAGTATTATCTGGGCTTTACCTGCGGGACACTGGTACTGGTACTGCTGTGCGCGCTGGGCTTCAGCCTTTTCTTCCAGATGTCATGGCTGCAACTCGTCGAGCGGATCGGCGCTTTTCTCGAAGGCATCTATTTTGCGGTGAAAAAAATCTATACCGTCCGGGAAGATCGCAAAATCGGCCAGGTCGCCACCGTCAAGCGCGAAGAGGTCGTCACACAGGAAAAAGCCCGTGCCACCGAAGCGCCACCCATGCGGATCGAACCGCAGATCACCGACGTGCCGAAATCCGATCGTGCCGAAAAAGAACGGCAAGTCGTCCTGTTCAAGGATCTGCAAGATTCCGAACTGCCACCGCTTTCCCTGCTCGATCCCGTTTCCACACAGCAGGAAACCATCAGCGTGGAAACACTGGAATTCACCAGCCGCCTGATCGAGAAGAAACTTTCCGACTTCGGCGTAAGTGTTCGGGTGGTCGCCGCCTATCCCGGACCGGTCGTCACCCGCTACGAAATCGAACCTGCGACAGGCGTCAAGGGCAGCACGATCGTCAATCTCTCACGCGATCTCGCCCGTTCACTCTCCCTGGTATCCATCCGCGTGATCGAAACCATCCCCGGCAAGAACTACATGGCGCTCGAACTGCCGAATGCCAAACGCCAGATCGTGCGGCTGACCGAAATCCTGAGTTCGAAGGTTTACAGCGATGCCACCTCGAACCTGACGATCGCGCTGGGCAAGGATATCGCCGGCAACCCGGTCGTGGCCGATCTGGCCAGAATGCCGCACTTGCTGGTCGCAGGAACGACAGGTTCGGGCAAATCAGTCTGCATCAACGCAACGATTCTCTCGCTGCTTTACAAGGCCACCCCTGCACAGGTGCGCCTGATCCTGATCGATCCGAAGATGCTGGAATTGTCCATCTACGAAGGCATCCCCCATCTGCTCGCCCCTGTCGTCACCGATATGCGGCAGGCCGGTCATGCACTCGCATGGGCGGTGGCGGAAATGGAAAAACGTTACCGGCTCATGTCGCATCTCGGCGTACGCAATCTGGCCGGTTACAACAACCGTATCATGGATGCGGAAAAGAAAGGGGAAAGAATCCCGAACCCGTTTTCCATCACGCCGGATGCACCGGAACCGCTTGAAACCATGCCGCAAATCGTCATCATCGTCGATGAATTCGCCGATCTGATGATGGTGGTCGGCAAGAAAGTGGAAGAACTCATCGCACGTATCGCGCAAAAAGCGCGTGCTGCCGGCATCCATCTGATTCTGGCGACGCAACGGCCATCCGTCGATGTCATCACAGGTCTTATCAAAGCCAACATTCCGACACGTATCGCGTTTCAGGTCAGCAGCAAGATCGATTCGAGAACCATTCTGGACCAGATGGGCGCGGAAGCATTGCTTGGACTGGGCGACATGCTCTACCTTCCGCCGGGCACCGGCTTTCCAAACCGCGTACACGGCGCTTTCGTATCCGACGACGAGGTACATCGTGTCGTCTCGTTCCTGAAAGAACATGGCGAAGCCGACTATGTCGAGGGCATACTCGAAGGCGGAACGCTGGATGAAAGCGGAGCCGGTCTTGGAGAAGGCCATTCTGATGACGGAGAAACGGATGCCCTGTATGATCAGGCCGTCGCCATCGTGCTGAAAAACCGCCGCGCCTCGATCTCGCTTGTCCAGCGCCACTTGCGCATCGGATACAACCGGGCGGCGCGACTACTGGAACAGATGGAAAAAAGCGGTATCGTTTCCCCCATGCAAAGCAACGGCAATCGTGAAATACTGGTGCCGACATCCGGGCAGGATTGAACGGCTCCGTCCGTGCAAAACCGCCCTGTCGGAAAAATTTTCATTCACTCTGGAATCATTATGCGATCCTGTCTTGAAAAACTGGCTCATGCCTTTCTGATCTTGCTGATGGTGCCGGTCATGGCATGCGCTTCCGCCATCGACCAGCTCAAGCATTTTTCGGCCACCGCCCATTCCGCGAAAGGCCAATTCCAGCAGGCGCAGGTCAAATCCGGAGACAAAATCCGTTTCGCCAATGCGACATCAGGCACCTTCCTGTTTTCCCGTCCCGGCAAATTCATCTGGACATACAACAAGCCTTATGAGCAAATCCTGCAGGCAGACGGTGTCCGCCTGTATATCTATGACAAGGATCTCAATCAGGTCACGATCAGGAAACTGGGAGACGCACTCGGTTCCAGTCCTGCTGCCATCCTGTTCGGCAGCAACGATCTGGAAAAAAATTTCACACTCAAAAACGCCGCACCGCATCACGGATGCGAATGGGTGGAAATCATTCCGAAAACGCGGGATACCCCCTTTGAAAAAATCACGATCGGCATGAAAAACGGCATTCCGGACGCCATGGAACTGTATGATTCCCTCGGCCAGCTCACACTGGTCAAGTTCACGCAATTCGAGAAGAATCCGCCTGTTTCCGCAAGCATATTCCGCTTCGTCGTCCCCAAAGGCGCCGATGTCTATGAAAACTGAGCCGTGCAACCGGACGGCACGCCAGAACCGTCAGTCAGACACGGCATTTCCCGTACTGTTGCGGTAAAGCAGCACAACCGCCTCGGCGGCAATCCCTTCACCGCGCCCCAGAAAACCGAGCCGTTCATTGGTTTTCGCCTTGACATTGACTTGAGAAACGGCAATACCAAGGTCTGACGCGATATTGGCTTGCATGCGTGCGATATGCGGTGCCATGCGCGGAGCCTGCGCGATGATCGTGGCATCAAGATTGCCCACGGCATAACCGGCATCTGCAACCAGAACGACCGCCTGCCGCAGCAATACCCGTGAATCGACACCCGCGAAACGGGCATCCGTATCGGGAAAATGCCGTCCGATGTCGCCCTGCCCGGCCGCTCCCAGCAAGGCATCGGTAATCGCATGCAACAACACATCGGCATCGGAATGTCCCAGAAGACCCCGTGAGTGCGGGATTTCGACGCCGCCGATCACCAGACGCCTGCCTTCGACCAGCGCATGGCAATCATATCCCTGCCCGATTCTGAACGGAAACCCCTTCATTTGACTTCGTCCCCCTGTCTGTCTTTTTCCGTCGCTTTCAGAAACATTTCGACCAGCGCCAGATCATCCTGACGGGTGATCTTCGTATTGCAGACATGTCCCTGCACCAGTTTCGGCCTGCCACCCGCCGCCTCGACCGCACTGGCTTCATCGGTCGCCTGAACATGCCGCCGCAATGCATCCAGCAAAAACGCAAAGGGAAACATTTGCGGCGTTTGTGCCAGCCACAGCCCATCACGAGGAACCGTCTCCACCCTGCCGCCGCTCAAACGCTTGACCGTATCGACGACAGGCAGCGCCAGCAATCCGCCATCACTACCGTTTCCGACTTCCTCGATCAGCCGGCGTACCAGTTCCGGCGTGATACCGGGACGCGCCGCGTCATGTACCAGTATCCAGTCTTTCGGCGCGCACTCGCCAGACAGGGCAAGCAAACCGTTGATCACCGTCTCACGCCGTGTTTGACCGCCGCAGCGCAGAAAACGGACACGCCTGTCCATCCTGTCCTGCCATACCTTGAGAAAACCATCGAGCCATTTATCTTGCTGACCGGCAAGAACGCAAATCCGTTCTATTCCGTCACAGGCGGCAAACGCTTCCAGCACATACTGAAGTACCGGTTTGCCCTGTATCTCCAGATACTGTTTCGGTCGGGAAGCTCCCATACGCGTTCCCGTTCCGGCAGCCGGAATCAGGACAAAAAAGCGGGGAGCTGCCGTTGCAACTTCCAGTGCCGGGGTCATAGGGCGAGTTTCCACAAGAAAGGGGCGTCCGGCAGGGCGTGAGACGCTATCATCGTTTATAATGTTATATTTGGTTTTCGTATTGTAATCCGGAACAGGACGAATTGGCCTCTGGCCGATCTCGTCTTTTTTGTATTGATGCCTTTCGATCTCAAGAAATTCCTTCCCCGTCCGGGACAACGTTTCGCATTGCCGCCGTTGCACGGTTCGGCCGATGCACTCGTACTTGCCCGTGCAGGACATGAGCTGAAATCCCGTCAGCAAATGCTGGTGGTCATCGTCGCCAATGCCTCCGATGCCAGACGACTGCTCGAGGAAATTCCATGGTTCGATGGCATTACGGACGATCCCCTGCGCTGCCATCTGTTGCCCGACTGGGAAACACTGCCATACGATTCCTTTTCACCCCATCAGGATCTGGTCTCCCAGCGTCTTGCCACCCTCTACGAAGTCCATAACGGACACTGCGACATCCTGCTGGTACCCGCTTCGACCGCCCTGCTGCGCATCGCCCCACCTTCCTTTCTCGCGGCACACACATTCTTTTTCAAACAGAACGAAGCGCTGGACGAAAACAAACTGAAATCCCAGTTGACGATCGCCGGTTACAACCATGTCTCGCAAGTCATGTCGCCCGGCGAATATTCCGTGCGCGGCGGACTGATCGACCTGTTCCCGATGGGATCGAAACTGCCCTACCGCCTCGATCTGTTCGGCGACACCATCGAAACCATCCGCACATTCGATGCCGATACCCAGCGTTCGCTGTATCCGGTCAAGGAAATCCGGATGCTGCCGGGACGCGAATTTCCCATGGACGAGTCATCACGGGCGTTTTTCAGAAGCCGCTGGCGCGAAGTGTTCGAAGGCGACCCCACCCTGTCCGTCATTTACCGCGATATCGCCAGCGGAATCGCCTCGGCAGGTATCGAATACTACCTACCGCTTTTCTTTGAAGAAACGGCGACCCTTTTCCAGTATCTCCCGGAAAACGCCATTTTCACATTCATCGGCAACGTCAGCGAAGCCTTCCAGCGATTCTGGGCCGATACCCGCTCGCGCTACGCATTCCTGAAAGCCGACCGTGAACGTCCGTTGTTGCCACCGGAAAAACTGTTTTTGAGCGGTGAAGACTTCTTCGTACTGTCCCAGCCTTATGCACGCTGGGTAATCACATCCGACGATGCCCCTTCGGAACTGTCTTCCCCGATTCCCGACGTCGCCATCAACCGGCGTGCCGACGACCCGCTGTCGAATCTGCGAGCCTATGTGGACAAGACAGACAAGCGCGTACTGATCTGTGCCGAATCGCCCGGACGACGTGAAACCATGCAGCAGCTGTTCAACGAATATGCTTTCAACGTCACGACCTGCGAAAACTTCGCCGACTTCGTCACTCATTCCGAAAAAGTGATGCTCACCGTCGCACCGCTCCAGAAAGGGTTTTCGCTGGGCTACATATTCGGCGACCTGACCTTCATCACCGAAACGGAACTGTACGCCAATTCAGGCCGGCGCGGCAGCCGCCGCAAGACAGAAGCGAACTTCCATATCGAATCCATCGTCCGCGATCTGTCCGAACTGAAAATCGGCGATCCGGTCGTTCATGCCCATCACGGCATTGGACGCTATCGCGGACTCATCACCGTCGATCTGGGCGAGGGAGAAACGGAATTTCTGCACCTGCAATACGCACATGATGCCAAACTCTACGTGCCGGTTTCACAACTGCATGTCATTTCCCGCTATGCCGGCACATCGCCTGAAGACGCACCCTTGCACACCCTCGGCTCCGGCCAATGGGAAAAAGCACGCCAGAAAGCAGCCCAGAAAGTCCACGACACCGCAGCCGAACTGCTTGACCTGTATGCACGCCGCTCCATGCGCAAGGGGTTTGCCTTCCCGCTGACGAAAAACGACTACGAGGCTTTCGCCGACAGTTTCGGATTTGAAGAAACACCGGATCAGGCTGCCGCCATCCATGCGGTCATGGAAGACATGACATCCGACAAACCCATGGATCGTCTGATCTGCGGTGACGTAGGCTTCGGCAAGACCGAAGTGGCCTTGCGTGCCGCATTCATTGCCGTCATGGGCGGCAAACAGGTCGCACTGCTCGCGCCGACGACACTCCTGGCGGAACAACATGCCCAGACATTCCGTGACCGTTTCGCCGACTGGCCCGTCAGAATTTCGGAACTGTCGCGCTTCCGCACGCAAAAACAGGTCAACCAGACCATCAAGGGACTGGAAGATGGTTCAGTCGATATCGTGATCGGCACCCATAAACTGCTTTCCAAAGACGTATCGTTCAAACGGCTCGGACTTGTCATCATCGACGAGGAACACCGTTTCGGCGTCCGTCAGAAAGAAGCGCTGAAAGCCATCCGTTCCGAGGTAGATGTCCTGACGCTGACGGCGACACCGATCCCGCGCACACTCGGCATGGCGCTCGATGGTCTGCGCAGTTTCTCCATCATCGCCACGGCCCCCCAAAAACGGCTGGCGATCAAAACATTCGTACGGACAGAAAACGACTCCGTCATCCGGGAAGCCTGCATGCGCGAACTCAAGCGCGGCGGACAGGTCTATTTCCTGCACAACGAAGTGGAGACGATCGAGAACCGCCGTATCATGCTGGAAACGCTCCTGCCTGAAGCACGTATCGGCGTGGCACACGGGCAAATGCATGAACGGGAGCTGGAAAAGGTCATGCGCGATGTCGTCGCACACCGCTACAACATCCTGCTGTGTACGACGATTATCGAAACCGGTATCGACGTTCCCAACGCCAACACGATGATCATGCACAGGGCCGACAAATTCGGTCTTGCGCAGCTGCACCAGCTGCGCGGCCGTATCGGGCGCTCCCACCATCAGGCATACGCTTATTTGCTGGTCAACGACACCCAGACCCTCTCCAAACAGGCGCAACGGCGACTGGAAGCCATCCGCCAGATGGAAGAACTGGGCAGCGGCTTTTTCCTGGCGATGCACGATCTGGAAATCCGTGGTGCCGGCGAAGTGCTTGGCGAAGAACAATCCGGCGAAATGGTCGAAATCGGATTCCAGATGTATTCCGATATGCTCAAGGAAGCGGTACGCGCGATGAAAAAAGGCGAACAACCCGACTACGACGCACCGTTTACCACGACAACGGAAATCAATCTCCATACGCCAGCTCTGCTGCCGGGAGATTATTGTCCGGGCGTCAATGAACGCCTGTCGCTGTACAAACGTTTCGCCAACTGCGAAACACCTGAACAGATCAACGGATTGCAGGAAGAACTGATCGACCGTTTCGGCAAACTGCCCGAGGCAGCACGCGCACTTGTCGAAACCCACCGGTTACGCCTGCTGGCCAAAACGGCAGGTATCATCAAGATAGACGCCCACACCGAAGCGGCCGTCATGCAGTTTTTGCCCAATCCACCCATCGATGCAATACGCATTATCGAACTGATCCAGAAAAACAAAAATATCCGTTTAAATGGTCCGGAAAAACTGCGTGTCACTGCCAAAATGCCTGATCTGGACACACGTGTGGCACAAATCAAATCGACGATCCGTTCGCTGACCGCACGCAAATAGACTGTCATATCTTTCCTGCCGCACCGTTTTTTCGCCTGTCGCCATCCCTGTTCCGTCACTACGGCAATATATGACCAAGTTTCTGTCTTTCCGCCCACGAAACGGCACCCGCCCCTCAATCACACAACCGTTTTTCCATAAATATCAACACCACATCAAAACCCTGCTGTTCTAATGAAATTGCCCTCACCTTCAAAACAAATCGGGTTTGGCGCGCCATCAATCAAAGGAACAGAACATGCAAAACAAAGTCGTTGTCATTTACAGAAATGACGAAGTCGCCCACGCAGCCGTCAACGCGTTATTACAGGATGGTTTTTCATTCGATCAAATTTACATCAGCTCACCTACCGATAACGAGCAGGTCCGTTATTATGACCGGATCGGTGAAAATGCCCTGTTGCCACAACTCGACAGCGAACTCGGCCGCTTTTATCGCTCCATTGCGGATATGGACAACGTGCCGGAAACAACAGGACTTTATACCCGTGCACTCAAGGACGGCTATGTCATCGTTTCGGTCGATACGGATTCATACCGGAATGCCATGCAGGCGGCAAAAACGATGTGCCGCTTTGAAACCCTGGGCATCGGTTCTTTTTCGGCACGCCCGGAATGTGTTTTCGATACGGAAAAAGACGCCGTGATACCGGCTGTATCGGAAACCGGTGTTTTCGTTCTGGGAACATATCCGGAACCTGAAAATCCGGATAACGCCCAAAAGGCTTCGGACAATCGTCAGCAAAGCCGCAGACAATGGCGCTGGCTGTCCCGGCAAGCCATCGAGCATGCAATGGAACGGGCAGGCAAAAATCTGGTACAGGCAGCCGGTTCGGCTTCGGACATGGTGGAAAAAGTGTTCGACAAAACGTCTGGCACGCTGAAAAAAGCCGGTGCCTCTATCAGGGAAATGTTCGACCAGGATAGCCGTACACTGGCATCACGCGGTGAAGACAAGGCGTTTCGCAGTCACTGGGAAAGCCGGTATCTGTCATCGGGTATTCCATACGACGAGTGCCGTGCCGCCTACCGGTATGGTGTACTGCTGGCTGGAAACGACAAAAAAAACATGTCTTGCTCATGGGATGAAATCGAACCTGTCGCCCATGCCGGTTGGGAACGGCATTATCACGATCATGGAAAATCATGGGAGATCAAGCGCGATGCGATCCGCTTCGGCTGGGAACATGCGATGAACGGTCATTAACCGGCTTGTCCTGCCGGTGTACAGGTTGCTGCGATCCGCGTCTGTCGTACGTTGCCTGTAACGGCAGGCATGCTGCAACCGTAACGGCAATGAATTTTTTCAGGTACCGTTTTTGCGATAGCCCGGTATCATGGAAAGCAAGAGGCGAACCGGCAACTCACGCACCAGCTCGAAAACATTGAGCTCCATGGCATCCAGCGTGTTTTTCAGCATCAGACCCAGTTCCGTATCGCCTTCCATCACCAGACGACGGCTGAAAAAAAGCGTATCAGGATCTTCCTGCCGCCGTGACAACAAATAAAAATCATATGCGCTGGCAGAAATGGTCAAATCCGGTTCGACATGATCCCTTCCGGCGACAAACCCCCCCTTTGTCCAGACAAAATTAAAAGCGACACCGGCATCCGCAACCGACAGACGCAGCTGTTTTCCGGCCATCATCTCCCTGACATCGTCCGGCAGTCTGGGCGTAAGAACGGCATTGAGCGCGGCGACAAACAAAAGTGAACCGGGCCATGACGGCAGGCGGGACAACAGTTGACCGACCGGTTTCGGAATATTGCAAGGATTCATCTCGCGTGGTTCATTCGTTTAGGATTTATGCCATGTCATGCCGGAATCGCCATGCCAGTAACCATTGCATGGAGCGCCGGGCATCATGTTTCGCATTTGTTCAAGCGCATCGGCAGGGGACAGTGTCTGTTCGATGACTTGCCGGAATATGCGGACAATACCGCCGGTATGCGACGACTGCGGCGCGATCCGCAAAATATCGACATCCATCGCCTGCATTTGCGGGACTTCCGTCACCAGATTATATACGTTTGCCGATTGCGTCTGAATACCGTTGAAAACCAGAAACGCTTGCCCTTCGCGCGTTCTGACCTCCAGTCCGTCAGGATATGACAGGCACTTGAAACCGCAGGCATCCTTCTGCAAGTTGTGATAGCGTGCCGTGAAACAGCGCGCCGAAAAAGCCAGCGGAATTCTGCCATAGGCAAACACTTCGGTTTGCATGCCTTCCGGCATCGCGCGCTGCATTGCCGCCAGATTCCCGCGGCTCATTTCCAGAGGCATAACCCATCTGAACATGCCAAGTTTTGCCAGCATATCCAGCGCAGCCGGATTGTACAGATTCAGATGCGGTCCTGCTACGAAGGGTTGCCGGTTTTCCAGATTACCGACAGCCCCCATATCATTGGCTTCGACCATATAACGCCCGTTTCCTGCGATACGCTGCATGGCCTGCATATGCGCGCCGGACTCCAGCAGGACCTGGGTGGACCAGACCACTTCCTTGCCGGCCTGTTCGAGTCCTTCCGCAATCGCCAGCCAGTCGTCCTCACGCAGCTCGTGCCGTCTTGCGCATACGGTTTCGCCAAGATAGACGATATCGACCGGCATCGCCGCGACCTCACGGTAAAACGCCGCCATCGTATCTTTCGGCCAATAGTACTGCACCGGTCCCAATGCCAGTTTCAAAACGCTTTTCCTTTCCTGTCAGTCATTTCCATGAACGGTAATAGGCACCCAATGTCTGTTGCTGTCCTTCCGACAAACGCGATAATGCCTCCGTCCATTGCGGCAAAACCCGATAGGCGACCGGATCACGCAGGCAACTGTCGAGCGCCTCGCGCCAAACCCGTGTAGCCGCCGCCGTATAGGCCGGACTGCGCTGTCTGCCTTCGATCTTGATAGCGGCGACTCCCGTTGCAAGCAATCGCGGCAACAATTCCAGCGTATTGAGACTGGCAGGCTCCTCGATCGCATAATAATCCTCGCCGTTGACTTCATAACGTCCCTTGCAAATCGTGGGATAACTCGCTTTTTCATGACCGGCATAGCGATCGATCAATACACCGTTCAGACGGGATTCCAGTCCCTTCGGAGTCGGTTGCCAGCGAACCGCTCTGGCCGGAGAACATACACCGCGATTATTGGGCGCGTCCCCGGTTACATAGGACGAAAGTGCGCAACGGCCTTCGACCATGACACACAGGCTTCCGAAACCGAACACTTCGATTTCCACATCGGTATTGTGTACAACCGTTTCCACCTGTTCGATCGACAACACCCTCGGCAAAACCACGCGGGCGATACGGAAATGACGTGCGTAGAAATTGATGGCGTCGTAATTGGTGGCCGATCCCTGCACCGACAGATGCAGGCGCAACCCCGGATGTTTTTCGCAGGCATACTGCATCAGACCGGGATCCGCCACGATCATGGCATCCACGCCCAGATATGCTGCACGATCGACCGCCTGAGTCCAGCGTTCCCAGACATCCGGCAACGGGTAGGTATTCAATGCCAGCAAGACTTTTCTGCCACGGTCATGTGCGTAGGCAATTCCTTCGGCCAGACTTTTTTCATCGAAATTGAGTCCGGCAAAATTGCGGGCATTTGTGGCATCCCTGAAACCGAGATACACGCAATCGGCGCCGCAATCGACGGCCTGCTTGAGCGCCGGCAGGCTGCCGGCAGGACATACCAGTTCCATGTGTCGTATCCGTACGAAATTGTCCGAAAACAGAAAATGTTTCCGGAATTGTCAATGAGCCGTCCCTGTCATGAGAGTAATGTTGCGTCAGGTCGAACCGGAAACCGGTCATCATATTAACAGAATGCGGGATGCCCGTTGCATGCGTACAGATACCCCGCATTACAAATTGACACGTTACTTTAAGGCAGATACCGCTATAATCTGATACAGTGCGGTACAGAATCCGTTTTCGTTTCGCCGTCGATCGCAAGGAGCTAGACAATGTCGGCCATTTTACGCAACAAAAAACTGATTTTCATCGTGATACTGGCTGTCGTTGTCGCGGCAGTTGCATGGCATTTTCTGAAACCGGCTGGAACACCGCCCGGGCTGGCTTACGGCAACGGCCGTCTGGAAGCGACGGAAACGGCTGTCGCCACCAAGGTTCAGGGCAAGCTGATCGAAGTCTATTTCCGTGAAGGCGCCGATCTGAAAACAGGACAGATAGCCGCGCAGCTCGATGACGCACAACTGAAAGCCGATATCCGTGCGGCGGAAGCGGCGGTAGAACAGGCAAAAGAATATGCCAAGGCCGCACGCGAAGATGTCAAAAGCGCGCAAAGCCAGCAGCAACTGGCCAGCGTGACCTTGCGGCGTACACAGGAACTCATCAAAAAAGGCTTCATTTCCGCCGCCCAGCTCGACAAGGATGTCAGCTCGATGCGTACGGCCAACGCGACACTCGCCAGCGCACGCAACCGGGTCATTCAGGCCGATGCCAGTATCCGCGAAGCGGAAGCACGTGTCGATTCGCTCAAAAGCAATCTGGATGATCTGACCCTGCGTTCTCCCGTGGACGGACGTATCCTGTACCGTCTGGCCGAACCGGGCGAGGTACTTTCTCCCGGCGGACGGGTATTTTCGATTCTGGACCTGAACGATGTGTACATGTATATCTATCTGGCCAATCTCGAAGCCGGCAGCGTGGAACTGGGCAGCGAGGCACGGATCGTCCTGGATGCGATTCCGGACAATCCGATCCCCTGCACGGTAACTTATGTATCGCCGCGTAACCAGTTCACACCGAAAGAAGTCGAAACCCGTGACGAACGCGAAAAATTCATGTTCAGGATCAAGCTCCAGGTCAATCAGGACTGGCTGGCACGAAACATCGATATCGCCAAATCCGGCATGCCGGGTATCGGCTGGGTCAAAACCGATCCGGACGCCGTCTGGCCTGCCGACTTGCAGGTAAAATGACATGAATACCCCTGCTGCCGCACGACTTGACCATGTCTCGCTCCGATACCGTACGGTAACGGCGCTGGACGATGTGACGCTCGATATCCCCGGCGGCTGCATGGTCGGTCTGATCGGCCCCGACGGTGTCGGCAAATCGTCGTTACTGGCGCTGGTTTCCTGTGCAAGGAAAATCCAGACAGGTCATATCGATGTCCTGGGTGAAGATATCGGCAGCGATACCGTCCGTGAAGCACTGTTGCCACGTATCGCCTATATGCCGCAGGGACTGGGCAAAAATCTGTATCCGACACTTTCCGTTGCCGAAAACATCGATTTTTTCGCTCGCCTGTTCGGACAGGATCGCCAGGAACGCTTGCATCGCATTGATGAACTGACCAAAGCGACCGGTCTGTTTCCGTTCAAGGATCGGCCTGCCGGAAAACTCTCCGGCGGCATGAAGCAGAAGCTGGGACTTTGCTGTTCGCTGGTGCATGATCCGGATCTGCTCATTCTTGATGAACCGACGACCGGCGTCGATCCGCTTTCACGCCGCCAGTTCTGGGAACTGATCAATTCGATCCGCCAGCGTCGTCCCCAAATGAGCGTGCTGGTGGCCACAGCGTATATGGAAGAAGCCGAACAGTTCGATTGGCTGGCCGCGATGTACAACGGCAAGGTGATCGCAACCGGCTCTGCTGAAGATATGATGCGCCAGACAGGCAAAGCGACACTGGAACAGGCATTCATCCAGTTTCTGCCTGAGGAAAAACGCCAGAATTATACGGAACTGGTCATTCCGCCCCTGAAGGAAACACCGAACCAGGAATGGGCGATCGAGGCGGATGGCCTGACCCAGAAATTCGGTGATTTCGTGGCGGTCGATCATGTCAGCTTCAGAATTCCGCAAGGCGAGATTTTCGGCTTTCTCGGTTCCAACGGATGCGGCAAGACGACGACCATGAAAATGCTGACCGGTCTGCTTCCTCCGACATCCGGCACGGCCAGAACTTTCGGCAAGGAAGTGGATGCCAAGAATACGGAAAGTCGCAAGGATGTCGGCTACATGTCCCAGTCCTTTTCGCTGTACGGCGAACTGACGGTCATGCAAAATCTGGATTTGCATGCACGACTGTTCCATTTGCCACCGGACGTAATGGAATCACGTATCCGGGAACTGATCGACCGGTTCGGACTGGAACCGTATCTGCATGCGACGGCATCCGGGCTGCCGTTGGGTATCCGCCAGCGGCTTTCGCTGGCTGTGGCCGTAGTGCACAATCCGAAACTGCTGATTCTGGACGAACCGACGTCTGGCGTGGACCCGGTTGCACGGGACGATTTCTGGCGACTGCTGATCGAAATGTCACGCGAACAGAACGTGACGATTTTCATTTCGACCCACTTCATGAACGAGGCGGAACGCTGCGACCGCATTTCACTGATGAATGCCGGCAAGGTACTGGCCAGCGGCACGCCGAAAGCGCTTCAGGAAAGCAAACAGGCCAATACGCTGGAACAGGCTTTCATCGAATATCTCGAAGAAGCGACCGGCGCTGAGAAAACCTCGTTCGAAGATACCGCCGTATTGGGCGAGGAAACGCCTCATCGTCAGGAATCATCTGTTTTCAGTCTGCGCCGGCTTCTGGCATATGCTGCGCGCGAAACACTTGAATTGCGGCGCGATCCGATCCGTCTGGGGTTCGCCCTGCTGGGCAGCCTGTTGCTGTTTTTCGTGCTCGGCGGCGGTATTTCGATGGATGTCGAGGATCTGCAATTCGCCGTACTGGATTACGACCAGTCTCCGCAGTCACGCGACTATATCCACAATATCGCCGGTTCACGTTATTTTCTGGAACAACCCCCGCTTAAGGACAGTGATGATCTGGAGCGACGACTCGAAAGCGGCAAAATCAGCGTAGCCATCGAAATTCCGCCGAATTTCGGGCGCGAATTGCAACAGGGGCGGCATCCGGAAATCGCCGCCTGGATCGACGGTGCCATGCCGTACCGGGGGGAAACGATCCTGGGCTATATCCGCGGGCTGCATGCAAAATATCTGGATGAGTACAACCGCGAAAACGGCAATGTACAACGGCAAGCAATCGCCACACTGGAAAAACGTTACCGCTACAACCAGGATTTCAAGAGCGTCTATGCCATGGTACCCGCGATCATTCCACTGCTGCTCATGCTCATTCCGGCAGTCTTGATGGCACTGGGGATCGTACGGGAAAAGGAACTCGGTTCCATCACCAATCTTTACGTCACGCCTGTGACCAAGCTGGAGTTCCTGATCGGCAAGCAACTACCGTATATCGTTCTGTCGATGATCAGTTATTTCCTGATGGTGGCCAGCGCCGTCTGGTTTTTCGGTGTGTCGGTTAAAGGCAGTTTTCTGGCCCTGTCACTGGGTGCCCTGATTTATGTGACGACGACAACCGGCCTTGGTTTGCTGATTTCATCATTTACCAATACGCAGATTTCCGCCCTGTTCGGTACAGCGATTCTGACCATGCTACCCACGACCCAGTTTTCCGGTCTGAAAGACCCGATCGGTTCGCTGGAAGGCGGTGCTTACTGGATCGGTCAATTCTTCCCGGCATCCCATTTCATCATGTTAAGCCGCGGCGTATTCACCAAGGCACTCAGTTTCGCCGATGCGACCGGCCCCCTTCTGTTTCTGGCCGCATTCATTCCCGCCCTGACGTTTCTCGCATGGCTTTTCTTGCCCAAACAGGAGAAATGAATGTCCAGGCTCAGAATCCATCTCAGCAATATCTACCGCCTGGGTCTGAAAGAGCTTTACAGCCTGTGGTCAGACAAGGCATTGCTGTTGCTGATCGTATGGGCTTTTACGGCAGGTATATACAGCGCAGCCAAAGGTGTGTCGCAGGAAATCCACAACGCGCCGGTGGCCATCGTCGATCAGGATCAGTCCCAGCTTTCGCACCGTATCTCGAATGCACTGACGCCGCCTTACTTCAAAAAGCCTGATCTGATCGAGATGAGCCAGGCCGATGCAGCGCTCGACAAGGGATACTATTCTTTTTCGATCATCATTCCGCCTGGCTTCCAGCGTGACCTTCAGGCAGGACGCAGCCCCAGTGTACAGCTCAATATCGATGCCAATGTCATGAGTCAGGCTTTTATCGGCTCAGGCTACATCGAAAGCATTTTCAACAACGAAGTCAACGAATATTTCAATCGTTCGACAGCAACCACGACTGATCCGATCCGGTTGGTGACACATGTCCGTTTCAATCCGAACATGACCGGATTCTGGTTCGGCGGCGTAATGGAAATCATCAACAATATCAACATGTTGACCATCATTCTGGTGGGAGCTGCCTATATCCGGGAACGGGAACACGGTACGCTGGAACATTTGCTGGCCATGCCGCTTGGCCCGACGGAAATCATGCTCTCCAAAATCTGGGCAAACGGTTTTGCCGTCCTGCTGGCGGCGACTTTCGCGCTGATTTTCATCGTCAAATTCGCCTTGCAGGTACCGATCGCCGGATCGATCACCCTGTTCGTCGCAGCCTCGGTAGTCTATCTGTTCTCGGCGGCATCCATCGGGATTTTTCTGGGAACGATCGCCCGTTCGATGCCACAGCTTGGACTACTCATTTTTCTGACGATCATTCCGCTGCAAATGCTTTCAGGCGGCGCCACGCCACAGGAAAGCATGCCGGTATGGGTGCAAAATGTGATGAAGCTGGCACCTACGACCTATTTCGTACGACTGGCGAAAGCCATCTTGTACCGTGGTGCCGATTTCAGTATCGTCTGGCCCGATTTTCTGGCAATCGTCGTAATCGGGTTGGTATTCTTCTTCATCGCGCTGGGGCGCTTCAGGAAATCCATCGTGCAAGGCAACTGACCGGCCACCATCGACCGGTCAGCCTGTCAACATTCACTGGTATTCCACTGGAATCCAGGTATATTTTCCGTCACCTTCCGCAACCACATACCCCAGACCCGGAAACGGCAGATGCATACCGGCAACCAATTCTCTTTTCGCGGCCACATCCTTAAGCAACGCCTGACGGGTTCTGACCGCCGCCACGGCATCGGAATCGTATTCGATAGCCACTTCCGGATGGCTGAACTGGATGACATGACTGTGGACGATGTCCCCCCAGACAAGCAGAGACTGACCATCCGACGTGATTTCAAACGCGGTATGGCCCGGCGTATGCCCATAAGCAGCCACTGCACGGATACCCGGCACGATTTCCGCTCCGCCTTCTATCGCTTTCCATTTTTCCGCCATCAGATAAGGTACTGCCGATTCACGCGCCATTTTGAAGAAAATCTGGCGTTCAACAGGCGCTGCGGCGGCTTGCTGTTCAGAAAGCCAGTATTCGTTTTCCATTCTGTTGGCATACACCGTGGCATTGGGAAAAACGGCCTGCCCTTCCATATCGCTCAGTCCACCGGTATGGTCGCCATGCAAATGGGTCATGATAATGGTATCGACCTGTTCGGGCTGGTAACCTGCCGCTTTGAGGTTGGCCAGAATGCGTCCCTGCCGGTCTTCGCTGAACAGTTTTCCTGCTCCCGCATCAATCAGGACAAGATGCTCTCCCGTATGTACCAGATAAGCATTGATGGGAGACTGAATCCCGGTGGCACGACCATAGTGGTGCGACAGCGCCTTGTCGATCGCCGCCTTGTCCATGTTTTTCAACAATTCGGGGTGAAAATCCAGCGTACCGTCGAACAATGCCGTCACTTCGAACTGGCCAACCTTCACCCGATAATAACCCGGCACCTGAACACCGGCCATCGTCGGTATCTGCGGTTCCACGACTACCGGCTCAGCCACTCCGTCAGCCGGAACCTGCCCTTCCGGTACCTGTCCCGCCTGCGCTCCTGTCTGTCCTGCTGGTGTCTGCACCGCAGACTGGCCTGCGACAGCCGGTTTGGCTGCTGCGGAAACGGCAGTCTTTGCTGGTACCGGTGCCGGACTTTTTGCCATGGCGAACGGACAAACGCCCAACGATGCGATGATCAGTCCCAGCGCCAGTTTCCGGCAACCGGGTATCCATTTTTCCTGCATAGTCACTCTCCCTCTGATTAAGATGGCTTTGATTGTATCGATCAGTGTTTATTATCCGGCAATTCCGCTTTTGTTTGCGCAAACAGAAAACACGGTCGACCCAAAAAACATAATCTGATGCCATCTTCATCGTCAACCCGCTTTTTTCTTCATGAAAAGAAAGGCATACCATGTTCAGGCTGGCTATCATCATCGGCAGTACCCGCCCGCACCGAAACGGCGAAGCTGTCGCCCAATGGATTTTCGACATTGCACGGCAACACAGACAAACCGACGTCGAACTGGTCGATATCCGGCACTACGATCTTCCACTGCTCGATGAACCGCAACCGGCTTCGTCAGGTCAGTACAGTCATGCCCATACGCGTGCATGGTCCGAAAAGATCGCGTCATTCGACGGTTTCGTATTCGTCACACCAGAATACAACCATGCACCGCCCGCCTCACTCAAGAATGCACTCGATTACCTGTTCCATGAATGGAACAACAAGTCTGCGGGCTTCGTCAGCTATGGTGCCATGGGCGGTGTACGTGCCGTACAGGAATTGCGCCATGTCATGGGCGCACTCATGATCGCGGACGTCCGCACGCAGGTCTCGCTTTCCCTGTTCGATGACTTTGAAAAAATGTCCGTTTTCAAACCTGATCCACGCCATGAAAAAACGGTCAATACCATGCTCGGGCAAATCGTCGCATGGGGAACTGCCCTCAAGCCACTGCGTCAGAACAACTGAAACCCTGCAACCCCACTTTCACCGGAGAACATCATGAAACATATTCAGATCATCATGCCGGAAGTCAAGCACTGCACAGCAGAATCCTGTGGTTTCAACCGCGATTCCGGCTGCCACGCGCGCGCCATCACGATCGGCAACCATGAAACACCCGGATGCGATACCTTCTTTGCCGTAGCTGACACGTCCAAACATGCAAAATCGACAGGACGTACGTCAGGTGTCGGAGCCTGCAAGGTCACAGACTGCCGTTTCAACGACGATTATGAATGCGTGGCAAATGAAGTGACCCTCGATTTCAGCAGAAATCAGGCGCATTGCCAGACTTACCTGCACCGCTAGTACCCTCATCGACATAACCGGTACATGCAATCCATATGTCCCGGTTCGCTTTCCGACAGTAACGACATCCTGAAAAACGCATCCTTCCGTCGCCGGCCTTTTCCTGTTCATACTGTCCGCATGACAAGCGCTTCTCACACATCGGTCATGCCCATCCGCGTTTTCCATCCACAGCCTATGTCATCCGGGCATCTTCGGCCTGCATACCTGTCCGGTACTTTGTGAACACCCTGTGTTTCTCTACAATAATGCCTGCCAGCCATAACCACAAAACAGGAACATGCCCCAAAATCCCGACAATACACCTTCGGCATCAAATGAAACAGGCCGACCACGACGGATTTTACGCCTGCACGAAGCCATCACTCTGATCGTTGGACTGGTCATCGGCGCAGGCATCTTCAAGACGCCAGCCGTCGTCGCCAACCTGACCGGTGAGACGGGGTCGATGTTTTCCGCCTGGATACTCGGCGGTCTGGTTTCGCTGGTCGGTGCATTATGTTACGCTGAACTTGCCTGCGCCTATCCTGATGCGGGCGGAGACTACCACTTTCTGCAAAAAGCCTACGGGCGCTCTATCTCATTTCTGTTCGGATGGGCGCGTCTGTCGGTCATCACCACCGGCTCCATCGCCCTGCTCGCTTTCGTATTCGGCGATTACATGAACCGTATCATCCCGCTGGATATCGCCGGTACCGCCACTGGCCCGTTTCTGTATGCCATTGCCATCATTTTCATTCTCTCATGGGCCAATATCCGCAATATCCGCACCGGCATGGCGACACAATCGCTTTTCACCGGACTTCAGGTATTGTCCCTTGTCCTGATCATGGCGACGGCATTTTATCTGCTTGCCGCAGATGCATCCACACCTGCTTCCACTACACCGCTTCTCGAATCATCCGGCACTTCACCGCTTTTTTCCGCGAATTTCGGACTGGCGATGGTCTTTGTCTTGCTGACCTTCGGCGGCTGGAACGAAGCAGCCTATATCAGTGCGGAACTCAAAGACGGTCACCGCAATATGGTCAGGGCACTCGTTTTTTCCATCGGCATCATCACTGCATTGTATCTGCTCGTGACATGGGCATACTGGCAGGGACTCGGATTTACCGGTATGGCGACATCACCTGCCATCGCCGCCGACCTGATGCAAATGGCCTTCGGCAATACCGCACAAAAAATCATTTCCCTGATGGTCGCCATCTCCACCCTGACTTCCATCAACGCCACCATCATCGTCGGTGCGCGGACCAGTTACGCCATGGGCCGTGACTGGCATGTCCTGCGCAAACTCGGTGTCTGGGACGCACGACGCGATACCCCTGTGAACGCCTTGTATATACAATGCCTGGCATCTCTGGCACTGGTCGTACTGGGCACCCTGATCGGCAGCGGATTCAAATCCATGGTCGAATTCACCGCACCGGTATTCTGGCTGTTTTTCCTGCTTTCCGGTATTTCCCTTTTCGTACTCCGGATACGAGATCCGCACACCCAAAGACCTTTCAGGGTACCTTTCTATCCGTTTCTGCCGCTGATTTTTTGTCTGACATGCAGCTATATGTTATGGTCTAGCCTGTCTTATGTGTATGACCAGTCGCTAGGCGGGATCAACGCCGCATGGATCGGCGTCGCCGTCCTCTTGCCCGGGCTGGTTTTCCTGTGGATCATCAACCGGATAGATACTGACAAAAAACAGACCGCCACAACTGCCGATACCTGACAGAGATCTTTTCATGAATTCAAAGAAAAAAACCCGCCTGACTTTCGCCCTCTTTATCCTCGTCGCACTGCTGACACCGGTTTTCGTCGTGATCTGCGCCAAGTCCCAATTCGGTCTTGACGAAATGATGGGCCCTGAACTTGACGCGGGCTTCATCACGACATGGCCGGAAACTGTGGATGGCATGCTCAAACTGGCGGAAATCAACGAAAACGATCTCATTTACGATCTGGGCTGCGGCGATGGTCGTATCGTTATCGCCGCTGCAAAAGATTATGGCGCACATGGTGTCGGCATCGATCTGAACCCCAAGCGTATCGAGGAAGCCAATGCCAACGCCAAAGCCGCTAAAGTGGAACATCTCGTCCAGTTCCGGCTCGGCAACTTCTACAAAGTGGATTTTTCAGATGCGACCGTCGTGGCACTCTATTTGCCGCAAACCATCAACTACGAACTGCGCCCCATCCTCTGGAAACAGCTCAAGGTCGGCTCACGTGTCGTTTCCAATGAATCGGACATGGGGCCGGAATGGCCGGCCGACAAAATCGAACAGGTCGGCACCAAAACCGTTTACCTCTGGACGATCACCGAAGCGGAAAAGCGCAAGGCGGCATCCATCCCCGATCCTGAATAACCATGGGAGCCGCCGACTGGCATGGCCGGCATTCTTGTCCGACAGACGAAATCACCTCGCCACTGTTTCCCCTGCACAGGACATTACGTCGTGCCTGAACGATGAATCGCGCTATTGAGCACTTTTTCCGGCACCAGCCCCGACAATTCAGATGGAGACAACTCATCCATACAATAAACGATCCGGCTGCGTTTGCCGTCCTCTCGATCGGAAATGTATTTCATGATACACAGTCCGAATTGGCGGATCATGCCCATCGAGGCATAGCGTTTGAGCATTTCACGACACTGATCCCTGTCCTGCCACACCTTGTTACGCTCGATCGCCTGCTCCACCCGATCCATGATTTCTTCCTGCATGAGCGTACCCTGACTATTCATTGCCGCAATATGGTAACGGTATGTCCACTGCGGATCATCCCAACCGGCCGAGGCATTGCAAATTCCTGTATAAGCCGCGACAAACGCATCCTTCGTCATTCCCCGCGCAGATGCTTCCCGCTCCAGACGCTCACTGCTGTCGTCGCCGTCACCGAACCCCCAGACCCGTTTGCCGCTATCGGCCGTAAAGACGAAACCGTCCACATAAATATTGACAAAATTCCCGCACCGCTCCTCGACAATCATCTTTCCCCCCGTCTGACGACATCCATTCCGAAACGACTACCCACCTGAAAAGTATCACAGAAAATCATACAGGGAAACGATTCTTTACCCTTGCATCATCCATATTTTCCGGAACTCAAACAGTACTCTCAAAGACATTTTTCCTGTCCTGTCAATCGCTCACGATTCGTTCAGACAAATGCTGAAATACCATGCCACCATATCGGGCACGCCGTAATCTGCCGACCTTGCGCGTATCACAACCTTCCCACCACAGGCCTGCGTCCCCTGTTGTCATCCTCATGTTTTTCCATATCAAGGACGACAAAACACAGGAACACAACTTGCCTGCCGTTTTTCCCCTATCGGTGGAAAACTCTCCGCTATTGCATTGACTTTCCACAAAAATTTTCGTTTTCATGACCGTTTCATGACATACCGGTATCTTTTTCCTGCCGGAAAGCCATCCACTCACTTCTTCACATTTTCTGTGGACAAGTCACGGAATAACCAATTTTCAAACATATAAATCAATGACTTACATAAAACGATCATATTTTGCGCAGATGACATCGCCCCTTAATCCATCCTGTTTTTCTTGTCAAGTTCACCATCCGTGGATATTTCCCAACGGTTTTTTTCTGCCCCTTGACTTTTCCGTTATCCACGCAAACCTGTGGATAACCTTGTGGAGAAAGCCCGTCATGCATTGATTGGCGCAGGCTTCAACAGATTGCGTGTCTTTTTGGCATACCACTTGCCTTATTATGATTTGTTATTTCCGATGGCTTACGTCGCAAATTCCGGCGTGCCCTCCGCCAACCATCCGCCCGAAACAGTTCACCTGTACCATTGCGCCGGAAATACACCCAACAGCGATACCAGAACGACCTGAACATAACCTGAACATATCGTCATGCCACTCCCACACTGCCAAAATACTGACATCCACAATATATTTGCCGTTTCATCCGACAGCGTATAAAGTTTGAGTCTGGCATGGACGCCGGAAAATCAAACGGAAAACCGGATACCTGAACCATCTGAAAACATGCAATCCCGGTGAAATATCAAGTTCAGCATACCCTGTAATATCTTTCCTGATACATCGGGTACGGATAAACGAACCGATGAACAAGACAGCCCCATGAAAAAACGTCCGTTCATTCTCCGTCTGTTATGCGGCATCATAGGCATCATCATCTTTCATTACATTGACGATATCATCAATTTCATTACTTACTTCAACACACCTCCATATACGGTGGAAATCAGTACCGAACTCGAAAAATTCGCCACCGGTCGCAACCGGAACACCCCACTGAAAATCGACGGCAATACCACACTGGTACATATCACGGCCGGAGACCATCTCCTGACCTACGACTACACCGTCACCGACATCAAACGATTCCGGAAAGCCGGACAAGCGCCATTGGAACAACGTGCTATCGCCGACCTGTGCCACGATATCAAAACCCCTTTGTTCCTGTCCCAAAACGTCAGTATCCTCCACCGCTACAAAGATACAGAGGGCAACGAACTCGCCTCCATTCATGCAACGCCAAGCCAGTGTGAACAATAACCGTCGTCCATCCACTCCGTCAGCAAATCACCCAACAGAACAGAACACATCACCATCGCCGCCGACAAAAAACAAGGCATTCTCGACGAACTGAAAACCATGGGCATCACACGTGCCTATCTCTTTCCGGAACTGGACGTACAGGCCGGCGACATCAAAAACAACCTCTTTCCCCGTTCCTGAAAACACAAACGCCCCCGAAGGGGCGTTTTTTGTGGCTCCGTCTCAAATCCCCACCGACCGCAAAAGCTGATCCACCCGATCCGCCCCCGTGGCATCCGGCGAGACAGACACCCCCAGACGGGACGGACGGCTCGAAATCGGCGTCGCCCGTCTTGTGGGCGTGGCGACCGTCGCGGGTATCGCGTCATACATGAACCGCAACTGATCCAGCCACTGCTCCGGCTGGAACTTGGCGATCATATTCTGCACGAAAGCCGGATTGCGCAGCGCCTCGGCGATTTTCGCCTCCTTCACCCGATAAGCCGGATCACTCGCCGCCAGCTGGCCGAACAACGCCGTCGCCGCCCGTGAAAACCCCTGGACCCGCTCCGCATATTCCTGCTGCTGCCGGAAAGCCGCCTGCTGCTGTTGCACTTCCTGCTGCCGCGTCACCTGCAACCGCCGCAACTTTGCCAGCTCCATCGCCTTGTCCTGCGTGATCTCCATCTCCTCGACCGCCTGCTTCAGGTCCGAAAAGATTTTCTTTCAATCCTTCCGATTTTCCGAGACCTGAAAACGGATCATGACTGATCTTCTTTAACAGGGAATTAAGCCGTTTCAGCACCTTTCTGCCCTGCACTTGCCAATACAGGTATTCCTCAAAGGCCTGTTCCGAAAAAACAATCTTACTCATTGGCCATCGCGTCCAGTTCATCCAGTGTTCGGGTGACCGTCTTGCCCTGACGTATCTGATAGGCACTTTCACCTAATGCAGCCATGTTGGAATAACTGAAAAAAGGGTCAAGCAACACATCAAAGGGAATTCTTCTTTCATGGGCCATCTTCCTGACCAGCATCCGGATTTTGTGTTTACGTATCACGGAAAACGGATTCTGGATATCAAGACGGCTTTCAGACGAGCCTTGAGACAGGCTGGTATTACAGACTATCGCTGGCATGACAACCGGCATACCTGGGCATCCATTCTGATTCAGAATGGTGTACCGCTGCATGAGTTACAGGAAATGGGTGGATGGAACAGTGCCGAGATGGTCCGGCGTTATGCGCATCTTTCTCCACACAAGCTGAAACAGAACGCCCAGATCGTGGATAACATCCTGTCACCAGCTGTCACAATTTTGTCACAGCATGCCAGTGAAGATGATAAGGAGGAAAAATGAAAAGCGTTATTTATCAATAACTTGAAGTGGCCTGCCCTAGTGGATTCGAACCACTGACCTACGGCTTAGAAGGCCGTTGCTCTATCCAGCTGAGCTAAGGGCAGGTAAGCGACATAATTGACGGTGATACTCGTTATTATAAACGACTTTTTCCGCTAACAAAAAACAGGCTGTCGCCGACAGCCTGTTTCGGAAAATTGGTCGGGGCGAGATGATTCGAACATCCGACCCACTGGTCCCAAACCAGTTGCGCTACCAGGCTGCGCTACGCCCCGAGGGTTGAAATAATACCGTTACTGGCGCATAAAATCAATTGTCTGCCCTGTCTTTTCATGTGTTCGTTGGAGGATGACCACGCAACCACAGATGATCGGTGACGGCGCACAACATGATTAATGCCTGACACTTCAATGCACGTTATATGTGTATCGACTTGCTTGCGTATTCCATATAAACGGATAAGCGAACCAAACGACCAATAAACCTGTCAGGCCGCTTCGGCGCGGCATACCGCAGCAATCCGTTCCGCCAGCGACTGCGCCTCGGCAGGATCGGCTGTCTCAACCATAATACGTAGCAGCGGCTCAGTGCCCGATGGTCGGATCAAAACCCGTCCATTATTCCCAAGAATCTGATCGACTGCCTGTTTTTCAGCCTGTAACGCGACATTTTCTTTCCAGTTGAAACCATGCCGAATACGGACATTGACCAGCGTTTGCGGAAACAGTTTCAGTTCACTGATAAAAGCTGGCAAGGTCGTTTTATGACGTCGCAATGCCGCAAGCACCTGCAATGCCGAAATAATGCCATCGCCGGTTGTATGCTTGTCCAGACAAATCAGGTGACCAGAACCTTCGCCTCCCAACAACCAGCCTTTTTCCAGAAGTGCTTCCAGTACATAACGATCGCCCACATTCGCACGCACGAAACCGATCTGTTTTTCCCGGAAAGCGATTTCCAGTCCCATATTCGTCATCAGGGTACCGACAACCCCCTTGACATCGCTGTATGCCAGCCTGTCCTTGACAATCAGGTACAGAAGTTGGTCACCGTTATAGACTCGACCGACAGAATCAACCATCACAAGTCTGTCCGCATCGCCATCCAGGGCAATCCCGAGATCGGCACCGTTTTCCAGCACTGCTTCAACCAGTGCATCGACAGAAGTCGCACCACAGTATTCATTGATATTGAGACCGTTGGGCGACGCGCCAATTGTCACAACATCGGCACCCAGTTCATGGAATACACATGGTGCAATATGATATGCCGCTCCATTGGCACAATCGACCACGATTTTCAGCCCACGCAAATCGTAGCTGCTAGGAAACGTACTTTTGCAAAACTCGATATATCGTCCCTGTGCATCATCAAGTCTTCTGACCTTGCCTAACATCTCCGAGCTGGCGCAATTCATCGGCTTGTCGATCAGCGACTCGATTTCCAATTCCATATCGTCAGGCAATTTGTTGCCCGAAGCTGAAAAGAATTTGATCCCGTTGTCGTAATAGGGATTGTGTGACGCCGAAATAACGACCCCTGCTGCCAGTCGCAATGCTCTTGTCAGATATGCTACCGCAGGTGTAGGCATCGGTCCGGACAACACGACATCCACTCCGGCAGCGGAAAGACCTGCCTGCAAGGCAGCTTCCAGCATATATCCTGAAATACGGGTATCTTTACCGATCAGTACAGCCGGGGTTCCGGAAGCCGTTGCCGTCCGCGTCAGTACCTTGCCTGCAGCATAGCCGAGTTTCATAACAAAATCAGGCGTAACAGGTGCTTCACCAACCCGACCGCGCACACCATCCGTTCCAAAATATCGACGTTTCATTTTATAGTCAGTCTCCAAAATCATTACCGCGTTGCCAGCCAGACATTCAGTGCATCCACTGTCTCACCGACTTCGTGTACCCGCACAATACAAGCGCCGTGCGAAACGGCGGACAAGGCAATGGCAAGATTGCCGGCCAGTCTTTCACCAACCGGTTTGCCAGTCAGCGCACCGACGACTGATTTGCGCGACAAGCCTGCCAGCACCGGCAAATCCAGCCGTTCGCCTACCCTATCCAGTTGCCTAAGAAGTGTCAGATTGTCGTCCAGTGTTTTACCGAACCCGAAGCCGGGGTCGATACAAATACGATTATGTGCCACACCGACAGATAACAGACTTGCTACCTGTCGAGCCAGAAAATCCGACACTTCGGCAACCACGTCCCCATAACGCGGATTGTCCTGCATGGTACCGGGCTCTCCCTGCATATGCATCACACACAAACCGCAATCATATGACGCGACAGCATTGAGCGATTCTTCCCTTGAAAATCCGCAAATATCGTTGATCATATCCACTCCGGATGCCAGTACTGCAGTCATAACTTCCGGTTTGTATGTATCGACAGACAAGGGTCTGCCGCAATCTCTCAGTGCCTCGATAACCGGCATGATACGGTCCAGCTCTTCCTGAAGGGAAACAGCACCCGCTCCCGGACGTGACGACTCTGCACCGATATCGATAATATCGACACCTTCACGGATCATCACTTCGGCACGTGAAATCGCAGCCGGTACGGAATCATAACGTCCGCCGTCCGAAAAAGAATCCGGGGTAACATTGAGAATCCCCATCACCAGCGGTCTGGCCTGTTCACCTTCCACCCTGAAACGGTAACGTCCGCACTGAAAATATTTCATGGTAGCTGTTCAAAAAAAGGGCGAGACACGCTCGCCCTTTGAAACATTCTGAAAAAATCAGGCTGCCGCTGTCGCGTTTTCCGTGATTTCAGGCCCATCGGAATCACGCGACTTCGGAGGTACCGACTTCGGTGGACGCGGATCCACACCATCCATGATATCGTTGACCTGATCGGAATCCAGCGTTTCCCATTCCAGCAACAGCTTCGCCATCCGCTCGACCTTGTCACGGTTTTCATCCAGTAACTTGCGGGCCAATGCATATTGCTGATCCAGAATCGAACGGATTTCGTTATCGACCTTTTGCTGTGTCGCTTCGGATACCGTCTTGGCAGACATACGCCCACCATAGAACATTTCCTGTTCGGTATCCTCATAAACCATCGTGCCCAGCGTCTCCGACATACCATAACGCGTCACCATCGCACGTGCGATCTTTGTCGCACGTTCGAAATCGTTGGACGCGCCGGTCGACATCTGGTGCATGAACAATTCCTCTGCAACACGACCGCCGAACAGGATGGCGATTTCTTCCAGCATCTTGTCCTTGTACATATTGATACGGTCATGTTCCGGCAACTGCCATGTCAACCCCAATGCATGACCGCGCGGCATGATGGTAACCTTGTGAACCGGATCGGCCTTCGGCAACAGCTTGGCGACCACAGCATGACCCGATTCATGATAAGCGGTATTCGTCCTTTCTTCTTCACGCATGACGAACGACTTGCGTTCCGGTCCCATCAGGATCTTGTCCTTGGCATCCTCGAAATCCTGCATTTCGACCAGACGCTTGTTGCGACGCGCGGCGAACAATGCCGATTCATTCACCAGATTGGCAAGATCGGCGCCTGAAAAGCCCGGCGTACCGCGCGCCAGCACACCCGGATCGACATCCGGAGCGATCGGTACCTTGCGCATATGCACATTGAGAATCTGCTCGCGGCCACGGATATCCGGCAAACCGACAACCACCTGTCTGTCGAAACGTCCCGGACGCAACAGCGCCTTGTCCAGCACATCAGCACGGTTCGTGGCCGCCACGACGATCGTACCGGAATTCGGTTCGAAACCGTCCATTTCGACCAGCAACTGGTTCAGCGTCTGTTCGCGTTCATCGTTGCCGCCGCCCATACCTGCGCCACGATGCCGACCGACCGCATCGATTTCATCAATGAAAATAATGCATGGCGAATGTTTTTTCGCTGTTTCAAACATATCACGAACGCGTGAAGCACCGACACCTACGAACATTTCCACAAAATCCGAACCGGAGATGGAAAAGAACGGTACTTTAGCTTCACCGGCAATCGCACGAGCCAGCAACGTTTTGCCGGTACCCGGAGGACCGACCAGCAACAGGCCGCGCGGAATACGTCCGCCCAGTTTCTGGAATTTGCCTGGATCGCGCAAAAAGTCCACGACTTCATGCACTTCTTCCTTGGCCTCGTCGCAGCCGGCCACATCGTTGAAGGTCACCGTATTGTTCTTCTGGTCGATCATGCGCGCCTTGGACTTGCCGAACGAAAACGCGCCACCTTTTCCGCCCCCCTGCATTTGTCGCATGAAAAATATCCAGACCCCGATCAATAGCAGCATCGGGAACCATGAAGTCAAAAGCGACAGCCAGAAAGACGGTTCTTCCGGCGGTTTGACATCGAACTGGATGCCGTTATCGACCAGATCGCCGACCAGACCGCGGTCAAGATAGGTCACCCCGGTCTTGACCTTCTTTCCGTCAACCGTCGTGGCGACGATCGAACGATCCTCGATCACGACATCCTTGATCCGCCGAGAACGCACGTCATCCAGGAACTGCGAATAATTGATCGGTTCGATATTCACCGTATTGCTACGATCCATGAAATGTTTGAAGGTCGTAATCAGGACGATGATGATGGCAGTCCAAACGCCTACCCTGACAAACATGTTGTTCACAAAGACTCCTCAGACGCCAGTGCGTCAATATCGATTACAGATAGATAATGCATTTTACAATCATTTTGATGCATCTGCCATCATCATATGAGCAGGCTGCGGGCGAGGCAAACGTATATACACAAAGTACCGTCACGAAATATGGCCAGCATGACTACCTCTAAAAAAATGACCGCAACATGATGAAGGACAATGGATTATCGGAATCACTGGCGCAATTTTCGGCCCAACAGAAAAACTTCAGAGGAATAGTCGCGGCTGGCCTTCGGTTTTTTCGGTGTCACGGTCTCAAAAGTTTCGCGGAATCTTTTGAGAATATCGTTATAGGTACTGCCATTGAAACATTTGACCAGCAATGCACCGGAAGGTTTCAGATGCGCCGTGGCAAAATCGAGTGCCAGCTCCATCAGATACTCCACACGCGCCGCATCGGCCGAGGCGATACCCGAGAGATTGGGAGCCATATCGGAGAGTACCAGATCGGCCTTTTTGCCATCAAGCAAGGTTTCCAGTTCGCGCAGCACCGATTCTTCGCGGAAATCACCCTGAATAAAATGGATACCCGGTACCGGCTCCATCGGAAGCATATCCAGTCCGATCACCGTACCATTGAGTGTCTGTCCATCGCCGGTACCAAGTTTGCGCGCAAGATATTGCGACCAGCTCCCGGGTGCGCATCCCAGATCGACAATCACCTGTCCCGGCCGGACCAGCTGCGCATCCTCGTCGATCTCGCTCAACTTGTAAACCGCCCGTGCACGGTAGCCATCCTTTTGTGCCTGTTTCACAAAAGGATCGCCAAGATGGTTTTTCATCCAGCTTTTATTGAATTTATTTTTCGACATTCGCGTAAAATACAGTTTTTCTGAGGAATGTTATGTTGAAACTGAATCCCGCTCAACGCAGCCTGCTCCGGTCACAGGCTCACAATCTCAACCCGGTCGTCATGATCGGCGATGCCGGACTGACGGATGCCGTCATGAAAGAAATCGGCGTCAACCTCGACGCTCACGGTCTTATCAAGATCCGCGTATTCGGAGACGACCGTCAGGCTCGCATCGACATGCTGCAAACCATCTGCCGCGAACTCGATGCAGCCCCCATTCAGCATATCGGCAAGCTGCTGGTTATCTACCGCCCGCAAAAGGAAGCGCAAAAACCACAACAAGACAACAAAAAAGGCGGGCTGAGAACCGTCGTGACATTCAAACCCGGCACAGGAGCCATCAAGAACCGTGTCAAACGGATACAAATCAAGGGCAACGAGCGCGTCACACAAGGTGGTCTGGTCAAACGGAAAAAGACACGTCAGGCAAGTGCCAAGAAAAAGGCACTCGCCCGCTAAAAAGACCTGTCAGATAAACAATACATCCAGAATTTCATATTCACGAATGCCGGCTGGTGCGTTGACCTCGACGACATCTCCCGCTTCACGTCCGATCAGGGCACGTGCCAGTGGCGACGTGATGGAAATTTTCATTTCCTTCAGATCCGCCTCATCATTGCCGACGATCTGATAACGCACCTTCTCACCGGTTTCCAGATCCTCCAGCGCAACTGTCGCTGCGAAGACGATCCGGCCGTTGGTATTGAGCGTTTTCGGATCGATGATCTGCGCGGAACTCAATTTGCTTTCCAGTTCGGCAATCCGTCCTTCAATAAACGCCTGGCGTTCCTTTGCCGCATCATACTCTGCGTTTTCCGACAAATCGCCATGGGAACGTGCCTCTGCAATCGCCGCGATCACCTCATAGCGATCTTTCGTTTTCAACCGCTGCAATTCGTCACGCATCATCTGCGCACCCCTGACGGTAACAGGTATCGAACTCATTGACATATCCTTCAAAAAAACCGGCGAGGCATTCCGGCACAAGAACATGCCAGAAAAGCCCCGCAATCCATTCAGACAACCCTTTCAGTGAAGCAACTTGTGCAGGCTCTGCAAATCATACACCTGCATGGTGTCGCGGCATGCGATTCCCTCTACAGCCGCTTCCGCACCTGCAATCGTTGTGATCGTGTTGATACGAGCCGCCAGCGCCGATGTACGGATAATCCGCGAATCGAAAATCGCCGTTCGTTTTTCTTCCACCGTATTGATCACCATCACGATTTCATGATTCTTGATCACATCGCCGATATGCGGACGTCCTTCGGTCACCTTGTTGACCGTTTCCACTTCGATACCGGCCTGTCGGATCGTGTTGGCAGTTCCACGTGTCGCCATAATGGAAAAGCCCAAATCGACCAGACGCTGCGCGACTTTCACAGCACGTGGCTTGTCGCTGTCTTTCACAGACAAGAACACCTTGCCGGAACGCGGCAGATCGACACCGGCTGCCAACTGCGCCTTGACGAACGCTTCGCCAAACGACTTGCCGATCCCCATGACTTCGCCCGTCGATTTCATTTCCGGCCCCAAAATCGTATCGACTCCCGGGAACTTGACGAACGGGAAAACCGCTTCCTTGACACTGAAGTACGGTGGCACTGTTTCCGTAAAGACACCTTGTTCATCCAGCGACTTGCCAACCATACAACGCGCGGCGATCTTTGCCAGCTGCCGCCCTGTCGCTTTCGACACGAACGGTACAGTTCGGGATGCACGTGGATTGACTTCCAGCACGAACACCACATCTTGCAACTTGCCATCGATCATCTGGTGCTGGATTGCAAACTGGACATTCATCAATCCGACGACATTCAGCCCCTTTGCCATCAACGTCGTTTCGCGTTTCAGTTCCTCGATCGTTTCTTTCGACAGCGAATAAGGTGGCAACGAACAGGCCGAATCTCCCGAATGCACGCCGGCCTGCTCGATATGTTCCATCACACCGCCGATAACCACCCGATTGCCGTCAGAAACACAATCCACATCCACTTCGATCGCATCGTTGAGGAAACGGTCGAGCAATACCGGAGAATCGTTGGAAACCTTGACCGCTTCGCGCATATAGCGTTCCAGTCCAGCCTGGTCATGAACGATTTCCATCGCACGCCCACCCAGCACGTAGGAAGGACGCACCACGATCGGATAACCGATTTCTTTTGCCAGCACCATGGCTTCTTCCTCGGTACGTGCCGTTCGGTTCGGCGGCTGGCGCAAATCAAGATCTTTCAGCAACTTCTGAAAGCGTTCACGATCCTCCGCAGCATCGATCATATCCGGAGACGTCCCCACGATGGGTACCCCGTTGGCTTCCAGATCCAGCGCCAGTTTCAGAGGCGTCTGTCCACCGTACTGGACGATCACGCCATACGGTTTTTCCTTGTCCACGATTTCCAGCACGTCTTCGAGCGTGAGCGGCTCGAAATACAGGCGGTCGGAAATGTCGTAGTCGGTCGAAACCGTTTCCGGATTGCAATTGACCATGATCGTTTCATAGCCATCCTCACGCATCGCCATCGCGGCGTGCACGCAGCAGTAATCGAACTCGATACCCTGTCCGATCCGGTTCGGACCGCCGCCCAGCACCATGATTTTCTTGCGATTCGTCGGTTCGGCTTCACATTCCTCGTCATAGGTCGAATACATATAAGCCGTATTCGTGGCAAACTCGGCAGCACATGTATCGACCCGTTTGTAAACCGGACGGATGCCCCATGCATGACGCTTGTCACGAATCACCTTGTCAGTCGTTTTCAGCAACCATGCCAGGCGCTTGTCCGAAAAGCCCTTTTGCTTGAGCTTAAACAACGTATCCTTGTCCAGATCATCGAGTTTCTGGTGATCCAGCCACAATTCAATATCGACGATCTCCTTGATCTGTGCCAGAAACCATGGATCGATATGCGTCAGATTGTGGACTTCTTCCAGCGTAAACCCCTGAGCGAATGCATCACCGACATACCAGATCCGTTCCGGTCCGGGTTCGCCCAGTTCTTCCTTGATGACTTCGTGGTCGGTCGTCTTTTCATTCATGCCTTCCACACCGACTTCCAGACCACGCAATGCCTTCTGGAACGATTCCTGGAAGGTACGTCCGATCGCCATGACTTCGCCGACGGACTTCATCTGTGTCGTCAGATGCGGATCGGCAGACGGGAATTTCTCGAACGTGAAACGCGGCACCTTCGTCACCACATAATCGATCGTCGGCTCGAACGAAGCAGGCGTCGCGCCACCGGTGATCTCATTTTTCAATTCATCCAGCGTGAAGCCGACAGCAAGTTTTGCAGCGACCTTGGCAATCGGAAAACCGGTCGCTTTCGAAGCCAGTGCAGATGAACGCGACACGCGCGGATTCATTTCGATCACGATCATGCGTCCGTCTTTCGGATTGATCGCAAACTGCACATTCGAACCACCTGTATCGACACCGATCTCACGCAAAATCGCAATCGAGGCATTGCGCATGAGCTGGTATTCCTTGTCGGTCAGGGTCTGTGCCGGTGCAACCGTAATGGAATCTCCCGTATGAACCCCCATCGGATCGAGGTTTTCGATCGAACAGACGATAATACAGTTATCCGCCCTGTCGCGGACGACTTCCATTTCATATTCTTTCCAGCCGATCAGGGATTCCTCGATCAACAGTTCGCTTGTCGGAGACGCGTCCAGTCCACGACGACAAATCGTGTCGAATTCTTCCTCATTGTAGGCGATCCCGCCACCTGTGCCACCCAGTGTGAATGACGGACGGATAATGACCGGAAAACCGATCTTTCGCTGAACATCCCATGCTTCTTCAAGCGAATGCGCGATACCCGATCGTGCCGACGACAAACCGATTTTCGTCATCGCTTCCTTGAACTTCGAACGATCCTCGGCCTTGTCGATCGCTTCCGGAGAAGCGCCGATCAGTTCCACATTGTATTTTTCCAGCACTCCGTTTCGATACAGGTCAAGCGCACAATTCAGTGCCGTCTGCCCCCCCATCGTCGGCAAAATGGCATCCGGACGTTCCTTTGCGATGATCCGCTCCACGACCTTCCAGGTAATCGGCTCGATGAACGTCACATCCGCCATATTCGGATCTGTCATGATCGTCGCCGGATTGCTGTTGACCAGAATGACCTTGTAGCCTTCTTCACGCAAGGCCTTGCAGGCCTGTGCACCGGAATAGTCAAATTCACAAGCCTGTCCGATAATGATCGGGCCGGCGCCGATGATAAGAATGCTCTTGATATCTGTACGTTTTGGCATATTTTCCGCAAATTGTTTTGGTTACCGTTTCAGGTTTTCGGAAACGGCGAAAAGACTTTCCGCACAGGCGCTCACATGCGCCCGCACCATCACTTGTTCTTTCTGGCCGCTTCCATCAATCCGACAAACCGGTCGAACAGATAGTCCACATCGCCCGGTCCGGGAGACGCTTCCGGATGTCCCTGGAAACAGAAAGCGGGCTTGTCTGTCCTTGCGAACCCCTGCAAGGAACCGTCGAACAGCGACTTGTGCGTTACCTTGCAATTTGCAGGCAAGGTCGAGGCATCCACGGCAAAACCATGATTTTGTGAAGTAATCAACACCTTGCCGGTTTCAAGATCCTGTACGGGATGATTCGCGCCATGGTGACCGAATTTCATTTTCATGGTCTTTGCGCCGGACGCCAGCGCCATGATCTGATGTCCCAGACAGATACCGAAAACCGGAACACCGCGCTCGATCAGCTCACGAGCCGCCTCGATGGCATAGGTACATGGCTCCGGATCGCCGGGACCGTTCGAAAGGAAAACGCCATCGGGAGACAGTTTCAGCACATCATCAACCGTGGACTGTGCAGGAATCACGGTTACCTTGCACCCGCGATCCGTCAGCATCCGCAGGATATTGCGCTTGACACCGAAGTCAAACGCGACGACATGATATCTGGAATCACCAAGTTGCCTGTACCCCGATCCAAGTTCCCAACCCGCTTCCGTCCATTCGTATGGCCTGTCTGCCGTAACGGTTTTCGCCAGATCCTGACCCGACAGTCCTGCGCATGCACGTGCCAGCTCAAGCGCACGCTTTTCATCGTTACCGGTTACGATCGCACCGTTTTGTGCCCCTTTTTCGCGGAGAATACGGGTCAGTTTGCGCGTATCGATACCGGCAATGGCGACGATATGCTGGCTTTTCAGGTAATCCGGAAGCGACTGCGTCGCACGAAAATTGGAAATGACCGGCTGGACATCCTTGACGATGAATCCTGCTGCCTGGATTTTTCCGGACTCCACGTCTTCGGGATTGACGCCTGTATTGCCGATATGGGGATAAGTCAGGGTGACGATCTGTCCGCTATAACTGGGGTCCGTCAGAATTTCCTGATAACCCGTCATGGATGTATTGAACACAACTTCGCCGGATGTCTCACCCGTTGCACCGATGGAATAGCCATGAAAGACTGTGCCGTCCGCAAGCGCGAGAACAGCTGGCTCCTGTTGACCGAAAGGGAATTGCAAGGTAACTCCTTTTTGTGTTACCGCAACACCGGACTTCATCAGGCTGCATGAAACTCCCGAACTGTCGCAGGACAAGTCCGGAACATATGGTTTTCAGTTGGAGAGACGAGCAGGCGCTACGGCAATGATTGATTCGTTAAGCTGCCCAATTATAGCCGAGAATACCTGTGCCAGCAAATTGCCGCTCCGCTATTTCCATGAATAGCCCAATCCCATCGCCTCGCGGACATCACGCATCGTTTCACCTGCCAGTCGCCGCGCTTTTTCACAACCATGTTCGACGATTTCACGCACCAGAGCTGGTTTGGCGACATATTGCGCCGCACGTTCCTGCATCGGTTCGAGTTCGCGGATCACCGCATCGATGATCGGCTGCTTGCACTGGATACAACCGATACCAGCGGAACAACATCCCTTGCGTACCCATTCCTTTGTTTCGTCATCGGAATAAACCACATGGAACAGCCAGACAGGACATTTATCCGGATCGCCGGGATCGGTACGTTTGACACGTGCCGGATCGGTCTGCATCGTCCGGATTTTGCGTGTGATCGTTTCCTTGTCGTCACGCAATGCAATTGCATTGCCATAGCTCTTGGACATCTTCTGCCCGTCCAGTCCGGGCAACCGTGATGCCTCCGTCAGCAAGGCTTGCGGCTCGGTCAGAATCTGCTTGCGGCTGCCCAGCAGATAGCCATAGAGCAATTCACGATCGGCAGCCGAAATACTGCCTGCACCATCGATCAACGCTTTGGCCTTTTCCAACGCCTCTGCATCGCCCTTTTCCTGATAGGCGTTTCGCCATTCCAGAAAAGCCTTCGCCTGTTTGTTGCCCAGCTTTTTGGTACTTGCCAGAGCTTTTTCGTCGAACCCTTTTTCGCGCCCGTACATGTAATTGAAACGCCGCGCCAGTTCACGCATGATTTCCATATGCGGCAACTGGTCCTCGCCGACGGGCACCTGATTGGCACGGTAGACCAGCACATCTGCCGCCATCATCAGCGGATACCCCAGAAAACCGTAAGTCGTCAGATCCTTGTGCGCGAGCTTCTGGATCTGGTCCTTGTAAGTCGGCACCCTTTCCAGCCATGACAGTGGTGTGGACATACTCATCAACAGCGTCAGTTCCGCATGTTCAAGCACCCTGGACTGGATGAAAATCGTCGCCTTTTCAGGGTCGATACCGGCAGCCAGCCAGTCTATCACCATCTCCCAGGCATTTTTCTCGATCGTTTCCACTTCATCGTAATGGGTTGTCAAGGCATGCCAGTCCGCCACGAAAAACAGGCTTTCGACTTCCGACTGGATACGGACCCAGTTCTTGATAGCGCCATGGTAATGGCCCAGGTGCAATGCGCCAGTCGGGCGCATACCGGAAACAACTCGATCAGGATACATAATGAATCACACAGGCAAAAAATGTAACAATGGATAAAGAAAGAAATTGACGATCAACCGCCCCAGATACATGACCGGACGCATCCAGTATGTCGTCAACCCCAGATAAACCAGTCCCAGCACGATAAAAAAGCCATACCGCTCGATCTGTGCGAACCTGTACGCCAGATGCACCGGCAACAAACTCGTCATTATGCGTCCTCCGTCCAAAGGTGGCAATGGAAAAAGATTGAACGCAAACAACACCAGATTGACGACAATGCCGGCATCAGCCATTTGATGCAGAAATGCGGCATGCACATGTCCTGCAATCAGCCCCACCTTGACGATGCTCCAGAGAAACGCCATCAGCAGATTCGCTGCTGGCCCGGCCAGTGCCACCAACGCCGTATCACGCCGTGGATGGCGTAACTGTCCAAAGTCGACAGGAACCGGCTTGGCATAACCGAAAATAAAAGGACTACCCACCAGCAACAACGCCACCGGAATGATGATTGTTCCCAGCATATCGATATGCTTTAGCGGATCCAGCGTCAGGCGCCCGGCCAGATAGGCCGTCGAATCGCCAAGAAAACGGGCGACATAGGCATGCGCCGCTTCATGCAACGTAATCGCCAGCAAAAGTGGCAACGCCCAGATGACGGCTGTTTCAATCATCTTTTCCATCGCATTCCTTCCATCTCATGAAACAGTCGGCGACACATCGGCCATTACAGACCGACCAGAGCGGGATCACCACGACCGCTGCGCACCAGTTCCGGTTCCTTGCCAGTCAGATCAATCACTGTCGTCGGCAACAGTCCACAGGCCCCGCCATCGACAACAGCATCGACGAGTTTTTCCAGCCGTTCCTGAATGGCATACCCCTCTGTCAGCGGATCATCATCGCCCGGCAAAATCACCGTTGTACAGATCAGCGGTTCTTCCAGCTCTTCCAGCAAGGCATGGTCGATCCGGTTGTCCGGCACCCTCAGGCCGATCGTCTTGCGGGACGGATGTGACAGACGACGTGGTACTTCGCGTGTCGCCTGCAAAATAAACGTGAACGCTCCTGGCGTCGCGGCCTTGAGCAAGCGGTAGGCAGCATTGTCCACACGCGCATAAGCGCCTACCTCACTCAGATCGCGGCACAAAAGCGTCAGCAAATGCCGCTCGTCTATCTGACGTATCTGCCGTATTCTGTCGACCGCCGCCTTGTCGTCGAGCCTGCATACCAGCGCATAGCTGGAGTCGGTCGGCAGAACGACTACACCACCTTCGCGCACGATATCGGCTACCTTTTTTATCAGACGGTTCTGTGGATTGACCGGATGGATTTCAAAAAACTGACTGCCCATTTTGTATTGTCACTCCTGAAGCGCACACTCATGCCCTGCCCGTCTGAAGCGCCTCAATCCGTTTTTCGATCGGCGGATGGGTCGCAAAAAGCGACATGAATGCACCACTGCCGTTGATCCCCATGGCTGTCATATTTTTCGGCAAATCTCCCGAAGCCATATGTCCCAGCCGTTGCAAGGCATGTATCATCGGACGGCTTGACCCCAAAAGACGCGCCGATCCCGCATCGGCCCGGTATTCACGATAGCGTGAAAACCACGCAACGATCATCGAAGCCAGCACACCGAACAGGATTTCGCACACGATCACCGTCACGAAATATCCGATTCCGCGACCGCCACTGTTTTCCGAATTCCGTGAGAGCAGATTGTCCACGAAAAAGCCAACTACACGCGCAAGGAAAACCACAAACGTGTTGACAACCCCCTGAATCAGGGTCAGCGTCACCATGTCGCCATTGGCCACATGCGCAATTTCATGACCCAGAACCGCTTCCACTTCTTCATGAGTCATACTGGCAAGCAAACCGGTAGAAACGGCCACCAGTGCAGAATTTTTGAACGCGCCCGTCGCAAAGGCATTCGGTTCCCCTTCATAAACCGCCACCTCCGGCATACGGATGCCTGCCGTATTCGAAAGTTTGGCGACTGTATTCAACAACCATTGTTCCGTACCGTTGGACGGCGTTTCGATGACATACGCACCCGTGGACCATTTCGCCATCTGTTTACTCATCAGCAGCGAAATGATCGAACCTGTAAACCCGACGACCAGCGAAAAAACCAGCAGACTGCCCAGATTGAGTCCGCGACTGTAAAGATAACGGTTTACGCCCAGCAGCGACAACACGACCGACATCACGACAATCACGGCCAGATTGGTTACCAGAAACAGAAAAATCCTTTTCATGTATATAGTCCGTATTATTCAAATAAACGCCGAAGAAACCAGATGGGTCCGTTTTGCGGAAATTCAAGTCCCGCCACAGAGCATGGCATCGAAACGGCATGTATTCATTAACTTTGTGCAAGCGTGACGAATATAACGACAAACCGGCATTCATGCATCATTTTCTGCACCTGTCTGTACGAAAAAACATCATCAGAACCAGTCACGCCATACCGGTTCCACTGGACACGGAAAATCCGGCAATCGCCCGACATCCACAGGCGACTCGTCCGGCGCATGAAAGTCCGATCCGGCAGAAGCCCGAAAACCGTAACGATTGGCCAACCGGGCAAAATACAAATACTGATCGGGTGAATGACTGCCGGTCACCACCTCGATCCCCGTCCCGCCAAGCTGGCGAAACTCGTCGAGAAAAGCATGCAAGGCGATATCACTGATCTTGTAGCGTCCGGGATGCGCCAAAACCGCGATACCGCCAGCTTCATGAATCCATTGTACAGCCTCCGCCAGCGTCGCCCACTGATGCCGCACATAGGCCGGTCCCCCATCTTTCAAAAAACGCTCGAATGCACTGGAAACCGTCGGACATACGCCTGAGTCCACCAGAAAGCGTGCAAAATGCTTGCGTGAAATCAGATTGGGATTGGTTACATAACCCAGTGCTCCCTCATAAGCCCCCTGTATCCCCAGTGCCTCGAAACGCTCTCCCATCCTTTTCGCACGATCCATGCGTCCGGTCCGGTTTTGAAAAAGCCGCTCGATCAGCACAGGATCGTTTTCATCGACATGCAAACCGACAATATGGATGGATGTCCCAGCCCATGTAATGGAGACTTCAACCCCCGAAACCAGATCGATACCGAACTCGCAGGCCGTTTTCCTTGCCTCGGCCACACCGGCTACCTCATCATGATCCGTGAGCGCCAGCATTTTCACACCGTTGGCATGCGCACGCAAAACCAGTTCCGATGGCGACAGAACGCCATCGGAAACACGAGAATGCGAATGCAAGTCGATATTCAACATGATTCCGATTCACCGTTATCCGAAAATCCTATTGTACGACAGCTGCAAGCATGACGCAGAATGCGAACCCGTCACGTCAAAAAGTCCTCGATCAGGGCGGCAACGACTTCAGGCTGGTCATGCTGAAGCATATGCCCGGCTCCCTTGACCAGCGCGATACGCACATCGCGGATATACGATGCACGCCGCCGGATTTCCTTTTGTGCGCCGACCTGATCTTTCATACGGATACCCAGCAACGAATGCTCCCCTTCCACAAACAGCACTTTCGCCCCGATACGACTCCAGCATGCCAGAATCTCATCCAGCCTCGACAAAACCGGCAACGACTTGTGCTTCGGATCCGCCAGCACGACCCGCTCGCCCCTGTCATTTAATTCCGTCCAGTAATCCGCCAGAAAAAACGCCCGTTCATATGTGAGGCGCGGATTGTTTTTTTGCAGACGTGCGATCACCGCTTCCTTGTCTGCGTAAGAACGCAGACGTTCCGGTACCTTGCAGGAATCCAGCCATCGTTCCAGCCGTCCGGGAGCCATATCCGGCCGGTTTTCCACAATACCATATCCTTCCAGACTGATCAGATGCGATACCCGTGATGGTCTGACGCCGGCATAGACGCTGGTGACATTGCCGCCGAGACTGTGTCCGAGCAGCCTGACAGGAGCATCAGGGCTGTAATGATCAAGCAACGCCTCCAGATCAGCCAGATAATCCGGAAACCAGTATCCCCCTTGCGCCCAGGCGGAATGACCGAAACCACGCATATCCGGCGCAATCACATGCCAGTCGCGTGTCAGTGCATCCACGACAAACTGGAAAGAAGCGGAAATATCCATCCAGCCATGGATCATAAACAACTTCGGTGCATCCGCATCACCCCAATGGCGAACGCACAGGCGTATATCATGCGCATCGACAAATTCCGTTCGTGAGACTTTCATCGGCAAACAAAAAACAGACTGTAAAACCGAACATTATAATCGTATGTCATCCTGCATGAAGACTTTGCAAAACCGTTTCCTGCCGGTCAGGCCATACTTTTTTCACGCCTTGCGGAAAGCCCCCACATCAACAGGTACAATAATTGTTTTTCCATAAACGACACCGGATCCAACAATATGCCTATTTACCGACTTGGCGATCATTTACCGAAAATCCATCCGACCGCCTTCATTGCCGATAATGCCACCATCATCGGTGACGTGACTATCGGCGCAAATGCATCCATCTGGTTCAATGTCGTCATCCGCGCCGACAATGACCGTATCGTCATCGGCGAAAACAGCAATATCCAGGACGGTACCGTCCTGCACGCCGATCCGGGCTATCCATTGACGATCGGAAAAAATGTCACGGTCGGACACATGGCCATGCTCCACGGCTGTACCATTGGAGATGGTTGCATGATCGGTATCCGCGCTACCGTCCTGAACGGTTCTGTCATCGCAGAAAACTCGCTTGTCGGCGCAGGTTCGCTCATCGCTGAAAACAAGCGGTTCGAACACGGCGTCGTCCTGATTGGAACGCCTGCGCGTGTTGCCCGCAGTATGGATGCAGACAAAGCCGCCAGAATGCCACGTGCAGCAAACCATTATGTCTGGAACAAACAGCGTTTTCTCGAAACGCTTTCGGAAATCAGCCGCGAGGATGCCACATTGGTGGACACCGGAGCCGAAAAGACCTGACGCCTCCACCGATTTCATCCATTTTCGGCATTACCACTTACGGAACTTTGATATGAAAGACCAATTACAGAAATTTCTTTTCCGGCAAGCGCCTGTACGCGGCGAATTCATCGAACTTGCCGATATGTGGCAACAGATCCAGTCTCACCATAACTTTCCTGCGCCGGTTGTATGCCTGCTCGGAGAAATGATCGGTGCTGCCGCCTTGTTAAGCGCAAACATCAAATTCGATGGCTCTCTCGTCATGCAAGTCCGGGGAGACGGCCCCGTTCGCCTGCTCGTCGTCGAATGCGATTCGGCCCTGAAAATCCGTGCGACCGCAAAACTGGACGAGACCGCATCCATCCCGGCACATGCTACCTTCACCGACCTTATCAATGCCCATGGAAAAGGACGCTGTGTCATTACACTCGACCCGCACGAAAAAATCCCGGGACAGCGCCCCTATCAGGGCATCGTCTCGCTGGAGGGCGACTCTATCGCACAGGCGCTCGAAAACTACATGAAGCAGTCCGAACAACTCGACACCCGCCTTTGGCTGGCGGCAGACAGCCACGTCATCCGCGGTCTGCTCATGCAAAAAATGCCATCGGCGACCGGTGCGGACGGATTGAGTGAAAGTACATCCGAAGACAAGGACGCCTGGCAACGTCTCGTCACACTGGCATCGACTCTCAAAACCGGCGAAATGCTCAATGCCGACATCGAAACCCTTCGCCATCGCCTGTTCTGGGAAGACGATATCGTCGCTTTCGAACCGCAACATCCTGTCTTTTCATGCAGTTGCAACCGCGAAAAAGTCGGCAATATGCTCAAAATGCTCGGCGAAAAAGAAGTACAAAAAGCGCTGTCCGAACAAGGCAACCTCACCATCCACTGTGATTTCTGCGGACAAACCTATACCATTGATCGCGCCGATTGCGAGACCCTGTTTGCAGAACAACCGTCAGGACAAAAACTGCACTGATCTTTGCACACAAAAAACCCGGCATCAGCCGGGTTTGTTCATCGCCATCACCAGCGCATCGATACGCCGGATATCCTTTTCATCAGTCAATGCCGGTAATTCCAGCAATGACCGTGTCGCATCAGCTGCATCGGTACGATCACTGCCGCCGAGAGAATCCTGCAAGACTTCCATCTGTTTTTTCAGACGCGCTTCCTGCAGATATTCCGGCGAATCCAGACCATACATGATCTCAAGCCGCAGGATATTGTCTTTCATGACATCGACATTGCCGAGCAAGCGCCTGCCATAAGCCATATTCCGGTTGGCTATCGCTTTCAGGCCATTATAGAAACGATGAGACAAGACCGTTTCTATCTTGTCCGGAAGCGCAGGCAATGCTTTCCATGCCGTTTCGTATTCCACGTCTTCCAGTGCCATATCGCCTGCCACATCATCGGTTTCCTGGCAAAACGCGACGATCTGCCGTTCCATCGAACAGCATAAAGCCAGTTTTTCCGCCAGCCCGTCCAATGCCTCGTACATCTTTTCCGACTTCAGACGATAGATCCTGTCACGACATGCCGCAACAGCATCATCAAGACGCTTGCGAATACCGGCCTCTGCTTCACGTGGTACGAAACCCAGATTTTTCCATTGCGCAAGCAACTCCCCAAGACGATGTTCCAGCATACCGGCATCTTCGGCATTCGCCAGCGATTCCAGCTCCGAACAAACCGCTTCCTTGTCCCTGAGATGCTGAAGTCTTTCCTCGTCATGTGCGCGGTTCTTTTCCATCCGGCGCATATGCAACTGCTCGCAAGCCTCGCGGAAACGTGCCCACAACTTCCGGTCTTCGCGGTTATCCAGCGGAAAGGCTTTCGCACATGCTTGCCATTTTTCCTGCACGGCACGCAACAGCTTGCCGGATTCCCTGTTATCCGGATCTATTTCACCCACTTCGGCAATCAACTGTTCCCTGCGCCCGATTTCAAGCTGCGTCTGCGCATAAAGCTTTTCACGTACCGGCATCATGACTGCCGAAAAAGCTTCGTCCAGGCGTTTCTTTTCTTTTCTGCCGACAATGCCCAGCTTGCGCCAGGCTTGCGTCATCTGACGGTAAAAATTGATCACACCCTTCCAGTCAAATGATTCGAGCCGGTCAGTCACTGCAGAAAGACGTGTCTCGAACTCGCTTGCAAAAGCCGCCACCTTTTCAATCAGTGCTTCGGCATATTCAATATTCTTTTCCTTTTCCTGAGCCTGCAATCTGGCATGCTCAAGCACCGGTGCATAGGCCAAATTGCACGCCGTATCGAACTCTGTCCACTGCTCGCGCGTCGCCATACCTGCCACTGCATTGAGCGACTTCCACTGTTCACGCGCATGGATGACTTCTTCAGCCAGAGCATTGACATCCAGATTCTGTTCCGGCAATTCCTGCACAAAATGAATCAGTTTTTCACGTGAAAGCTGCCCGCTCCATCTTGCCCAGCCCCGCAAACGGCGCAATTCGTTTCTGAGATGTGAGAGTTTTTCCCGTCGTTCGTCGCCGATATCCGCATGCTCCGTATCGAGCGCGCGCAATACTTCATCATGCGTTGCCGCTTCCTGGATTGCGCCTGCATCCACCGCCTGCTGCAGGGCTGCAAGCGCGGTATCGAAACGTGCCATGATCTCGGCCTTCGTAAGGGATGCAGCCCCGTCAACCATCGGGAGCTCCTCAACGGTTTCCGGTTGAGGCACCGGCAAACGCAAACACCAGGCATCGAAACGCATCTGCAAATCGGCCCATTGCGCCAATACGCCAGCAGGTTTGAACGAAGACCATTCTTTTTCAAGCGCAGCCCTCTCCAGCTGCGACACTTCCGCAAGCTCCATCTCTCCAAGCCAGGCCGCACACTGCTGCATGCGTTCGAACTCCTGCTCGTATCTTGCCGATGCATCAGCCAAAGCTGAAAGTTTTTCATCGACTGATGTTACGAGATGACGCGGCAACGAAAACCATTCCGGCGACTGCCGCCACTGTGCAAGTTTTTCAGTAAAGGCATCCAGCGATTCCTTGCGTTCCTGTGGGGTCATATCCACACGGCTTTCCAGTGCCGCCATTTCACCATAGACGGATTTGACTGTTCATTGCAACTGCAACTGCGCCATCAGTCTGCCTTCCAGCCGGGCGCGCAACGATTCGAAGCGCATCCGCAAGCCAGTCTGCCATTTTTCCGGATCGCCACTGGAAACTACCTGCCACTTCCTGTCCAGATCGGCGACCAGATTCGGCGTCAGCCCCGGATCATCGACCAGCGCCGCCGCCATATCGACAACCTGTTCCATACTGGCCGCCTGCGCTTCGGTACGTGCCATATCGTTGATACGTGTCTGCATCAGGCGATAAACACGTCTGTCGGTTTTCTGCATGGCATCTCTGACCTGTTCCATAGCCTGCCGCGAACGAATTTTCTGTGCCGCTGCATACCGTGCATCCGCATAACGACAGGCCAGCAGAAAAGCAACGATTGCCTGATCGTCATCAGGCAACGCAACGACCGCTTCCAATGCTTTCAGTTTCTCATCCCGAGATGCCGAGGGATCTTTTTTTCGTTCAGGAACCGTCTGGCTGACAGGATGCTTTTTTCCAAGAAGTTGCGATAGAAAATTCAGCATAGAATATGAAACCTGATTTCATAAAAAACGACATCATATCAAGATGCAGCGCAAAATGACGCTTTTTCTTGCCGAAAAAAAAGAAAAATTACTGCGAAATTTATGTAAACTTGCGTGACGAATACGTCAATGAGGCAACCGGCAGACAACCATGACAGGAAGCGCCCGATACCGGTGATTTCTTATGTTTCCAGAAACATATGTCGTCATAGAGCACATCAATCGATATGAAGGGCACCTGATGCATTTGTCCGGTGCCTGCCGGGCAAATGCATTGTGTTTTCAGGAATTTGCACAACGGCAGGAAGTACCGGCAGAATGGTTGCAGCCGGTGGCATGCGGCGCATTGACCTGGGAATAAATATGGAGCAGCAGATCATAAGCCTCTGCCTTGCGATTCTGGATACCCTGCATCACATCCTGATCCAGTACCATACTGACACAGCACTGCCTCAACAGATCCGCCTGATCTCCTGACAACGATTTTTTCATGACACAAATCCTTTCCGAAAAATCTTTTTGAGATAATCGGGACAACCACACCGACCTGGAACCTGATTCATACCAGCTGATGCAGTCTCCCGCCCCCTGCCGTGCAGGATAACGCCCGACAGTTTCCGCATATCGTCGTGACACGATGCCGGAAATCGGATAATGGGTTGAATTTCCGATTTGTTTCAGCTTTTCATTATAACCTGTATTCCGCCTTCACGATACGGAAAGCACAACGGGTTCCCGTAAACAAGTCCCTTGTCGCCTTGTACATGCAACCGTTTTGCCATCGAAAAAACGCCGGCTGCAAGCAGCCGGCGTTTTCATGATACTGACATATATATCATCAACCGCATGAACCGATCGCGCCGCACGCGGTACAGAAATCGCACCCGTCCTTGCGAATTACCGCCATGTTCCCGCATTCATTGCAGAGCTTGCCTGTCATACGCAAAGTGACCGGACGAACCTCACGTACCGGCTCATCGGCCACAACACCCAGTGGATTGACAGGATGGCCATCCGGCATCAGGATACCGAGCATTGCATAACGGTGAATGACCAGCTGGGCGATATAGGCCACTGTGGACGGGAAACTCGCCTGCCGTGCAGTGCCTGGCACACGTGCCAGAAAATCACCACGAGGCTCCGCATAATTGAGCAGCTTGCGCAACTTCATCCCGATCCATGCCGGGTCGATCACCCGCATATCGACGGACAGCAACTTGCACAAACCGTCAAGCGCACGTGGATGTCCTCCCGTCAGTCCCATACTGTACGGACGACGGGTGCCGTCCGGCATTTCCAGTTCCTTGAGCATCAACACGAAATCGTCACCGGTCGACGGATTTTGGACATCAGCCACCCATGCCAGCGTTCCATCCGCACCGGTACGTGGTTCGTGCGACGTAAAAAGCGCGTCGAGTACCGGAGACGGATCATCCGGCTGATATTCCAGTGCACCGAGCTGGTTGTAACGCCACATCACCAGCCGTGCCAACGCCGCCGTCGCGCTCGGC
>CAKQQG010000006.1 GCA_934270705.1 uncultured Oxalobacter sp. | reverse complement strand
GGAGGCAGGAGACGGAATCGAACCGACGTCTACGGCTTTGCAGGCCGCTGCATAACCACTTTGCTATCCTGCCATCGGGCTGCAAGACCGAAAAAACGCAGAACCGGACATGCCTGAAAACGAATGGAGCGGGAGAAGAGTCTCGAACTCTCGACCTCAACCTTGGCAAGGTTGCGCTCTACCAACTGAGCTACTCCCGCATTACGTTCTCCGACTGTCGGACGAAACAAACAACCCGCCGCCCGACCGGTTCCAATTCTCCAGAATGCAATGAAGATTTGGAGCGGGAGAAGAGTCTCGAACTCTCGACCTCAACCTTGGCAAGGTTGCGCTCTACCAACTGAGCTACTCCCGCGTTAGAGAAGTGCATTCTAGCACTTCCAAGGATTCTGTCAATACCCTGTTGGCAATTTACTTCATCAGTGGCCATGCCTTGCGCAGGTAATACAACATGGATACGACCGTCAGAATTGCGGCGATCACCAGCAAATACGTGCCGATGAATGCCGTATCGATGAAATAGAACAGCTTGTTATAAAACAACAGCATCGGAATGGCGATCATTTGCGCGATAGTCTTGACCTTGCCCAGCGAGCTGACGGCCACGGATTTCGATTCGCCGATTTTCGCCATCCATTCGCGCAATGCGGAAATGGCGATTTCGCGCCCGATGATGATAAACCCCAGAATGGCGCTGACACGACCCAGCTGCACCAGAACAAGCAGCGAACCGGCGACAATCAGCTTGTCGGCAACCGGATCCAGAAAGGCACCGAACGCCGAGGTCTGGTTCCATTTTCTTGCCAGATAACCGTCAATCCAGTCCGTAATCGCCGCCACGATGAATATGATCGCTGCAGTCAGGCTTTGCGCATACAGCGAAATCCAGTGTTCAGGCAAATAAAAAATCCCTACCAGCAAAGGGACGAGCGCAACCCTAAGCCAGGTCAGGAAAATAGGCAAATTGAACGGCATAGCTTGATTTTTGCAGGTTCCACTAATGGTCTGTACTTTCATATCACAAAGAACATCAAAAAATACAAGGCGTTATTCTAATGCAACTGGTCATATATCTGTTGCGCGAGATGACGGGAAATCCCCTCGACGGTCGCCAGATCGTCCACCGAAGCATCGGCGACGCCACGCACACTGCCGAAACGCGCCAGCAACCGTTGCCGTCTTTTCGCGCCGACTCCCTCGATTTCTTCCAGACGGGATGCATGACGTTTTTTGTCGCGTCTGGCACGCATGCCGGTAATGGCAAAACGATGCGCTTCGTCACGAATCTGTGCGATCAGCATCAGGATGCCGGAATCTTTTCCCAGCTCGTCAGGCAGGCGACCATCGGCATATACCAGTGTTTCCAGACCGACCTTGCGTCCCTCGCCTTTGGCGACGCCGACAATCCGTCCTAGATCGTGGCCCAGTTCCGAAAAGACTTTCGACGCCATCGCAACCTGTCCCTTGCCGCCATCGACCAGTACAATATGCGGCATCAGCTCCTCATGCCCCGCCAGTTTTTCATACCGGCGCGTCAATACCTGTTTCATGGCGGCGTAATCGTCTCCCGGCGTAATGCCGGTGATATTGTAACGCCTGTATTCGCCATTTTGCATGACGCAATGATGAAAAACGACACAGGACGCCTGTACCGCCTCACCCTGTGTATGACTGATATCAAACGCCTCGATACGCAAATTGTCCGGATCGTCGATATCCAGCGCCATACGTTCGATCAGCGCCCTGACTCGCGCAAGCTGCATTTCAGAGCGGTCCAGTACCCGATCCAGCGCGATTTCCGCATTCTTACTCGCCATTTCCAGCCACAGCCGCCGTTGTCCCTGAGGTTGGGAAACCAGATGGATCCTGTGACCACATCGCTCCGACAGTGCCGGCAGCAGTGCCGGATCGTCCGGTACCGCATTCACGATGATCGTTCCCGGTATCTGTCCGTCGATATAATGCTGTGCCATAAAGGCTTGCATAACCTGTTTCTCCAGCGTTTGTCCATCACGCTCGTCGATATTGCCCATATTGCCCGGAAACACCGCCTTGTCACCCAGATGCCGGCCACCACGCACCATCGCCAGATTCACGCAAGCCCTGTTCTCGCGGACGACAACGGCGATGATATCCGCATCCTGTCCGCTGTCCGTTTCCATGCTTTGCTGCTGCAAAACACGCGAAAGCGCCGAAATCCTGTCCCTGACGGAAGCGGCTTCCTCGAATTCCAGTTTTTCGGCATGCGCCGCCATTTTTTCCTGCAATTCGGCCAACACATCATTTTGATCGCCATGCAAAAACCGTGCCGCATCCTCGACATCCTTGCGGTATTGATCAGCGTCGATCAAACCGGCACAAGGCCCGCTGCAACGCCCGATCTGGTACAACAGGCAAGGGCGTGTCCGGTTTTTGAACACGCTATCCTCACAGGTACGCAACCGGAAGACCTTTTGCAGCATCTGGATCGTCTCACGCACAGCCGAAGCATTCGGAAACGGACCGAAATACCGGTTCTTGCGATCTACTGCACCGCGGTAATACACCATGCGTGGCACGGATTGGCCGGTTATTTTCAGATAGGGATAAGACTTGTCGTCCCGGAAAATAATGTTGTAGTAGGGATGCTGCGTCTTGATCAGATTGCTCTCGAGCAACAAGGCTTCCACCTCGCTGCGCGTGACCGTCGTTTCCAGCCGCGCGATCTTCGATACCATCATGGCGATACGCGGCGAAGGTGCCGTTTTCTGGAAATACGAACTGACCCGCTTGATGAGATCACGCGCCTTGCCCACATAGAGCAACTTGCCATTGCTGTCGAAAAACCGGTACACCCCCGGCAAATGCGGCAACTGTCTGACCGCCTCGGTGACAGCCGCCCTTTCAGACGCAGATACGGGCGACGACATGTCATCGGCGACCGCTACCGGATCGTCCGGTTTTCCTTCCGACATATCCCGCATCAATCCTGCTTCACGATACGTTCGACAAGCGTGCGTGCCTGCCGGTACCGTGCTTCCGACTGGAGCGTTTCCCAGTCCGGCGCAGGCATTTTGGGAACCAGCCCCCCGATACGCGCAGTACACAGCCGCATGGCTTCTTCCGTCAACGGCGGCAGATTGGCCAGCAATTCGTCTGCCATGGCCGGCGAATTGCAAACCAGAATCATGTCGCAACCGGCATCAAGCGCCGCTTGCGCGCGTTCGACGATACCACCGGCGACACTGGCGCCCTCCATACTGAGATCGTCACTGAAAACGACACCATCGAACCCGAAATCGTTTTTCAGGATGGAAAGCCATTTCTTCGAAAAACCGGCGGGCATGGCATCCACTTGCGGATAAATCACATGCGCCGGCATGACGCTGGCCAGACTCATTCCCAGTCCACGATACGGCACCATATCGTCCGCCATGATAGCTTGCAGGGGACGATCATCCACCGGAATTTCCGTATGGGAATCGCCTCTTGCATAACCATGCCCCGGATAATGCTTGCCGCAGTTGGCCATACCTGCCTGCGCGAGACCATAATTGAGACTTTTCGCCAGAAGCGTCACCGCTACCGGATCCCGGTGGAACGAACGGTCGCCGATCACTGAAGAAACGCCATAATCCAGATCCAGTACCGGCGTGAACGAAAGATCGACGCCGCATGCACGCAATTCGGAAGCCAGCACATACCCCACCGCCATGGCCGCACGTGCTGCCTCGACCGGATCATCGTCCCACATTTTCCCCAACATTCCCATGGCAGGCAGACGCGTGAAACCGTCAAAGCGAAAACGCTGGACACGTCCCCCTTCATGATCGACGGCGATCAGAATATCGGGACGTTCCTTGCGGATGGCGGCGGTCAACGCCATAAGCTGCTCACGGTTCTGGTAATTGCGTGCGAACAGAATGATCCCGCCCGTCAGAGGGTGGCGTATCCTGCGAATATCTTCTTCCAGCAACCGCAAGCCGATCACATCGAGCATGACCGGTCCGTAACTGTTTCTTTTTCCACTTAACAAAATACTTTTGGCCGTCTGCATATTTTCATCCCGTCAGTTGATCTCTCCAGTCCCATCCATCCGTTCGATGATGACGAAGGCTACCGCAAAGTCCGCTTCATCCGTGACCGATACCTGCGCTGTGAGCCCCAGCCTGTCCATGTGCTCTTTCAGCTTGCCGCTGCAAACCGCTTCAGGCTTGCCGCTTTTCGCATTGAGCAATTGCATGGCGCGCCAGGTCATCGGCATGCGCATCCCCAGTCCCAAGGCCTTGGAAAACGCTTCCTTGGCCGCAAAGCGGGTTGCCAGATAGCGCAGCCCCCGCAATTCGACCTTTGCTTTCCGGTGCCGGTAACGCAACATTTCTTCCGGCCCCAAAATCTTTTCCGCAAACCGGTCGCCATGCCGCTCCAATGCCGCCCTGATGCGCGAAATCAGGGTCATGTCCGTTCCGATGCCGTAAATCATGCCGACATCTCCGGTCTCATGCTCCGCCTGCCGATGGCCGTCTTGCACCGACGATGAGCGCCTTCATATCGGAAACCGCCTTTTTCCAGCCGGAAAAAACCGCGCGCGCCACAATCGAATGCCCGATATTCAGTTCGGAAATCCCGTCGATACGCGCGATCGGCACCACATTCTCATAATGCAGACCATGTCCCGCATTGACCTTAAGACCGTGCCGGATACCTTCCGTCACGCCTTCGCGTATCCTGTCCAGCTCATATTCCTGTGAGGCGGCATCGAATGCATTGGCGTAACGCCCCGTATGCAATTCGATAACCGGCGCACCGCTCTCATCTGCCGCGATGATCTGTTCTTCCTCCGGATCGATAAAGAGGCTGACACGAATACCCGCACCGGTCAGACGTTCGACCGCCGACTGGACGATATCGAAATAACGCACGACATCCAGACCGCCTTCCGTAGTCAGTTCTTCCCGGCGTTCCGGTACCAGACAGACATCCTGTGGCCTGATTTCGCAAGCGAAATCGATCATTTCCGACGTAATGGCCGACTCGAGATTCATCCGCGTCACCAGCATGGGACGAATGGCACGGACATCCGCATCCTTGATATGCCGTCTATCTTCACGCAAGTGCAGGGTGATGGCATCCGCGCCCGCCTCCTCGGCCATCAGCGCAGCCATCAGCGGATCGGGATAAGTCGTGCCCCTGGCGTTGCGCAAGGTGGCGATATGGTCGATATTGACGCCCAGTTCGATACCGGCGCCATCCGGTTCAATCATGCTCATAAATTCAGGAAAAAAGAACGTACATGGAACTAGTTTAACCTTTTTGTCACAGCTGACGCAGATCTATCAGTATTTTCCGTGTCTGCAATGGCACACCGTCGAGATGATGCGCCAGCAAAAAGCGCATCAACAATTTGCTTTGCTGTTGCGTCTGCGGATCGGAATAATCTTCCCTGACCATATCGAGCAACGTCTTGCCAAGCACTCGCGGCGCCGTATCGCTCAACAGCGCAGGACGCGGACCGCTTTCCGGATCGACGACATACACGCCACCGGGATCGACAGGACTGTTATCCCTGGCATCGACCGAGAGATCGGCGCCCACACCGGTTTCGCGCAACAACGCCAGCTCAAACACACGCAACACCGTTTGCGCCGCTTCCGAAGTCGCCAGACGTGTCAGTGCACGGACATAATGTTCGAACAGTGCCTGATGCGGGTCTTCCCGCGCCAGCAAGCGCAGCAAAAGTTCATTGAGATAAAACCCGTAGAGCAAGGCGGAATTTTCCAGTGGAATCATGCCGCCGATCCACTCGGCTGACGTCAGCGTCCTCAACTCGGACTTGCCGCTCCAGCTGATGGATAACGGCTGAAAAGTCTGCAAGACACCGCGCAACCGGGACGCCGGACGTTTCGCCCCCTTGGCCAGCAGCGCCACCCTGCCGTAATCGCGCGTGAATACATCGACGACCAGACTGCTTTCACGATACATATGACTGTGAAGGACAAACCCGGGCTGCTCAACGATCCGCCGGCTTTCCGCAGACAGAACACGCCTTTTCCCGTATGCAGGCGACATCTCCGTACCGGCTGCATTTATTGCGTCCGCCCCACCGTTTTTTTCCTGAACTTCCGACATGCGCGCCCGCTATCGTGTCCCGTCATTCGTAACCGTATGCGCGCAGACCCGCTTCATTGTCGGCCCAGCCGGACTTGACCTTGACCCAGATTTCCAGATACACGGGAACACCGAACATTTTTTCCATATCCCGCCGTGCTTCCGTGGAAATTTCCTTGAGCTTTTCGCCCTTGTGGCCGATGATCATCGCCTTGTGCGCATCGCGTTCCACCAGCACAGCTGCGAACACCCGGCATATCTTCTCTTTTCGCTCGAACTGCTCGATCACCACGGTACTCGTATAGGGCAATTCATCGCCGGTGTAACGGAAAATCTTTTCGCGTATGATTTCCGCCGCCATGAAACGCTCGCTTCTGTCCGTCACATCGTCCGGCGAAAAAAACGGCGGATTTTCCGGCAGCAATTTCCGGATCTCCTCTTCCAGCTCGTGAAGCTGGAAACGCTGACGCGCCGATACAGGAACGATCGCCGCAAAATCACGCAAACCGGCAATCTTTTGCGCGAACGGAATGAGTTCCGCCTTCTCACGGATCCTGTCCGTTTTGTTGATCGCCAGAATCACCGGTACGTTCTCCGGCAACAACGCCAGAACCTGCTCGTCGGCCTGTCCGAAAACACCGGCATCCACCACGAAAACGATCACATCCGCCGCCGATAGCGTATCCCGGACGGTGCGGTTCAGATTCTTGTTCAAAGCATTGTTGTAACGTGTCTGGAACCCCGGCGTATCGATATAGACGAACTGTGCCTCGTCATCCGTCTGGATACCCATAATGCGATGGCGTGTCGTCTGCGCCTTTCGTGACGTGATACTGACTTTGGCGCCGATCAGCTCGTTCATCAGCGTGGATTTTCCGACATTGGGACGCCCGACGATAGCGATATACCCGCAGCGGAAATGATCGTTTTTCTGATCCGTCATGGTTTCAGCCTCATCTGATAGAAGATCGCGCCGCCATCCCGTCACCCCTGTCATGCGGCGTATCCGTCATTTTCGCATTTTCCGCCTGCATCGCTACCGGCCTGTCTTTACCGGCAGACGATGTCCTGCGATTTTTCATGGCATCCGTCACCGCGACAAGCGCTTTTCTGGCTGCATCCTGTTCTGCGGCACGACGGCTGCTTCCCGTCCCTCCCACGTGGATACCGAATTTGCCGATCACACATTCCACATCGAATTCCTGATTGTGCGCAGCACCGCGTGTGCCGACCACATGATATTCCGGCAATGCCATCCGGTGTCCCTGCAAATATTCCTGCAATTGCGTCTTGGCATCCTTGCCGTACGTCTCCGGGTCGAGTTCACTCATCATGCCGGCAAACAGCGTGGTGATGACCTGCCTGACCGTATCGAACCCGGAATCCAGAAAAACGGCACCGAACAAGGCTTCCATCGCATCGGCCAGAATGGACGGACGTCTGGCGCCGCCCGCCTTGATTTCCCCTTCGCCCAACCGCAGAAAACGCGACAATTCCAGATGCTGCGCGATCTCATACAAGGCTTGCTGCCTGACCAGACTCGAACGCAACCGCGAAAGCGTTCCCTCGTTCAAACCGGCATAACGTTCATACAAATTGATCGCCGTGACACAATTGAGCAGCGAATCGCCCAGAAACTCCAGCCGTTCATTGTGCTGGCTGCTGTAACTTCGGTGTGTCATGGCCTGCTGAAGCAAATCCGCACGATCGAATGTATAACCGATCCTGTCCTGCAGAATTTTCAGATTCATCATCGTTCGTCCCGACATTGTCCTGTCATGCAACATTCCGGCGCATGCTGTACGCAACCCATTACCGGATACCCCCGATACGCGTCATGTCGCCCAGATTCATCCAGACCAGAAACGCTTTCCCGACAATATATTCATCCGGCACGAACCCCCAGTAACGGCTGTCCAGACTGTTGTCGCGGTTGTCCCCCATCATGAAATAATATCCCTGCGGAACCGTACAGATAAAGCCTTCCGCGTTGTAGCTACACATATGCCGGTTCCTGAACCGGTCCGGATGCGACACGTAAGCCGGCGCGCGATTGTCGTTCAGGATACGGTGACGAACATCCGTCCCCGCCAGATCCTCCTCGAACGCTTTCGAATAAGTCAGGGTTTCCGTATCGAGATAATCACCCAGCGGCTGATACTTCGATTCCACGCCATTGATGATGAGCTTCTTGTTGCGGTATTCGACGCGATCGCCACCGACACCGACAACCCGTTTGATATAGTCGAGCGAGGTATCTTTCGGAAACTTGAACACGACCACATCCCCTTTTTTCGGCTCGCCAAGATCAAGGACCTTCTTGTTCAATACCGGCAAACGAATACCGTAACTGTATTTGCTGACCAGAATCATGTCGCCGATCTGAAGCGTCGGCACCATCGAACTCGATGGAATGCGGAAAGGTTCCCACAAAAAAGAGCGGATGAAGAAAACCGCGGCGATAACCGGAAAGAAACTGCCCGAATATTCCACCCACATCGGCCGCTTCAGCAATTTTTCACGCAAGGCAGCACGTCCCGATTCATCCACCTTGATGCCCTGTTCCTTCAGCCTCGCATTGCGTTCATCGAAAGCCGCCAGCGCCGCTTCTGCCGCCGCTTTCCGTTTTTTGGCCAACACCAGCTTGTCATAAAACCAGATAACCCCCGATACCACCATCAGTATGAAAAGGATCAGGGCAAAATTACCCAGCAAGGACTCCACGTTCATTTTTCATCCACTTGTAAAATCGCCAGGAACGCTTCCTGAGGCACTTCCACCGAACCGACCTGTTTCATCCGTTTCTTGCCCGCTTTCTGTTTTTCGAGCAACTTGCGCTTGCGGGTAATGTCACCGCCGTAACATTTCGCCAGCACATTCTTGCGCAACGCCTTCACGTTTTCACGCGAAATGATCGTCGAACCGATAGCCGCCTGAATGGCGACATCGAACATCTGCCGCGGAATCAGTTCGCGCATCTTCGCTGCTACCGCGCGACCGCGGAACTGACTGTTGCTGCGATGCACGATGATGGCCAGCGCATCCACCTTGTCGCCGTTGATGAGCATATCGACCTTCACCACATCGGAAGCACGGTACTCCTTGAACTCGTACTCCATCGAAGCATACCCGCGCGAAATGGACTTCATCCTGTCGAAAAAATCCAGCACGATTTCCGCCATAGGCAACTCATAGGTCAGTCTGACCTGTTTACCGTGATAATGCATATCCATCTGGATACCGCGCTTCTGGTTGCAAAGCGTCATGATCGGGCCGACATACTCTTGCGGCATATACAGATTCACCGTCACGATCGGCTCGCGGATTTCCTCGATTCTGGCCGGATCGGGCATTTTCGACGGATTGTCCACCTTGATCAATTCGCCGTTTTTGAGCAACACCTCGTAAACGACCGTAGGTGCCGTCGTAATCAGATCCATCCCGAACTCGCGTTCGAGCCTTTCCTGAACGATTTCCATGTGCAAAAGGCCCAGAAAACCGCAGCGGAAACCGAACCCCAGCGCCTGCGAGACTTCAGGCTCATATTGCAGCGACGCATCGTTGAGCTTGAGTTTTTCCAGCGAATCGCGCAAGGCATCGTACTGGTTGGCCTCGACAGGGAACAGACCGGCGAAAACCTGCGGCTGGACTTCCTTGAAGCCCGGAAGCGGTTCACTGGCAGGCCGTGCGGCCAGTGTGATCGTATCACCCACCTGTGCGGCTTTCAGTTCCTTGATACCGGCGATGACGAAACCGACCTGACCGGCCGACAGGGATTCTCTCGGCTGGGAACGCGGCGAAAATACACCGACGTTTTCCACCAGATACTCCGATCCGGTCGCCATCAGCCTGATCTTTTCTTTCGGTTTGAGCGTACCGTTCTTGATACGCACCAGCATGACGACACCCACATAATTATCGAACCATGAATCGATAATCAATGCCTGCAACGGCGCCGCCGGATCGCCCTGAGGCGGCGGAACCTTCGCAATGATCGCTTCGAGAATATCCTCGACGCCTTCACCCGTCTTGGCGGAACACAGAATGGCGTCAGACGCGTCGATCCCGATCACATCCTCGATCTCGGCCTTGGCATTGTCCGGATCGGCCGACGGCAAATCTATCTTGTTGAGCACCGGCACCACTTCCACATCCAGATCCAGCGCCGTATAGCAATTTGCGACCGTCTGCGCCTCGACGCCCTGGGATGCATCCACCACCAGCAACGCCCCTTCGCATGCGGACAGGGAACGGCTGACTTCATAGCTGAAGTCGACATGCCCGGGTGTATCGATCAGGTTCAGATTGTAAATCTGTCCGTCTCTGGCCTTGTAATTCAGTGCCGCCGTCTGCGCCTTGATCGTGATACCCCGTTCCCGTTCCAGATCCATGGAATCGAGTACCTGCGCTTCCATTTCACGATCCGACAGACCTCCGCACAACTGGATAATCCGGTCGGCGAGCGTCGATTTGCCATGGTCGATATGAGCGATAATGGAAAAATTGCGGATATTTTTCATCAGATTGCAAAAAAAAGACAGGTCAGACGGAAAGCGAAACACTATAAACCGGAAAAACCGGCAAAAAGATACATTTTACTCAATTTCATCCAAAACTCGCACTATTACGCCCTCATGGCACTACGGTTTACGATGAAACGTTGCGATATGGCAGACTTACCGAACCAGTTCGCGTCCGAAACCGGGCAGCCACTTCCGCGCTCCCAGAAACAGTAACAGTGCACAGCATGCCGCAACCGTCAGCGCAAGAAAAGCCGCACTGTATCCGGCATGACGTGCAAACAGACCACCCAATGTACTGCTCGATGCCGCTCCGATCCCCTGCAAAGTCATCACGACACCCAGACCAAGACTGACATGTCCCGTTCCACGCAATATTCGGGCGACGATCCCCGGTGTCGCCACACCGATCAACCCGGCCCCGACGCCATCGAGAATCTGCACCGGAAAAATGCTCCATGGACTATGCCAGAAACCGGCTACCAGCCCTCTGACCGGCAAAGCCAGAAGCGCCAGCAAAATGACCATGCCGTATCCCCGTTTCTCCGCGATTTTCGCGGCCCACAAAGCCATCGGCACCATCGTCAACTGCGCCAGAATGACCGTCGCCGCTGTATAAACGGCCGGATTGACCCTGAAAGTCGCAACCGCCGACTGCCCGAGCAACGGTAAAAGCGCCGCATTGCCCAGATGGAAAAAGAACAGGATCATGCCGACTGCGAAAACGGACGGCATGGCCAGCATCCTGCTGAGCGGCATGGGCGTCGCATCCTTTTTTTCTTCCAGTCCTCGCGCGACATCGTGGTCGATATGCGCCGGATTGACCATCATCACGAACAACACCGAAAACAGCCCCATCGCCAGCATCACGGCAAATACACCCGGAATCCCGTAAAAATACCCGATGAGGCCACCCAGTGCCGCCGTTGAAAAATTGCCGAAATGGTTCCATGCCTCGTTTTGTCCGAGACGGTGCGCCAGCCCTTTCTGACCGACAAGCCCCAGCGACATACTGGTGAGCAGTGGCGCGATCGCCGCCGCCATGATTCCCTGGATGACCTGCATTCCTGCCACCAGCACGAAAGACTGGCACAAGAAAATCACCATCACCGACAACACGATCAGTACGGTCGCAACCGACATGGCAAGCCGCTTATGCCTCGTACTGTCCGTGAACGCCCCCAGCGGGGTCGTAAACAGCATGCCCGCCAACCCGCCAGCCGTCATGACATATCCGATTTCATCGGGCATCCAGTTTTTCCCCTGAAGATAAACCCCCAGAAAAGGTCCCAGACCGTCACGAACATCCGCCAACGTGAAGCTGAGCAGCGATAAAGCCATCAATGAAACATTCTTTGCGGAAGCCATGTGAAAAAACGGATCGAAACACCGCTGATTGTACTGAAGAACACTGCCGCTAACGCCGGCCTGAGCGCACCGCGACACCCTTTCTGTGGCTGGCGCCGCCGGCGAACTGTCCTTTTCGGCCATCTCCCTGTTTCGGACGCTGGGACACACGTGAAGACCGTTCCGGATACGCCGGTTTCTGTTTCGCCGGTTTGCCTGGTGCGGCGAACCGGTTTTTCACGGAAAGCGGCGCTGATTTCCATGCCGGTACCAGCTGATCCGGTCCGTTGCCGATCAGATCGCTCCTGCCATGACGCCGCAGCCACTCCCTGAGCAACTGCCAGTTTTCCGGGTCATGATAGCGCAAGAAAGCCTTGTGCAAACGCCTGACCTGTCCCTTGCGTGCCGTTTCCACCGTTTCCGAATCGGCCGATACCGGCTCCAGCGGATTTTTGCCGGTATGGTACATGGTAGATGCCAGCGCCATCGGCGTCGGCATGAAAGTCTGCACCTGATCCGGCCTGAAATGGTTTTTTTTCAGCCACAAGGCCAGATTGAGCATATCCTCGTCGGTCGCACCGGGATGCGCCGCAATGAAATATGGCACCAGATACTGTTCCTTGCCCGCCTCTTTCGAATACCGGTCGAAAAGCTTTCTGAACGCGTCATATGTCCCGATTCCGGGCTTCATCATCTTCGAAAGAACATTCGGTTCGGTATGTTCCGGCGCGATTTTCAGCAAACCGCCCACATGATGTGTCGCCAGTTCGCGGATATATTCCGGCGAACGTACCGCCAGATCGTAACGCACACCGGAGCCGATCAGGATTTTCCTGATCCCCGGCAACGCCCTTGCCTTGCGATACAGCGAAATCAGTTTGCTGTGGTCGGTATCGAGATTCCTGCAGATTTCCGGATAAACGCAGGACAGACGGCGGCACACCTGCTGCGCCTTCTCGTTCTTGCACCCCAGCCGGTACATATTCGCGGACGGCCCGCCCAGATCGGAAATCACCCCGGTAAAGCCCTCGACATGATCGCGGATTTCCTCGATCTCCCGCAAAATGGACGGCTCGGAACGACTCTGGATGATCCGGCCCTCATGTTCGGTAATCGAACAGAAAGTGCACCCGCCGAAACAGCCTCGCATGATATTGACGGAAAACCGGATCATTTCCCATGCCGGAATCCGCGTCTTTCCATAGGCAGGATGCGGTGCACGGGCATACGGCAGCCCATAGACGCCGTCCATTTCCTCCATCGTCAGCGGCAACGGCGGCGGATTGAGCCAGACATCCCGCATACCATGTGCCTGTACCAGCGCGCGCGCGTTGCCGGGATTGGACTCCAGATGCATTACCCGCGAAGCATGCGCATACAAAACCGGATCGTCACGCACCTGCTCGAACGATGGCAACCTCACTACCGACTGGCTGTTGGCTTTCAGATGCAGATTGATCCGGCTCTCGCGTACGGACTGTTCCGCTCCGGCAGCCCGCCGTTTCGACAGGGCTGCACACGGTTCCTGTTCCGGGTAATACGGATTGGGCTGTTTTTTGACCGGCCCCGGCGTATCCAGATGCGATGAATCCACCTCTGTCCAGTCCTCGGATGGCTTCCAGCCATGCGGCACCATGAAAGCCGTTCCGCGTATGTCACGAATCGAACCGATTTGTTCGCCTGCCGCCATCCGGTGGGACAACTCGACCATCGCGCGTTCGGCATTGCCATACACCAGCATATCGGCCTTGGAATCGGGCAACACCGAACGCCGTACCGTATCGGACCAGTAATCGTAATGCGCGACACGCCTGAGACTGGCTTCGATGGAACCGATCACCACCGGAATACCGGGATAGGCTTCTTTCGCGCGTTGTGCATACACCAGCAATGCCCTGTCCGGCCGCTTGCCTGCCACACCGCCCGGCGTATAGGCATCATCGGAACGTATCTTGCGGTCGGCGGTATAGCGGTTGACCATCGAATCCATATTGCCCGACGTCACACCGAAATACAGGCGCGGCTTGCCAAGCGAACGGAAATCATCCGCCGATTTCCAGTCAGGCTGCGCGATAATACCGACCCGTAAACCCTGCGCTTCCAGAACGCGCCCGATAATCGACGCGCCGAAACTGGGATGATCGATATAGGCATCCCCGGACACGATGATGATATCGCATGCATCCCAGCCGAGAATATCCATCTCCTTTTTCGACATCGGCAAAAAAGACGCGGCACCTGCGCGTTTGACCTTGCGCGGCACATAGGAAAAAATATTTTTCGGAACAACGGTCATATCGGCAGCCAGTGACAAAACAGACAATACATCAGTATATGGATGAGGCACACGACACAGACAATATCCCGGCCAGATACGGCATCACGCCGGTTTCGGATAACTGACTTCCAGAATGACCAGCTCCTCGACGCCGTTGGGCGTATGCAGGGTCACGGTATCGCCTTCGCGCGCCTTGATCAGTGTTTTCGCCATCGGCGAAATCCAGCTGATCTTTCCGTGTAACGGATCGAATTCGTCGATCCCGACGATGGTCACGGTATTTTCCTCGCCGTCCTCGCGTTCATACGTCACCGTCGCGCCGAAAAAAATCTGGTCATTGCCGTAATGGATACTGGGATCGAACTCTTCTGCCGCCTCGATCCGCTTGACAAGAAAACGGATACGCCGGTCGATTTCACGAAGACGGCGCTTGCCGTAAATATAATCGCCGTTTTCCGAACGGTCGCCGTTCGAGGCGGCCCATGACACCGTCTGGACGACCTGGGGACGTTCCTTGTCGATCAGCTGCAACAGCTCATCTTTCAGCCTTTTCAGCCCGGCAGGCGTAATGTAATTCTTGAATCCGTTCGGAAGCGCAGGCGCAGCCGGTTCCAGATCGTCATCCGTATCCGTTTCTTTCGTAAAGGCCTTGTTCATCGCTTGTTCGTTCAATCGGAAAAAATCGCCGTCACAAGACGGCAACACCGGTACGGCATACGCCGCACCGGTAACACGACAGACAGCCGTGTCCTATTCGGCAGTCGCCAGCGAAAGATTCAACTGGTTCTTGACCATCATATCTTCCGGAATTGGAGCCGAATGCTTGCGTTCGTATTCCAGTCTCGAAAGATAGTCCGACGAGACATCACCGGTAATATACAAACCGTCGAAACAGGATGCCTCGAAATGCCGCAATGCCGGATTTACATCGGTGACCGACTGCTTCAGCGCATCCAGATCCTGATAAACCAGCGCATCTGCCGTCATTTCACGGCGAACCTCCTCGTCAGTTCTTCCATAGGCAATCAGTTCTTCCCTGGTCGGCATATCGATACCATATACATTCGGGAACTTGACCGGCGGTGCAGCAGATGCGAAAAGGACTTTCGATGCGCCGGCATCCCGAACCATCTGGACGATTTCCTTGCAAGTCGTTCCGCGAACGATCGAGTCATCGACCAGCAACACGCTTTTCCCCTTGAATTCGGAACCGATGGTATTGAGTTTCTGCCGGACCGAACGTTTGCGAACGGCCTGCCCGGGCATGATGAACGTCCGGCCGATATAACGATTCTTGATCAGTCCTTCGCGGTATGCGATTCCCAGTTTCAACGCCAGCTGGATCGCGGCCGGACGTGAAGAATCCGGAATCGGCATGACCACATCGATATCCCCCGTCGGTATTTCCCGCCGTATTTTTTCGGCGAGATGCTCTCCCATCTTCAAGCGGGTCGCATATACCGAAGCGCCGTCTATCATGGAATCGGGACGTGCCAGATAGACATATTCGAAAATACAGGGATTCAGGCTCGGATTGTCCGCGCACTGCTGGCTGTACAAATTGCTGTCGACATCGATGAAAATGGCTTCGCCCGGCATCACATCGCGCATGAACCGGAAGCCGAGACCTTCCAGCGCGACAGATTCGCTGGCGATCATGTATTCCGTACCCGTTTCCGTTTCGGCAGAGCCGATGCACAACGGACGGATACCATAAGGATCGCGGAACGCCAGAATACCATAACCCGCGATATGGGCCACGGCGGCATAAGCGCCACGAACCCGTTTGTGCAAGACAGAAACCGCACGGAAAAGCGCGGCCGGATCCAGTGAGTAGCCGCTGGTCGCTTCCTGTATCTCGTGCGCCAGCACATTGAGCAACACTTCCGAATCCGAATTGGTATTGATATGACGGCGATCGTTCTTGAACATTTCGCCCTTTAACTGCTGGCAATTCGTCAGATTGCCGTTATGGGCGAAAGTGATGCCGAACGGCGCATTTACATAAAAGGGTTGAGCTTCTTCCTCGTTCTTGGCAGAACCGGCAGTCGGATAACGGACATGCCCGATACCGCAGCTTCCCGGAAGTGCGCGCATGTTGCGCGTACGGAAAACATCCCTGACCAGACCGTTCGCCTTGAACATGGCGAACTTGCCGTTATTGCATGTTGCGATACCGGCTGCATCCTGCCCGCGATGCTGGAGCAGTTGTAACGCATCATAAATCAGTTGGTTGACAGGTGTCTGTGAAACAATACCAACGATGCCACACATGGTGACTCCTCAATCAAAAATTAAGAAAAAACGAAAACCTGCCGGCATACTCCCCTCTCAATAATGAATGTATGCCACAAAATAGTCCGGCAAATACGGCATGACCATCCTCGCCGCCGACTCGGCAGCCGGCGAAAACATCGCATTTTGCCAGAAAGGCTGCTGCGGTATCCTCGTCATGCCACACACCAGAACCAGAACCAGTGCAATCAGCACTCCTTTGAGCAGCCCGAACAGCGCCCCCAGAAAACGATCCATAAAAGTCAATCCGCTGACCTGCAATACCAGACTGGCCAGCCTGGCCAGAAAAACCATGGCGATTCGTGTAACCAGAAACAGCACGACGAAAGCGACGATGACCCTCGCCGTCTCGCCGGAAATCATCCCCGACAACCATGGCGAGAACATTTCACCGTAATTGATGGCCACATAAAATGCCAGAATCCAGCTCGCCAGCGATATGATTTCCCTGACCAGACCGCGCGTCAGACTGATCAGCATGGAACCGATCAGCAGCACAAGCAGCACATAGTCGAAAGCCGTCAAATCCCGACTCCTGCCATGACATCAGTTCGATACCAGCGTACAGGACAGCCCCATGGACTTGAGCCTGGCGCAAGTCCTGTCCACCTCACGCTTGCCGGAAAGCGGTCCGATCCTGACACGTATTCTTTCCTCGCCGTTTTGGGTTTTCACCTTTTGCGTATGGGAACGGATTCCGGCCTGCGAAAGGCGTGCCTGCAATTCACTCGCTTTCTGTTGCGATCCCAGCGCTGCCACCTGTATCATCTGCTTGCCCGTCCCGGCAGCGGCCGCGTTCTTGTCGGCAATCATTTTTCCGATCGGGTCATCCGATTCGGCCCTGGCTTTTTCCTGCCGTGCCTTTTCAGCCTGCTGCTGTTTTTCCTTGTCAGCGCGCGCCTGCATGTCTGCCGCAGCCTGCGATTGATTCTGTTCCTGTACGGCAGTCACCGTTTTTTCGGCGACGCCGGTGCCATTCTTTCCGGCGGATTCCGGTGTCACTGGAGCACCAGCCTGCTGCATACCTTCACCGGCCGCAGCAGTCTGTGCCGATGGGGTCGCATGGCCGGCTGCGCCATCCGTTTTCGGCATGGCAGCGCCACCTGACGCGACAGGCGCCGGCGCAGGCCGGGCAATACCCGCCGTTTGCACTGGCTTGTCTCTTGAAGGAATATCGATCACGAGATCTGGAGCGGACTGTTTCGGTTTCGATTCAAAAACCATCGGCAAAATCACGATCGCCGCAATAACCAGCGCGATGGAGCCGACAAGACGCCTGCGCGCCCTTTTCTTTTCAGGCAAATGCGGATCATCGGCAGCATTCGGCGCGGAATTTTTCTTCCGGTCGATACGGTCTGCGACAAACCGGTCATCGTTACCGGACGCACCGTCGGTATCCGGCTTCGACTTGCCCCAGCGAAAAAAGGAAAAACGGCTCATGCGATCAATGGTGGTTGGTGTGAGAATCCTGACCAGGATCCTGGGTGACCCCGGTTACGACCCAAAATGATCCGAATGCCACTATTCTATCATTTTTCCGGGCATTGTTTTTCGCACTCGTCAACGCATCCGCGGCATGATGATAGACGGAAATACACTGTCCGGTTCCATCGCGTGCAATTCCGGCATCCATCAGTTTCTTCCTCAGCGTTTCCGCGCTGGCGGCACGTGGCAACGGCAAATCCGTCAGATACCAGCGATCGACACAATCCTTCATCAGTGCGATGACACCGTCGATATCCTTGTCGGCCATGGCGCCGAACACGGCATGCGTCGTACCGAAGCTGCCCATTTCCTTCAGATTCCTGGCCAGCACGGCAGCCGCATGCGGATTATGCGCCACATCGAGAATGACGGACGGCTCGTTTTGCACGATCTGGAAACGTCCCGGCAATTCCGTCTTCGCCAGACCGCGCCTGATCGCATCCGTACCGACAGGAAGACGGGACTGCAAGGTCTCGACGACAGCGAGTACCGTCGTGGCGTTGTGAATCTGGTTGTCTCCGTACAGGGAAGGCTGCGCCAGACCGGCCAACACCGTCTTGCCGCAATAGTCCCAGCCAGCGTCGTGCATCCGGCATGAATAATCACGTCCGAAAATTTTCAGATCGGCACCGATCGCACGCGCATGTCCGACCAGTGAATCAGGTGGATCGCTATCGCCGTAAAACGCGGCCTTGCCTCCCCGGTAAATCCCGGCTTTCTCGAAACCGATTTTCTCACGGGTATCACCGAGAAACTCGACATGATCGATTGCGACATTCGTTACGACAGCGACATCGGCATCGATCAGATTGACCGCGTCAAGGCGACCGCCGAGACCGACTTCCAGCACAACCACATCAAGCCGCGCATCCGCGAACATTTTCAGCGCGACCAGTGTCGTGAATTCGAAAAAAGTCAGCGCGACATCACCCCGTGCCGCATCGACCTGTTCGAAATAATCGACAAGTATTTCATCATCGGCCATCTCACCGTCGATCCGCATCCGTTCGTTGAAACGATGGATATGAGGAGACGTATAAAGTCCGACCCGGTAGCCGGCTTCCTTCCAGATCGTCTGGAGCATGGCACATGTCGAACCCTTTCCGTTCGTCCCGCCGACAATGACGACAGGACAATCGAAACGGATCGCCAGGCGTTCTTTCACGACACGGATCCTGTCCAGACCCATTTCGATGTTTTTGGGATGGAGACTTTCCACAAGACGCGTCCATTCCGATAGGGAACGTCGCGTTTTTCCGCCCCTGTGCGTGTCCATTTGTTCAGACATCATGAAAAACGATTGATGAATACAATAAAAAACCCGGCGTCTCCCCATCGCTGAAAAGACGCCTGCGAAGCAAAGAATCCCATGCCTTCAGCAAACCTGTCCGGGAGATCTGCCCAGCAACATGGCCAGCAAATGGAAAAGCTCCTTGCGCAATTCACGGCGATCCACAATCCGGTCGATCGCACCTTTTTTCATCAGGAATTCGGAACGCTGGAAACCTTCCGGCAACTTTTCCCGAACGGTATTCTCGATCACGCGAGGCCCGGCAAAACCCACCAGCGCTTTCGGTTCGGCCAGCACCACATCCCCCATAAAAGCAAAGGATGCGGAAACGCCGCCCATTGTCGGATCGGTCAGAACGGAAACGAAAGGCAGACCGGCCTCGGCCAGCCGTGTCAGAATCATATTCGTCTTGGCCATTTGCATCAGCGAAAGCAAACCTTCCTGCATACGTGCGCCGCCACTGGCGGTAATACAGATAAACGGCACCTGCTTTTCGATCGCTTCCCTGACGCCGCGCACGAACCGCTCCCCGACGACAGACCCCATGGAACCGCCCATGAACTCGAACTCGAAACAGGCAACGACGACCGGCAAGGACATGATCTTGCCGCCGACGACGATCAATGCATCCGTTTCACCGGTAGCCTTTTCGGCTGCGCTCAGACGATCCGGATATTTTTTGCTGTCCTTGAATTTCAGGGAATCGTATGGCAACACCGTACGACCGACATCGTAACGTCCGTCTTCATCCAGCAATGCATTCAACCGGTCCCTTGCGCGGATACGCATATGGTGGCCGCACTTCGGACAGACATGCGAATTCGTTTCCAGATCGGTCCGGTACAATACCGCCTCGCACGATGGGCATTTGACCCAAAGCCCTTCCGGCACGACACGCCGGGGGTTCGTCTGATGCTGGATTCTCGGGGGCAGCAACTTGTCAAGCCAACTCATAGATTCTCCTGATTAAACAGGCCATCGTCCTGAAAACGATGGCCTGTTTCCGTCCCTTGATGCAGTAAAACCGACAGGCAATTCCTGTACAGGACGACTTTATAACCCTTATGGCGTCATTCGTCCAGTGCCTTTCGGATATCAGCGATGAAAGCCCTGAGGGCATCGACCGCATTTTCAGGCGCTGTTTTGTCCAGTTCCTGTATGATACGGCTCCCGATCACCACGGCATCCGCTACGGAACCGAGTGCTCTGGCAGTCGCCGCATCCCGAATACCGAAACCGACGCCAACCGGAATGGTAACGTATTTTCTGATTTTTTCAATGCGTGATGTGACTTCGCCGACATCCAGATTTCCGGAGCCCGTCACCCCTTTCAGGGAAACATAATACAAATACCCCCCCGCCATCCGGCCGATTTTCCGGATACGTTCATCCGTCGATGTAGGCGCCAGCAAAAAAATCATATCCATGCCGGCTTGTCTGAGTCCGGCCGCGAAATCCGTCGCTTCTTCAGGCGGATAATCGACCACCAGAACGCCATCCACACCGCAAGAGACGGCTTTTTCGATAAAAACATCCGTCCCCATCCGTTCGATCGGATTGGCATATCCCATCAGCACGATGGGCGTTCTGTCATCACGCTGGCGGAAAGTCTTCACCAGACCCAGCAATTTTTCCAGCGTCATCCCTTTGGACAACGCCACTTCGGATGCATGCTGAATCACCGGGCCATCGGCCATCGGATCGGAAAACGGAACCCCCAGCTCGATGATATCCGCGCCCCCATCGACCAGCGCGTGCATCAGCGGAACCGTCAGTTCCGGCTCCGGGAACCCTGCCGTAATGAAAGGAATCAAGCCTTTTCTGTTCTGTTTTTTCAGATTATCCAGTGTTTGTTGTATGCGAGACATAATCGATCCTGTTTCTCAAATCCGGTTGCTGTTCAATTTTCTGGCGGAATGGAAATTACCACCTGATACCCGACCGCAAGGCGACGGTATGCATATCCTTGTCGCCACGTCCCGAAAGATTGACCAGAATGATTTTGTCCTTGTCCAGCGTCGGCGCCAGTTTCGCCGCATAAGCCAGCGCATGGCTGGATTCCAGCGCAGGAATGATACCCTCGATACGACAGCAGTCATGAAAAGCGGCCAGCGCCTCGTCATCCGTCACCGGCACATACGACGCCCGTCCCGAATCCTTCAACCATGCATGCTCGGGCCCGACACCCGGATAATCCAGACCTGCGGAAACGGAACAGGTATCAATGATCTGTCCGTCACCGTCCTGAAGCAGATAGGTACGATTACCATGCAAAACACCCGGCGAACCGCCATTGAGCGAAGCGGCATGATGTCCCGTTTCGATACCTTCACCGGCTGCCTCGACACCGACGAGCGCCACTTCAGTGCGATCGATATACGGGTAGAAAATACCCATCGCATTGGAACCGCCCCCCACACAGGCAACCACGATATCCGGCTGGCGGCCTGCCAGTTCCGGCATCTGGACGAGACATTCCTCGCCGATCACCGACTGGAAATCGCGCACCATCATCGGATAGGGATGCGGTCCTGCCACCGTACCGATGATATAAAACGTCGTTCCGACATTGGCGACCCAGTCGCGCATGGCCTCGTTCAACGCATCTTTCAATGTTTTCGACCCGGACTCGACCGGTACGACGGACGCCCCCAGCAATTTCATCCGGTACACATTCTGCGCCTGCCGCCCGACATCCTCGCTGCCCATATAGACATGGCATTCCAGACCGAAACGCGCGCAAATCGTCGCCGTCGCCACACCATGCTGACCGGCTCCCGTTTCGGCAATGATCCGTGTCTTGCCCATCCGCTTCGCCAGCAAAGCCTGACCGATCACATTATTGATCTTGTGTGCGCCGGTATGGTTGAGGTCTTCACGCTTCAGGTAAATTTGCGCACCGCCCAGCATGTCAGACCAGCGCGAGGCATGGTAAACCGGCGAAGGCCGGCCGACAAAATGTTTCAGTTCATAACGGAATTCCGCCAGGAAAGCGGGATCGTGTTTGTAACGCGCATAAGCCTGTTTCAGCTCATCCAGCGCATGGATCAATGTTTCGGAAACGAAAATGCCGCCATAGGGGCCGAAATGACCGCGTTCATCCGGCAAATGATAGCCGGACGCTTCGAACAGCGCATCGGACGCGCTGCGATATGTTTTCTGATTCATGGAAAATCTCTCTTGAATGCGATGGCATTGCCACCCGCACGAAACGGAACCGTGCCGTCAAATCCTGCTATACCGTTTCATCGGCCTTGCGTACCGCCCGGATGAATGCATGGACTTTCACGGCGTCCTTGATACCGCGCGCCGCTTCCACGCCACTGCTGACGTCAACGGCGAACGGACGCAACCGCGCAATCGCACCAGCGACATTTTGCGCGTTCAAGCCACCACTCAAAACGACCCGAGGCCCGATTTCTTTTGACACGAGAGACCAATCGAATACCCTTCCCGCCCCGCCGTAGGCATCCGTCCAGGTATCGAGAAGCAACCCTTTGAAAAACGGACTGGCGTTGCGATAAATCCGTTCATATTGTAGCAAATCATCGGGCGTTGTATCCGGTCTGACACGAAAAACACGAATAAAAGGCAAACCGGCGGCAAGCGCCGCTTCATGGCAGGCCTGCGGAGACTCGTCGCCATGAAACTGCAACAGCGACAAATGCGCGAGCCGGGCGGCATTTTCCACATCACAGCAATCCGCATTGACGAACAGGCCGACCGTCGAGACGAAAGCCGGCACATGTGCCGAAAGTTCGGCGGCCTTCTCCGGCGTGACGAAGCGCGGACTGCCCGGATAAAAAACGAAACCGAGTGCATCCGCACCGGCACGGACAACGGTTTCGACATCTTCCTTGCGGGTCAGACCGCAAATCTTGATTCGCGTACGATAAGTCATGATTCAGTATGCAATGAAAAAACGTCCTGCAAGGCCCCGTCAGGGAAAGACATCGTCCCTTTGCGGCAACCCCCACTTGCTGTCATAAAACACCCGCGACAGATACAGGCCGTCCGGCGCGAAAGTCGGCGCGGCCAGCGACCGGTTCCTGCTTTCCAGCAGGGTTTTCATCCACTGCGGCGGCTGGTTTTGCTTGCCGACCATAATCAGGGAACCGACGATATTGCGGATCATATGATGCAAAAAGGCATTCGCCTCGAAAGTGAATACAATCAGATTCCCTTGCCGCACGATAGATATATCATGCATCGTCTTCACTGGCGTGATCGACTGGCACTCCGCTGCACGGAATGCCGAAAAATCGTGTTCACCGAGCAAAAAAGCCGCTCCCTGTCGCATGCTCTCCAGATCAAGCGGTCTGAATACCCAGCCAGCCCGATTCTTCCATAATGGCGAGCGAACCGGACTGTTGTAAACCAGATAACGGTACCGGCGCGCCACCGCGCTGGAACGGGCATGGAAACCGTCCTTGCCGCCCGGCACCTCGCACGCCCAGCGCACCGCGATGGACGACGGCAAATAGGAATTGATCCCGCGCACCCATGACACCGGCAACCGTTCCAGCCCGGTATCGAGATGCACCACCTGTTCCGTGGCATGCACCCCCGCATCGGTCCGGCCGGCACACGTCGTCGCAATTTCAGTCTGCGCAAACTGCCGTATCGCATCTTCCAGCCGATCCTGTACCGTCATGCCGTCCGGCTGCGTCTGCCAGCCACGCCAGTTTGTGCCGTCATATTCGATACCCAAAGCAATCCGTTTCATGTCACACCGTCCGCACCATTCCGGAAGGCCATTATTTTACCGTACAAATCCCGTGCATCCGCCATGAGCCAAGGCTTGCGGATTCCCGAAACACCCGTCAGCCACACCATCCATCTTTCGACATCATGCACCAGACAAACCCAATATGAAAACAGGAATCATTTTCATATTGAAGTTTGACCTTGCCGGGAATAGAATACGCAAACAGTTTTGGATTCATGCAGGGAATTATCTTGGGACGCTCCACGTCGTACCAGACCAGACACCGCAAGGCACTGCTTTCCTTCCTGGAATCAGCGCAGGGAAAGCATGTCACGGCAAGCGACATCCATCACCATTTCCGGCAACTCGGCATGACGATCGGTATTTCCACCATTTACCGTCATCTCGAACGGATGGTCGATGAAGGATTGATCAACCAGTACATTCTGGACAAGACGGATGCAGCCTGTTTCGAATATGTCGGCCCTCATATCGGGGATCATGCCTCCCCATGCTTTCATCTCAAATGCGAATCATGCGGAAAACTGATCCATGTGCATTGCGACGAACTGAACCGGATACACAACCATATGCGCCAGAAACACGGATTCGACATCAATACGATGCGAACAGTCTTTTACGGTCAGTGCGAGCAGTGCAAAAAGCCGACGCAACGCTAATGCCAGTCGTTCCTGATCACACTATGGCCACATATTCTCACCGTATGCAATCCCGACCTGATTTTTTGTCACCGTTTACAGGGGTATGCCGCAACGCCGCATACCCACAACATACGAGATCCTGTCGATGAAACGTATATTTTCGCTTTTTGCCATGACCGTACTGGTCATTTCCTGCCTGACGGCATGCAATTCCCGCACGCAGGAAACGCCTGCGGCAGAACACCGCTTGCGCATCGTGACCACCATTTTCCCGCAATACGACTTCGCGCGCGAAATCGGCGGCGGCAAAGCCGATGTCACCATGCTGCTCAAACCCGGCATGGAAAGCCATTCCTACGAACCGTCCCCGCGGGATATCCAGTCCATCCAGAACTGCGACCTGTTCATCTATACCGGCGGTGAAAACGATGCATGGATCGAAAATATCCTGAACGCCATGGGAGAGAAAAAACCCGCCACCATCAAACTGCTCGATATCGTCAAGACTGTCGAGGAAGAAACCGTCGCCGGCATGGAACAAGGCCATGCAGGTCATCGCCACGATATCGACGAACATGTCTGGACATCCCCGAAAAACGCGATTCTCATCGTTGACCGGATAGCCGCCGCCATGGCGGAAAAAGACCCTGCCAACGCAAACCTGTATGAACAGAACCGGCAACGTTATGTCGGACAACTTCAGCAGATGGATGCCGCATTCCGCGACGTCGTCAGCCATGCCAGACGCAAAACCCTGCTTTTCGGCGACCGTTTCCCGTTCCGTTATTTCGCCGATGAATACGGCCTGAAATATTATGCCGCCTTCCCGGGCTGTTCTGCCGAAACGGAAGCCAGCGCCGCCACGCTTGCCTTTTTGATCGACCGTGCGAAAAAAGAACATATCCCCGTCGTATTCACCATCGAATTTTCAAACGGTAAAATCGCAGACGCCATCAGCGACGCCACCGGTGCACGGAAGTTGACCCTGTACTCCTACCACAACCTCACCCGCGACCAGCTGGAAGCAGGTGAAACCGTACTGGGTCTGATGCGGAAAAACATCGACAGTCTGAAAACTGCACTGTACTGACAAGATACTGCCGTACGACAGAACATGAAGCTGATCACCTGCCAGAACGTGTCTTTCGCCTATAACGGTATCGTCGCCGTGGAAAACCTGAATTTCACGGTAGCGTCAGGCGACTATCTTTGCATTGCCGGAGAAAACGGTGCGGGAAAAAGCACGCTGGTCAAGGGACTGTTGCATCTGATTCGTCCGGCAAGCGGTACCATTCGCATGGCAGATGGTTTCGTCGCCAGCGAAATCGGCTATCTGCCACAGCAAAACGCCATCCAGAAAGACTTTCCTGCCAGCGTCTATGAAGTCGTGCTCTCGGGTTGTCTGAACCGGCTCGGTTGGCTGCCGTTTTATCGTGCAGATGAAAAACGTCTCGCCGATAAAAACATGGAACGACTGGACATCACCCATCTCAAAAACCAGTGCTATGCCGAACTTTCGGGCGGTCAGCAACAGCGTGTCCTGCTGGCACGCGCCCTGTGTGCAGCCAAAAAAGCGATCCTGCTTGATGAACCGGCAGCCGGCCTGGACCCGATCGTTTCGCAAGAACTCTATGACGTGATACAGTCCATCAACCGGGACGGCATGACCGTCATCATGGTCACCCACGACATCGCCGCCACCCTGAAATACGCACGTCATATTCTGCATCTTCAGCGTACGCAGCTGTTTTTCGGAACGGTTCACGACTATATCCACAGCGACATCGGCCGCACATTCATCCGGGGAGACATGTATGGTCAGCTTTCTGCATGACATGCTTTCCTACCCGTTCATGGTACGTGCCCTTGTGGTGGGAACCGTCGTGGCTTTGTGCGCCTCGCTGCTGGGCGTCAGTCTGGTGCTGAAACGCTATTCCATGATCGGCGACGGCCTTTCCCACGTCGGATTCGGTGCGCTCGCGCTGGCGACCGCCATGAATGCCGCACCGCTGACAATCGCCATCCCCGTCGTCGTCACAGCATCGTTTTTGCTTTTGCGTCTGAGCGCAAACAGCAAAATCAAGGGAGATGCCGCCATCGCCCTCATCTCGACAGGCGCACTGGCGACCGGCGTCATGATCGTATCGATGACTACCGGCATGAATACCGACGTCAACAACTACCTTTTCGGCAGCATCCTCGGCATGTCGCCTGCGGATGTGAATCTGAGCCTTGCCCTGTCTGCCGTGGTGCTGGTCCTGTTCATCGTACTGTACAACCGGATTTTCGCCGTCACCTTCGACGAAACGTTCGCTCGCGCGACAGGAACCCCGGCAGGACTGTTCAACATGCTCCTTGCCCTCATGTCCGCACTCATCATCGTACTGGGCATGCGGATGATGGGAGCCCTGCTGATTTCCAGCCTGATCGTTTTCCCCGCCCTCACATCCATGCGACTGTGCCGGACATTCCGCTCCGTCATCCTCAATGCCGCGCTGGTCTCCGTCGCCTGTCTGTGGATCGGCATCGTGATTTCCTATCGCTGTTCAACGCCTACCGGTGCCAGCATCGTCTTGTGTCATATGGCCGCTTTTGCACTGTACTGGCTGCTCAGCCTCGTCATCAAAACAGGGGCATCCGGCAAATGATACCGGTCATCCCGGAATATCGCATGCTCCCGCCTTTCACCGGCGGCATTCCTGACGACGAATAATGCCTAGCCGGGAAACATCCTGACCGTAACACGCAGCGTATGCCGATATGGCTTTCATTGTCCATCCGGTCGGTAAATCTTCAGAAAGGCATCGATCGCCACCTCGATTTTCTGCCTGAACTCCGCAGCGTCGAACGGCTCGCCATAACGGAAAAGATAACGTTCGAACAATTCCGCCCGCAACAACGCGAACAACTGGGCTGCGGCAACATCGGTATCTGCCTGACGCAACTGCCCCCGTTTCATGAACACTTCCAGAAACGCGGCGATACGCTTGCGTCCCGTCAACGGCCCGACTTCATAAAACACGCTGCCGGTTTTCGAACGCCCGGATTCCTCGACAGCCAGACGGTACAACTCCTGAAACTCCGGCAGACAAATCATCGACATGAACTTCTCGCCGAAATTTTTCAGTATCGCGGCAATATCCATCGGAGAATTTTCCACATCGGAAAACACCGCCTCTATCCGGTGTCTGTAACCTGCCGGAATCACTTCGACAGACTGGTCGATATACGTGGCGATTTCATCACGATTGCGATTCGCCGCGGCACTCATCACTTCCTGAAAAAGCAGTTTTTTCGAAGAAAAATAACCGTACAGCGTCGTTTTCGAGCCGCCGAGACGCGCAGCGATCTCATTCATCGAGGTTTTTTCATATCCCCGCTCACAAAACACCTCATGTGCCACTTTCAGAATGGCCTTGCGCTTCATTTCGGTCTTTTTTCTCATTTTTGTACCAACCTGTATCGTTTTTTGTTGACGATGCAGAATGACCACTCGATAATTGCACCGAACCGTACGGTTTTAAAAGACGAATTTATGATTTCACTTTCCTATTCTCGCACATACCGGCACATTACACGGATTTCACGCCTGTTTCCCGCATGTTTTGTCGTATTTCTGTGCAGTTGTGCGCCGATTCCGCCAAAAGGCAGTTCACCGGAAATGAAACCGGTCGAACAATACGAGACCGGCCAGTCCTTTGCAGGACCCGAACGGAACTGGCCGGACGAGAAATGGTGGACGGCCTATCACGATCCCCAGCTGGACAAGCTGATCGAAGAAGCGCTGGTTCAGGCGCCATCCATGACGATCGCCGAAGCACGCTTCAAACAAGCCGTCGCCATCGCCAAACAGGTCGGTGCGGTTTTGCAACCGCAAGTCAGCATGGATGCCTCCGCCACGGTACAAAAACTGAGCTACAACTACAACCTGCCTCCCGATCTGACGCCGCGCGGTACCCACGGATACGGTTCGATGGCGCTGAATTTCAACTGGGAACTGGATTTCTGGGGAAAAAATCGTGCCGCGTTGCAAGCTGCCACTTCGGCGCGCGAAGCGGCGGCTGCCGATGCGGCACAAGCACGTCTGCTCCTGTCGGCTTCCATCGCTTCGGAATACGGCGAACTGGCACGCCTGTACGATACACTCGATACAGTCAACGCCATCGCCGGCATCCAGAAAAAAAATCTGGAACTGTTCATGGAACGCAACCGGCACGGTCTGGAAAACCTCGCCAGCGTCGAACGTGCCAAATCGCTTCTGGCACGTACCGAAGAAGAATCCCTCGCGCTGGACAAACAAATCGGACTGCAACGCAACAAACTGGCCGCGCTCATGGGCGCAGGCCCTGACAGGGGCCTGTCCATCACACGACCGCAACTGCACCTGACGGCGACCTATGCCCTTCCTGCAGAATTGCCGATGAACCTGCTGGGACGCCGTCCTGACATTGTCGCCGCACGTCTGCAAGTCGAAGCCGCGACAAGCATGATCGAAAAGCAGAAAGCCGAGTTCTATCCGAACGTCAATCTATCGGCCTTTCTTGGCTATCAGGCACTCGATCTGGACAAGGTACTGAAATCCGGTTCCGACTTCGGCGGCATCGGCCCTGCCATTTCCCTGCCGATTTTCACCGGCGGACGCCTGAGTGCTGAGCTTGAAGAAGTCCGCGCAGGACGTGATGAAGCCGTCGGCATCTACAACCAGACCGTTTCCGTGGCCTTGCAGGAAGTCGGCGACGCCATACTCAACCAGAAACAGCTGATCCTGCAACTTGAAAAAATCCGCACGGCCGTCATTTCTGCCCGTGAAGCGCACCGCATCATCAGCGACCGCTACCGCGGCGGTCTCGCCAATTATCTGGAAGTGCTGGCGGCAGAGGAAACATGGCTCGAAACATCACGTACAGAAAAAGATTTGCAATCCAGAATATTCACCTATGACGTAGCCCTCATCAAGGCACTCGGCGGAGGCTACAACATGCCGACATCAGCCGATACCGGTCATGCCGTCACCGAAAACTGAATGCAACGTCACAAGGACTGACAAGGAACATCCATGAGCAATCAGACAGAAACCATCACCCCGGAAGAACATCCTGCGCCAGACAAAAACCATACCCGGCGCAAACGGCTTTTCATCGGCCTGTTCGCCGTCATTATTGCCTGCGCCATCGGCTACGGTGCTTACTGGTACCTGTATGCCTCGCGTTTCGTCTCGACAGACAATGCCTATACGGCAACTGAAGTGGCGCAAGTCACACCATCCGTCTCCGGTACGGTTCAGGCCGTCAACGTCGTGGATACCCAGGAAGTCAAGGCAGGCGACATTCTGGTCGTCATCGACGAAATCGATGCAAGACTGGCGCTGAATCAGGCCATAGCCGACGAAAGTCAGGCACACGCCCAGCTCGCCGCCGCACAGGCAGACCTGAAGAAAGCGAAAATCGATCTGCAACGCCGAAAAGCGTTGATCGGCTCCGGCTCTGTATCGGGAGACGAACTGACCTCAGCCGAAAACGCCTACGAATCGGCCAAGGCCCACATCGATCAGGCAAACGCCGCGATCGCGCAGGCAAAGGCACGCGCCGAACAGGCACGTGTCGATCTGTCGCGTACCATCCTGCGCGCTCCTGTCGATGGCGTCATTTCCAAACGAACCGTTCAGGTCGGCCAGAAAGTCCAGGCAGGCATCCCGCTGATGGCCGTCGTTCCGATTCAGGACATCCACGTGGACGCCAACTTCAAGGAAGGACAACTCACCCATGTCCGGACCGGCCAGAGCGCGGAAGTGGTCTCCGACATCCACGGCTCATCGGTGGTCTATCACGGCGTCGTGGACGGTTTCTCCGGGGGTACCGGCTCCGCCTTCGCCCTGATTCCGGCGCAAAACGCCACCGGCAACTGGATCAAGGTCGTCCAGCGACTTCCCATCCGTATCCGGCTCGATCCCGAAGAACTGAAAGCCAACCCCTTGCAAGTCGGTCTTTCCATGACTGTAACCGTCGATACCGCCAGCGGAAAGCAGCACGAGTGATTCGCAAATATCTTGTTCAACGTATTTCCTCGAATACCCGATCATGAAGCAGGAATCCCATACTGTCCTTCAGGGGCCGATGCTCTGGATAACCGCGCTGGTGCTGACCGCAGGGAACTTCGTCGCCATTCTGGACTCGACAATCGCCAACGTATCCGTCGCCCATATCGCCGGCGGTCTGGGTGCCAGCAACAGCCAGGGTACATGGGTCATTACGTCTTATGCAGTCGCCGAAGCCATTACCGTTCCGCTGACCGGCTGGCTGTCCAAACGTTTCGGCGCCACGCGTGTTTTCTGCTATGCCCTTGTTTCTTTCGGCATATGTTCGGCCTTGTGCGGACTCGCCCATTCGCTTGGCTTCCTGATTTTCGCACGCGTCCTGCAAGGCTTTGCGGGTGGTCCGCTCATGCCGTTGTCGCTCACTCTGCTGCTGCGCATCTTCCCCAAGGAAAAAGGTGCACTTGCCAACGGCTTGTGGGCCACTACGACACTTGTTGCTCCTGTCATCGGCCCCATTTTGGGAGGCTGGCTGTGCGATGAATACAACTGGCCATGGATTTTCTACATTAATGTACCAATCGCCGTCATTTGCGGATCATTCCTTTTCGTCATCTTCCACAACCACCGGGAAGAATTGCAAAAACACCCCATCGACAAAGTCGGCCTGCTCTTGCTGGTCATCTGGGTCAGCGCACTGCAAATCATGATGGATGAAGGAAAAGACAAGGACTGGTTCGCATCGAACTACATCATCACACTGGCGATCATCGCCGCGATCGGCTTCGCCGCTTTCATGATCTGGGAAATCACACAGAAAAAAGACCCTATCGTGGATTTGACCGTTTTCCGGCACCGTGGCTTTTCCGCCAGCGTACTGACCCTGACCCTGGGATTCGGCGCATTCTTCGGCATCAATGTCCTGACACCGCTATGGCTGCAAACCAATATGGGCTATACCGCCACATGGGCTGGGCTGGCGACGGTATGGACAGGACTTTCCGCGCTTATCATATCACCTGCCGTCACGACACTATCTTCCAGAATCGATGGCCGAAAACTCGTTTTCGGCGGTGTCCTCTGGATGGGAGGGGTCACTTTCATCCGAAGTTTTCTCAATACCGACGTGGATTACTGGACTATCGCCATGCCATTGCTGGTCATGGGACTCGGCATGCCGTTTTTCATGATTCCCATATCGGAACAGGCCATGATGAGCGTCAAGCCGGAAGAAATGGAATCCGCCGCCGGCCTGATGAACTTCCTGCGCACGATATCTGGCGCATTCGCCACCTCGCTGGTCAATACCGTCTGGGAAAACCAGACGAACTACAAGCATGAACAACTCTCCGTCCTTCTGGACCCGAACGGTACCTATTTCCGCGATCTGATCAATTCCGGAGTGGATACTGAGGTCGCTCGCGGCATGATCGACCAGCTTACGACCAGCCAAAGCGTCATGCTGGCGACAAACGACATCATGTTGTACAGCAGCGTCGCATTCGCCATCGCCGCATTCGCCATCTGGCTGGGTCCCAATACCCGCAAACGCCAGACGAAAAACCAATGAAAAACGGGCAGGTTTTCCTGCCCGTTCCGGTTTGCATGCCATAAAAAAACGCGATCGTTTGCCGTATATCACTCCAGAATGATACGCAACATGCGACGCAACGGTTCGGCTGCGCCCCACAACAACTGGTCGCCGACCGTAAAGGCGGACAGGTATTCCCCACCCATACCAAGCTTGCGCAAACGGCCGACAGGTACCGTCAGACTACCCGATACCGCAGCCGGCGTCAGATCGCGCATCGAATCGGCACGGGTATTGGGAACGACTTTCGCCCACGGATTATGACTTCTGATCATATCCTCGATTTCATCGAGCGGCACATCCTTTTTCAGCTTGATCGTCAGTGCCTGCGAATGGCAACGCATTGCGCCGATCCGGACGCACAATCCATCGACCACGATCCGGTTGCCGTCGCCCTTGCCAAGAATCTTGTTCGTTTCCGCACCGCCCTTCCATTCCTCGCGCGACATGCCGTTACCCAGATCGGTATCGATCCAGGGAATCAGGTTACCTGCCAGCGGTACGCCGAACTGCTTCGTTTCGTCCGGCGTCATGCCACGCTGGCGTGCCAGTACCTGACGGTCGATTTCCAGAATGGCGGATGCCGGGTCTTCCAGATTCATCCTGACTTCGGTATGAATCGAGCCGAACTGAGCCAGCAATTCACGCATATGCTGCGCACCGCCACCGGATGCCGCCTGATACGTCATGGAAGTCATCCATTCGACAAGATCGTTGGCGAACAGGCCACCCAGCCCCATCAGCATGCACGAAACCGTACAGTTTCCGCCGATGAAGTTTTTGACGCCCCTGGCCAGCGCATCGTCGATCACCTTGCGGTTGACCGGGTCGAGAATGATGATGGCATCGTCATTCATCCGCAATTTGGAAGCGGCGTCGATCCAGTAACCGTTCCAGCCCGCCGCACGCAGCTTCGGAAACATGTCGGCCGTATAATCGCCGCCCTGGCAGGAAATCAGGATATCGCACTTTTTCAGTTCATCCGTGCTGAAAGCATCTTTCAGCACCGTTTCGTTTCTCGCCATCGCCGGCGCATTGCCGCCGACATTGGAAGTCGTAAAGAAAACCGGCTCGAACAACCCGAAATCGTTTTCATCCTGCATACGCTGCATCAGCACGGAACCGACCATGCCTCGCCAGCCAATCAATCCTACCCGTTTCATCTCATTCACCTGATCCAGTCCTGAACGCGTCTTACAGTGCCGCGACGACGGCATCCCCCATTTCCTTCGTGCCGACGCGTTTCGTGCCGGCTTCGTAAATATCGCCGGTACGCAGACCATCCGCCAGTACTTTCTTGACGGCTTTTTCGATACGATCCGCCTGTTCACCCATATTCAGCGAATAGCGCAGCATCATGGCGGCAGATAGGATTTGCGCCAGCGGATTGGCGATACCCTTGCCGGCGATATCCGGAGCGGAACCATGGGACGGCTCATAAAGTCCCTTGTTGTTTTCGTCCAGCGAGGCGGACGGCAACATGCCGATGGAACCGGTCAGCATGGCGGCCGCATCCGACAGAATGTCACCGAAAATATTGCCCGTCAGAATGACGTCAAGTTCCTTCGGCGCACGCACCAGCTGCATGGCGGCATTGTCCACATACATATGATCGAGTTTGACGTCCGGATATTCCTTCGAGACATCGATCACGATTTCGCGCCAGAGCTGGGACGTTTCCAGTACATTGGCCTTGTCAACAGACGTCAGACGCTTGCCGCGTTTCTGCGCGGTCTGGAAACCGACATGGGCGATCCGGCGGATTTCCGGTTCGGAATAACGCATGGTATCGAAGCCTTCGCGTGCCCCCTTGAACGGACCGTCCGGTGCGACACGTATGCCGCGTGGCTGGCCGAAATAAATGTCGCCCGTCAGCTCGCGGACGATCAGCAAATCGAGACCGGCGACGACTTCCGGCTTCAGCGTGGATGCGCCTGCCAGTTCCGGATACAGAATGGCGGGACGGAGATTGGCAAACAGTTTCAGATTCTTGCGCAGACCCAGAATCGCCTGTTCAGGACGCAATGAACGTTCCAGCGTATCGTATTTGAAATCGCCGACCGCACCGAACAGAATCGCATCAGCCTCTTTCGCCAGTTTGAGCGTACTTTCCGGCAGCGGATGACCGTGTGCCGCATATCCGGCACCACCGACATCCGCCCATTCCATTTCGAAATTTTCACCCAGCGCATTCAGAACCCGAACGGCTTCATTCATGATTTCCGGGCCGATACCGTCACCCGGCAGAATTGCAATCTTCACGTTTAACCTCTCTCTAGTCGGCGCACGCCGCAACCGGCCGCGTCCTCTCCTGTTGATATGAAACCCACCTCAAATCGTATTGGCCAGCCATGGCTGTTCGGCGATATGACGTTTTTCGTATTCCCGAATCTTGTCAGCTTTCTGCAAGGTCAGGCCGATATCGTCCAGTCCGTTCATCAGGCAATACTGGCGGAACGGGTCGATGGCGAAAGTAAAGACCAGCTTTTTGTCTTCGCTCGTGACCACCATCTTTTCCAGATCGACCGTCAGCTTGTACCCGGGCTGTGCCTGAACCGCCGCAAAGAGCTGATCCACCTGTTCTTCCGACAGGGTGATCGGCAAAAAACCGTTCTTGAAACAGTTGTTGAAGAAAATATCGGCGAAACTGGGCGCGATGACCGCCTTGAAACCATACTGCTGCAAAGCCCATGGCGCATGTTCGCGGGAAGATCCGCACCCGAAATTCTTGCGTGCCAGCAAAATCGAAGCACCCTGATAGCGGGGCTGATTCAGCACGAAATCCGGATTCAGCGGCCGTTTGGAATTATCCATACCCGGCTCGCCATGATCGAGATAGCGCCATTCATCAAACAGATTCGGTCCGAATCCCGTCCGTTTGATCGATTTCAGAAACTGTTTCGGGATAATCGCATCCGTATCCACATTGACACGATCAAGCGGGACAACCAGCCCGGTATGTACGGTAAATTTTTCCATGATTTCAAATCAGTCCGTTCGTCTTTCGCCAGGCGGCGAAAGCACCGGTTTCATGGCATACACACCACAAAACCGGACAAAACACAAAAAAACGTCCGGCACGCGTTATCTTGCGGCGTTTTCGACAGCAGAACCGGCTTTCTGCACGTCCTTGCCGATACCTTGCACGGTATTGCATGCCGCAAGAAACATGACGGCGGAAAAAACAGCGACCAGCATTCTCATCTTTTTATCTCTCCATGTTCAGTGAATGTCCCGTACATCGACAAAATGTCCGGCGATACCGGCAGCGGCCGCCATGGCCGGCGAAACCAGATGGGTTCTGCCGCCCTGTCCCTGCCGTCCCTCGAAATTCCGGTTCGATGTGGAAGCACACCGTTCCCCCGGAGCCAACCTGTCGTCATTCATCGCCAGACACATGGAACATCCCGGTTCTCGCCATTCGAAACCGGCATCCATGAAAATCCTGTCCAGCCCTTCTTTTTCCGCCTGTTCCTTGACCAGACCGGAACCCGGCACCACCAGCGCCAGCTTGACGTTGGCGGCGCGCTTTTTGCCCTTGACCACCGCAGCGGCAGCTCTCAAATCCTCGATCCGTGAATTGGTGCACGAACCGATAAACACCTTGTCGATCGCAATGGACGTGATCGGCATATCGGGTTTCAGATCCATATATTCGAGCGCACGGATGATCGCGTTGCGGCGAACCGGATCGGCCTCGTTTGCCGGATCGGGTACTTTCCCGTCGATGGAAGTCACCATTTCCGGGGACGTTCCCCATGTCACCTGCGGCAGGATTTCAGATGCGTCGAGCGAAACGAACGCATCGAATACCGCGCCCGGATCGGAATGCAGCGTTTTCCAGTAGGCGACCGCCTTGTCCCACTGTTCGCCTTTCGGAGAGAAAGGACGACCGCGGACATAATCTATCGTCGTATCATCGACCGCCACCATGCCGGCGCGTGCACCTGCCTCGATCGCCATATTGCACAACGTCATGCGTCCTTCCATCGACAGGGCGCGAACCGCCGAACCGGCGAACTCGATGGCATGTCCCGTTCCTCCTGCCGTACCGATCTTGCCGATCACCGCCAGCACGATGTCCTTGGCCGTCACGCCGTCCTGCAATGTGCCGTTCACCTCCACCAGCATGGCTTTCGATTTTTTCGCCAGCAAAGTCTGTGTCGCCAGCACATGTTCCACTTCCGACGTACCGATACCGTGTGCCAGACAACCGAACGCACCATGCGTCGAAGTATGCGAGTCGCCACAGACGACCGTCATGCCGGGCAACGTCGCCCCCTGTTCAGGGCCGATGACATGCACGATCCCCTGCCGCTTGTCGGCCATATTGAAGTAGGTCAGCCCATACATTTTCGCATTCATATCCAGCGTTTCCACCTGAAGGCGCGAAATCGGATCGGCGATCGGACCATTACGGTTCTTCGTGGACACATTATGATCGGCCACCAGCAGATTGGCGGAAACTCTCCACGGCTTGCGCCCTGCCAGCCGCAGACCTTCGAAAGCTTGCGGGCTGGTCACTTCGTGCAGAAGATGGCGGTCGATATACAAAATCGTCGTACCGTCCTTTTCCGTATCCACCACATGGGATTCCCAGAGTTTGTCATAGAGAGTCTTTGCCATGATGCCAAATCACATTTTCTGTTAACCAATTTTTTATTATGCCACATTCACCGTCAAACCTGACAGGCTGTATGGTCATTACCGCATTATTTCGTTGTCTGCCAACGAAACGACAGCCACGCTGCGAAAAGCGCGACCAGCGCAAAGCCGCTCGCCACCCAGTACACCGATTCAGGCGAGAGAAAATCCCATACCCAGGACAGCAGAAAACCGCCCGCCGTCCCGCCGATACCGTATGATGCACTGATGAAAAGCGCCTGCCCCCTTGCCTGGAGCGGACCGGCGAACCATTTCTGAATCGACAGGATGGAAGCGACATGATGCGCGCCGAATGTCGCCGCATGCAAAAGCTGCGCGAATAGCAAAACGGCGAATGATTCCGCACCGACGCCGATCAGCGCGAAACGGACGACCGCAAGAAACAGACTGGCGAGCATCACCGACTTGATACCGAAACGCCGGATCACCGGCGACTGGTAAATGAAAAACACGATTTCCGCCGTCGCACCGATGGCCCACATCAGACCGATCGTCACGCTACTGTAACCCAGATTCGACAGATACAGCGAGTAAAAGGCGTACAGCGCCGAATGCGCCGCCAGCATGAAACATCCCGATACCATGAAGGCCACGACGTCACGCTGCCGGACGACATGCCAGAGCGATACCCTGTTTTTTTCGAGCGCAGGCCGCGGCGTCTGGTACAACCGGAGACTGACCAGCAAAACTGCGCCCAGAATGACTGCGCCGACCCATGGCATCAGACCGATACCCGTCCAGTCCAGCACGAACCCGGAAGCCGCCGTCATGACGACATAGCCGACCGACCCCCACAAGCGCAACTGCCCGTAGCGGGACATGTTGCCCTGCATTTCCGAGAGAATCAGAGCGTCCGACAATGGCCCTTGCGCACTCGTGAACAGATTGACCGCCACCATGAAAAATGCGAAGTACCAGAACCCGCCGCCGAAGAAAAATCCGATGAAAGCGATAAGCGCAGCCGCTGCCGTCATCTGGAGCACACGGGCACGTTGCCCCGTCCAGTCCGCCAGCCAACCCCACAGATTCGGCCCGACGATACGCATGGCCTGCATCAATGACATCAGAATGCCGATCTCGAACGCACCGATTTCCCTGAATGCCAGATACAGCGTGATATACGTCGGGAAAACGCCGACAAAACTGTAATAGCTGAAATAAAATGCCCCGAAACCGAACGACTGCTTCGGCCAGGAAGATTTTTCCGACACCGCCAGACCCGTCTGCCGTTGCTATTTTCGGGAGGCCGTACCGTGCAAACTGCCGGTGACTGGCGAAACGGAAAGCGCGACATCGGCACATTGCGCACGGTACTGCAACACCGCATCCATCAGCACCAGCGCCAGCATCGCTTCGGCAACCGGTACAGCCCGAATACCGACACAGGGATCATGACGCCCCTTCGTTTCCACCACGACCGGATTGCCGCGACTATCGACGGAATGACGCGGAAAACGGATAGAGGGCGTCGGTTTGACGGCAATACTGACCCGGATATCCTGCCCTGTCGAAATACCGCCCAGCACACCGCCGGCATGATTGCTTGAAAACCCCTGCGGCGTGATTTCATCACCATGTTCGGAACCCTTTTGCGTGACAACGGAAAAACCGTCGCCGATTTCGACACCCTTGACGGCATTGATCCCCATCATGGCTGCGGCGATTTCCGCATCCAGCTTTTCAAACAGCGGATTGCCCAGACCGACCGGCACACCACTCGCAACGACCTCGACTTTCGCACCGATGGAGTCGCCCGCCCTGCGCAGGGCATCGAGCTTTTGTTCCAGCGACGACAACAGCGAGACATCATCCGTCGCTGCAAAAAAGGGATTGCCTGCAGTGAATGCCCATGAAGCGAAAGGAATGACCGTATCGCCCATCTGGCTCATGCGTCCCATGATTTCGGTACCGCAATGCATTCTCAGCCATTTTTTCGCAATGGCCGCCGCTGCGACCGTCGCCGCGGTCAGGCGTGCCGACGAACGCCCGCCACCGCGCGGATCACGGATACCGTATTTCATGAAATAGGTATAGTCGCCATGGCCGGGCCGGAATACTTCGGCGATATCGCTGTAATCCCGACTGCGCTGGTCCTGATTCTCGATCAGCAATGCAATAGGGGTACCCGTCGTTTTTCCCTGATAGACACCCGAAAGGATCCGGACCGCATCGGGCTCGCGCCGTTGTGTGACGAAACGCGACGAACCGGGACGTCTGCGATCCAGTTCCGGCTGGATATCCGCTTCGGAAAGCGCCATCCCCGGCGGGCAACCGTCAACAATACATCCCAGTGCCGGGCCGTGCGACTCGCCGAATGTCGTTACCGAAAAAAGCTTTCCGAAAGTATTGCCTGCCATCGTATCCCATTCCTATTGCCAGAAAAGGCGGATTTTAACACCCCGCCCCGAAAAAAATCGCGCTCATCACTGTATCAGGAACGCATGATGCACCGCATTCAGACACCAGTCCATCAACGGCCCCGGGAAAACGCCGAGCGCCAGCACCAGCACGCCATTGATACCGAGACAGACCGCCATATCCCGTGGCACCCCGATTTTTCCGGTATCCAGCGGCGCATCGAAATACATGATCTTGACAACCCGCAGATAGTACACCGCACCGACGACGGCAAAGAAAATGCCGACGACCGCCAGCCAGAACAGATCGACATTGATGACCGCCTGAAATACCGCGACCTTGCCGTAGAAGCCGACCAGCGGCGGAACGCCAGCGAATGAAAACATGCACAAAAGCATGATGAGCGCATACCAGGGATTCCGGCGGTTCAGTCCCCGGAAATCAGACAGTTTTTCTGCCTCGAACCCTTTTTGCGACATCATGATGATGACGCCGAATGCGCCCAGCGTCGCCAGCACATAGACGATCGTATAGTACATCGACGCACCGTAAGCGAAAACGAATGTCGTTCCGACTCCGCCCTCTTTCACACCGGCAAGCATCCCCAGCAGCATGTACCCCATTTGCGAAATGGTCGAATACGCCAGCATACGCTTGATATTCGACTGCATGATCGCCATCACGTTGCCCAGCGCCATCGACAGCACGGAAATGACGACCAGCATCTGTTGCCAGTCGACTGCCATCGGCAACAGGCCATCGACCAGAATGCGCATGCAAACGGCAAAGCCCGCCAGCTTGGGCGCCCCGCCGACCAGCAACGTCACCGCCGTCGGCGCTCCCTCGAACACGTCCGGTACCCACATATGGAACGGCACCGCCCCCAGTTTGAACGCAATGCCCGCCACCACGAAAACGATACCGAACACCATGATCAGCCGGTTCGTACCGGTCTGCGCCGCCATTTTCGCCACTTCCGCAAACCCCAGCGAACCAGTCGCACCATAGAGCATGGAAATGCCGTAAAGCAGCAATCCCGAACCGAGCGCTCCCAGAATGAAAAACTTCGTGGCCGCCTCGACGGCCTTTCCGTCATCGCGCTTCAACGCCACCAGCGCATACAGCGGGAAAGACATCAGTTCGATTCCCAGAAACATGACCAGAAAATCGGCGGCGGAAATGACGACGAACTGACCCAGCATCGAAAACAGCGCCAGCGTATAAAACTCGCCGCCGAGATGACCGGACGTCATCTGCCGTTCATTGACATAGCGCCGCGCATATATCAGCGTCAGCAACATGGCGAAACAGGTGCACAGCTTGAGCAACTTCGATACGGCATCCGACACGAACGAGCCGCCGAAAGCGTATGCCACCGTATCATCCTGCATGAACATGGCACTGGCCGCCGCACAGGCGAGAATCACCAGCAACGACAGGACAAACGTGACATCGCGCCGCCCCTGCGGCAGGAACAAATCGGCAACCAGAATCAGCGGAACCGATACGACCAGTATCAGTTCCGGCATGGCAACAATCAGGTTCATGGCATCCATACCGTCCGCATCCGTCCCTTACAGTTTCGACTGGGCCACATGAACCAGCAAATCGGCGACAGATACCTGCATGGCATCGGTTATCCATGCGGGATAAATCCCGATCGACAACACGAAACCGGCCATGATCGCCAGAATCAGGAATTCACGCGCACCGATATCCTTCAGTGCCGCCACACGGTCGTTTGCGACCGGTCCGAACAGCACGCGCTTGATCATCCAGAGGGTATAGGATGCGCCGAGCACCAGCGCCAGCGCCCCGACAAGCGCGATCCAGACATTGACCTTGACCGCCCCCAGAATGACCATCACTTCGCCGACGAAGCCGGACGTCCCCGGCAAACCGCAGTTGGCAAAGGCAAACAGCACGAAAAAGGCGGCGAAACGCGGCATGACATGCACCACACCGCCATAATCGGCGATCTGGCGGGTATGCATCCGGTCATACAGCACACCGACGCACAGGAACATGGCCGCCGAAACGAAACCGTGCGAAATCATCTGGACCAGCGCACCATCGACCGTAATGGTCTCGAACAGGAAAAAACCCAGTGTGACGAACCCCATATGCGCGATCGAGGAATAGGCGATCAGTTTCTTCATGTCTTTCTGGACCAGCGCGACCAGACCGATATAGATCACCGCAACCAGAGAGAGCGCGATCATGAACCATTCCATATACCGGCTGGCATCCGGCACAATCGGCAAGGTGAAGCGGATGAAACCGTATGCGCCGAGCTTGAGCATGATCGCAGCCAGAATGACGGAACCGCCGGTCGGCGCTTCCACGTGCGCATCGGGCAACCAGGTATGTACCGGCCACATCGGCACCTTGACGGCGAATGCCGTCAGCATGCCGATGAACAGCCATATCTGGACAGCCAGCGGTATCGGCACCCTGTACCATTCGAAAATATTGAAACTGTCCGTCTGGAGATACAGGTACAAAATGGCGATGAGCATCGGCAGCGAACCGAAAAACGTATAGAGAAAGAATTTGAACGCCGCATAAACCCGCCGCTCTCCACCCCAGACGCCGATGATGACGAACATCGGGATCAGCGTCGCCTCGAAAAAGACGTAGAACAGCAACCCGTCGAACGTGGCGAACGCACCGATCATCAGTCCGGAAAGCACCAGAAAAGCTCCCATGTACTGGGCGATCTGTTTTTCGACATTGCTCCAGCCCGCGATCACCACGACCAGCGTCATCAGCGCGGTCAATACGACCAGCCACATCGAGATACCATCGACTCCCAGCGCATATTCCACATGAAACAGCCTGATCCAGGCATGCCGTTCGACAAACTGCATGCCATGCGCGCTCCTGTCGAAGAAAAACACCAGCGGCAGCGTCACGGCAAAACTCGCCGCAGCGCCGAAAAGAGACAGATACCGCACAAGAACGGCTCTTTCATCCTTTCCGGCAACCAGCACCAGCAGACCGAAAAACACCGGACACCAGATCGCCAGTGAAAGAAGAGGAACAGGATAACAGGACAACGTAGGCATGGTTTTCCGATCTCGTTTTTATTTCAGACTGAAAGGCACAAACCATAACAGCAGGCACAACAATCCGACAATCATGACAAATACATACTGGTACAGATACCCTGACTGGAAATACCGTGCGACCGTGGCGAACCAGCCTGCCGGTCCCGCATATCCCGTCACACGTCTGTCAGGCACTGGCACACCGTCTGCCGAATCCGATCCGTTTCCGTGACGCGCTGCCCCTTTCAGAAGCGTCCGCACCATTGAACCCACATCGAACACTTTCGACACGACATACGCCAGTCCTCTGCAACCCCTGACGAAGAAACGCGAAATGATCCAGTCGTCGATCAGGGTGACATCTATCCATTTCCACAACACGTCGCCTACCCGCAATGCGGTACCCGCAAAGCCGCGAAGGTACAGGCTGTCCAGATAATACTGTTCGACCAGCATGCGGTAGATGAAACGCATTCTCCTGCGTAACCGGATCGGCATGATCGGGTTGACCAGATAGAAATACCATGCCGTTCCGACGCCGGCTATCGCCAGCCAGAACGTCGGCGTCAGGATCTCGTGCAGCGTCATCGACAAGGCACTGGCGAAATGTCCGGCCATGACCGACATGGCCGGATGACGCGCGTGATCAACCACAATCACGCCATCGAAAAACGTTCCGTAGAGCATGGTATCGATCGCCATATAACCGATCAGAACCGAAGGAATCGCCAGAAGCAGCAGCGGCATCCGGATGATCCATGGGGATTCATGCGGTTTTTCGCCGGGCAGCAGACCGATCAGATTGCCTTGCGGCACTTTTTCCTTTTCCGCCGTCTTGAGATTGACCAGCTGTTGCCGCTGGAAACGTTCACGCCCGTGGAAAACGTAAAAGAACAGGCGGAACGTATAAAATCCTGTCACGAACAGACCGGCAGTCACCGCCAGCATGGCGAACGTCGCGCCCGGTACGGACGATGCCCTGATCGCCCCGATAATGGATTCCTTGGAATAGAAGCCGGAAAAAAACGGCACACCAACCAGCGCCAGCGATCCGACGAGTGCCGTCGCATAGGTCCAGGGCATATATTTCCTCAAACCGCCCATGTTCCGGATATCCTGGTCATGATGCATGCCCAGAATGACGGAACCGATCGCCAGAAACAGCAGCGCCTTGAAAAAGGCATGCGTCATCAGATGGAAGACCGCGACCGAATAAGCCGAAACACCCAGCGCCACGACCATATATCCCAGCTGCGACAGCGTCGAATACGCCACGATACGTTTGATATCGGTCTGAACCATCGCCACCAGCCCCAGAAACAGCGCCGAAACCGCGCCGACGATGACCATGACCGACAAGGCAACCTCGGAAAGCTCGTATAACGGAGACAGACGTGCCACCATGAAAATGCCGGCTGTGACCATCGTGGCCGCATGAATCAGCGCCGAAATCGGCGTCGGGCCTTCCATCGAATCCGGCAACCAGACATGCAACGGGAACTGTGCGGATTTGCCCATGGCGCCCACGAAAAGGAACAGACAGATCGCGGTAATGACCAGCCAGCCCGTACCGGGCACGGTCATGGACGCCAGTTGCTCGCGCACGCCGAACACATCACGATAGTTGAGCGACCCTGCAAACGCGAAAACCAGTCCGATACCGATCATGAACCCGAAATCGCCCACACGGTTGACCAGAAACGCCTTCAGACCTGCCGAAACGGCGGTCGGTTTTTCGAGCCAGAAACCGATCAGCAGATACGACATGACGCCGACCGCTTCCCATCCGAAAAAGAGCTGGATGAAATTGTTTCCCATGACCAGCGACAGCATGGCGAACGTAAAGAGGGAAATATACGAAAAGAAACGGCTGACATTGTCATCGTTTTCCATATATCCCATGGAATAGATATGCACCAGCAGGGAAATGAACGTGACCAGCGCCATCATCATGGCGGAAAGCGAATCGATCATGAATCCGATCCCGAACGTCGTGTCGCCCACCGTCATCCAGGTATAGACATCGCCGTCGAAGCGTGCGCCGTTCATGACATCGGCCAGCGTCAACAGAGAACAGGCGAACGACACCGCGACACCGGTGACGGTCACGGCCTTGGACGTGCGCCGGCGGATCATGTGTCCGCCGAACAGTGATCCCATCAGCCCGGCAACAAGCGCACCGGCCAGCGGCGCGAACAGCGCAACCAGCAGCAGGTGGATATTCAGTTGGGCGGGCATATCAGTTCTTTCCGTAATACGACAAGTTAAATGGCATCATCCCTTCAGGCTGTCCATGTCATCGGCCCTGACCGAGTGTATCTTCCGGAACAGAATGACCAGAATCCCCAGCCCGATCGCCGTCTCCGACGCGGCGACCGTCAGAATGAAAAACACGAACACCTGACCGGCCACATCTCCCAGATAATGGGAAAATGCGATGAAATTCATATTGATCGCCAGAAGCATCAGTTCGATCGACATCAACAGCACCAGCAGATTGCGCCGGTTCATGAAAATTCCCATCACGGCGATCGAAAACAGGATCGCGCCGAGAATCAGATAATGGACAAGCGTCACATTCATCGCCCATCCTCCCGTACCTCATGTTCCTGTGGCGTTCCGGTTGCGCTGTCGGGCATTTCCGCGACCGTTTCCGCTTTCATTTCGACGATCCGCATCCGTTCTTTCGGATCGACACGAACCGCGACAGCGGCCGACGTATATTTGGCATCACGCCGGTAACGCAAGGTCAGCGTCACCGCCGCCACCAGCGCCACCAGCAGGATCATGGCGGCGATTTCCACACTGAACAGGTAATCCGTGAACAAGGCCTTGCCGATCGACGCCGTCAGTCCCACTTGCGATGCGCTTTCGGGCGCACGCAAATCCGCCGTATAAAATCCCCTGAACAGGACAGCCGACATTTCCAGCACGATGACGACACCGACGAACGAGGCGACCGCCATATTCTTTTTCGCCACCTTTTTCAGTTCCGGCATATCCATATCCATCATCATGACGACGAACAGGAACAGCACCATGACGGCGCCGACATACACCAGCACCAGAATCCACGCCAGAAATTCCGCCTTGAGCAATATCCAAAGCGCCGCGCCCGTAAAAAACGACAGCACCAGATACAGCACGGCATGCACCGGATTGCCCGATGTCACCACGCGCAGCGCCGACATGACGAGAATGGCGGCGAAAACATAAAACAGGACGGTTTCAAATTCCATAATTTTCCACAGGCCAAACACCCTCAACGATAAGGTGCATCCGCCGATTTGGCCTCCCTGATTTCCTTTTCATACGCCTTGCCGACAGCCAGCAAAACGTCCTTTCCGAACACGAGATCGCCCCGTTTATCGGAACTATATTCAAACATCGGTATCTCGACAATGGCATCGACCGGACACGCTTCCTCGCACAACCCGCAAAAAATACACTTGCTCTGGTCGATTTCGTAACGTGTCGTGCGCCGCGAGCCATCCCCGCTTTCCGCGATATCGATCGTGATGGCTTTCGCCGGACAGGCCGACTCGCACAGCTTGCAGCCGATACACCGCTCCTCGCCGTTTTCATCGCACATCAAGGCATGCATCCCGCGAAACCGCGGGGAAAGCGGCGTTTTTTCTTCCGGATACCTGACGGTCGCTTTCCTGCGGAACATGATCCGCATGGTCAACGCCAGCCCCTGTACCAGTTCGGCCAGCGCAAACGTTTTGAGAAAATGCCTGATCGCTCCCATCATCCCCTCAATACCAGATATTCAGCGGTGTCTGCATCCAGCAGGCGACAATCACAAGATACGCCAGCGTCACCGGAATGAACACTTTCCAGCCCAGCCGCATGGTATGGTCGTAACGGTATCGCGGAAACGTCGCGCGCACCCAGATGAACACGAACACGATCAGGGATGTTTTCGCACCCAGCCATATCCATCCCGGCACCCATGCCAGAAAAGCCCAGTCCACCGGCGCGAGCCATCCGCCCAGAAACATGATCGACGCCATGGCCGACAGCAAAATGATATTGGCGTATTCCGCCATGAAAAACATGGCGAACGCCATACCGGAATACTCGACCATATGCCCTGCCACGATTTCCGATTCCCCCTCGACCGCATCGAACGGATGACGCGCCGTTTCCGCTATTGCGCACACGATATAAATGATGAACAGGGGAAACAGCGGAATCCAGTTCCATGACAGGAAACCCAACCCGTGCGAAGCGAAAAACCCGTGATTCTGCACGATGACGATATCCGACAGATTCAGGCTGCCTGACACCAGCAGCACCGTCACCAGAACGAACCCCAGCGGGATGCCGAAAGAAATCATCTGCGCCGAGGCACGCACGGCACCCAGAAGCGCGTATTTGGAATTGGAAGCCCATCCGGCGACGATGACGCCATACACACCGATCGACGTGATCGCCATGACGAACAAAAGTCCCGCATTCACATCGGCCAGCACGATATCCGCACCGAACGGAATCACCGCCCATGCCGCCAGCGCCGGCCCGATCGTCAGCACCGGCGCTAGCCAGAACAGAAAACGGTCGGCGCGCTCCGGCACGATGATTTCTTTCAGCAGCAACTTGAAGGCATCGGCAATCGGCTGCATCAGCCCTAGCGGGCCGACACGGTTCGGTCCCAGACGCGCATGCATCCAGCCGATCACCTTGCGTTCCCAAAGCGTCAGGAATGTCACCAGTCCCAGAAGCGGCAACAGAATCACATGAATCTTGACCAGTATCCAGACCAGCGGCCACCATGAACCGAACACCATCCGGCCATAATGATGTGCGAGCGACAGAATTTCAGCCATCATATGCGTTCCACCCTGATCTCGCCGTCAAGCGGCCCCAGCATGGCTGTCGCCGCATGACCTGTCGCCAGTCTGACCGTACCTGCCGCCAGTGTCCTGTCACGATACGCAGGCAAAACGGCTTCCCCATCCGCCTGCACGACACGAACCTTCCCGCCGTCAGCCAGCCCCAGTTTATCGAACAGCGCATCCGGCAAATGCACGACCGGACTTTTCGCCGCCGCGGTTTTACGCAACGACGGCGCACGACGCACCAGCACATCCGAAAAGTACAACGGCACATCGGCGACACGCCGCAGCGGCACATCCGCCTGCGAAACGAACAGGGGCGCTTCGCCGCTGATATTGTTCAACACCATCCCGGGTCGCCGTCCGGCCAGGCATTCCTGACGGATGTCATCCGCACTGTCGTAGCCGAATCCGTCCAGTTCGAGGAAATTGCCCAGCACCCGCAATACTTTCCATGCCGGTCGCGCCTGTCCTGCCGGCGCGGCAGCCGCGCCGAACGCCTGCACACGCCCCTCGAAACTGATGAACGTCCCTGCCGTTTCGGCAAACGCCGCAACCGGCAACAGGACATCCGCATAATCCATACTCTGTTTGAAAGGCGAAATCGCCACTACCATTTCCGCCTGTTTCAGTGCCGCCATCATACGCGGCGGATTGGCCGCTTCCAGTTCCGGCTCTGTATGCAACAGCAAAAACGCCTTGCTCGAATCCGAAGCGATGTCATTCATGGAAACCCCGGAAGCCGGATCCGGACAGGCTCCGGCCAGCATCGCGCCCGTGGCATTGGCGCCTTCCGTCAGGCACCCCAGTACCGCACCGGTCTGACCGGCGATCCATTCCGCCGCACGGTGCAACAGGGATGCCTGCTCATGGCGCAAGGCGAAAGCACCGAGAAATACCGCCTTTTTACCACCGGCAAGCAACGAATCCGCGATTTTTTCCATACCGGCGCCCCATCCGTTTGGATCGCCTGCCGATCCGGCAAGTTCCATCTTTGCACGCAATATCGTGAAGACATCCTCGAACCCATCCGGCAGCGGCACACCCTTTTTGTGAGCGATCACTTCCATGACACCGGCCAGCATCGCCAGCCATTTGTCCGGCGAAGCCACCAGCCGCGCCGCGACCGGCATCAGCCAGTCGTCATCGAGCGCATGCACCATACTGACTTGTGCGCCACGTTGCGCGGCCTTCCGGAAACGGGTTGCCAGAAGCGGCGCTTCCTGACGCAGAAAAGACCCGATCACCAGCACATGTTCAAGCGTTTCGATATCCGCAACAGGCATCCCGAGCCATGGAGCGACCTTGCCATCCAGCGAGAAATCGGACTGTGCGAGCCGGTACTCGATTTTTTCCGACCCCATGCCACGCATCAGCTTTTGCAACAAATAACATTCTTCCAGTGTCGCCTGTGGCGAAACCAGCGCAGCCAGCGACATCGCGCCATGGTCGCGCCGGATGCTTGTCAGACCGTGCGCGACATAATTCAGCGCCGTTTCCCAGTCCGTTTCGATCCAGCGGTTATCCTGCTTGACCATCGGCACCGTCAACCGTTCCGGTATATCCAGCGCTTCATAAGAAAAACGGTCGCGGTCGGACAACCAGCATTCGTTGATCGCCTCGTTTTCGGCAGGCAATACCCGCATGACCTTGCCGCGCAGGGTCTGCACATTCAGATTCGAGCCAAGCCCATCATGCGGAGAAACCCCGCGATGGCTTGCCAGCTCCCAGCCGCGCGCCTTGTAACGGAAAGGCAGCGAAGTGAGCGCTCCCACCGGACAGACATCGATTAAATTGCCGGACAGTTCGGAATCGATTTTTTTGCCCGGAAACGTCGTCACTTCGGCACGCTCGCCACGCTGCACCATCCCCAGTTCCGCGCGACCGGCGATTTCCTCGCCGAAGCGGATGCAGCGGGTACACTGGATACAACGGTTCATATCCTGCATCGATACCAGCGGTCCGGCATCCTTGACCAGTACCACCCGTTTTTCCTCACGGTAGCGCGAAGCGCCTGCCCCATACGCCATCGAATAATCCTGCAAGCGGCATTCCCCGCCCTGATCGCACACCGGACAATCCAGCGGATGATTGATGAGCAAAAACTCCATCACCGCCTTGCGGGCAGCGGCGACTTTTCCAGTATCGGTATGCACCACCATGCCATCGGTCACTGGCGTGGCGCATGCCGGCATCAGTCTGGGCGCTTTTTCGACTTCAACAAGGCACATCCGGCAGCTGGCCGTTACCGACAGTTTTTTGTGATAGCAGAAATGCGGGATCGGCTTGCCAGCATCCAGCGCCACTTCCAGAAGTGGACGCCCTTCTTCCGCCTTTATTTTCTCACCGTCAATTTCGACTTCAACCATATCGCCTAAACCCGCTCACCCGATGCGACCGGACACCGTTTGTGTTTGATGTGATACTCGAACTCGCTCCGGAAATACCTCAGAAACGACCTGACCGGCATGGCTGCCGCATCACCCAGCGCGCATACCGTCCGACCCTGTATATTGGACGCGACGGAATCGAGCAAATCCAGATCGGACAGCATGGCATCACCCCGCTCGATCCGTTCGAGCAACCTCACCAGCCAGCCGGTCCCCTCACGGCATGGCGTGCACTGCCCGCAAGACTCGTTCCGGTAAAACCGCGACAGATTCAGAAGCGTCCTGACCATGCAACGTGTCTCGTCCAGCACGATGACACCCCCCGTTCCCAGCATGGAACCGGCTTTCGTGATCGCACCATAATCCATATCCAGCGAAAGCATCGTCTCACCCGGAATCACCGGAGAAGACGAACCGCCCGGAATCACCGCCCTGATTTTCCTGCCGTCCCTCGTACCGCCCGCCAGCGCCAGCAATTCGGCAAACGGAATGCCCATCGGCACTTCATAATTGCCCGGATACGTCACATCACCGGATACGGAAAATATCTTCGTACCCTGTCCGTTGCCCCGTCCCAGCGCAGCCCACGCCTTTCCGCCCATTGCCATAATGAACGGCACATATGCCAGCGTTTCGACATTGTTGATCGTCGTCGGCTGCCCATACAGGCCATTGACCGCCGGAAAAGGCGGCTTGAACCGCGGGTTGCCGCGCTTGCCTTCCATGGATTCCAGCAGCGCCGTTTCTTCACCGCAAATATACGCGCCATACCCGTGGACGGCATGCAAATCGAAACAGAAACCCGAACCCTGCAGGTTTTCACCAAGCCAGCCTGCCTCGCGCGCCTGTTCGATCGCTTCTTCGAACCGTTCATAAACCGACCAGATTTCGCCATGGATATAGATATACCCTTTCGAAATCCCCATGGCATACGCCGCGATCAACATGCCCTCGATCACGGCATGCGGATTGTACCGGAGAATGTCACGGTCCTTGAACGTCCCCGGTTCGCTCTCGTCCGCATTGCAGACCAGATACATCTGCCCCTTGTAGCCTTTCGGCATGAATCCCCATTTGAGCGCCGCAGGAAAACCGGCGCCGCCCCGTCCGCGCAATCCCGCATCCCGCACTTCGGCGACGATTTCCTCCGGCGGCATCCTTTCGGAAAGGATACGCCGTATCTGACTGTATCCACCCCGTTGCAGATAATCGGCCAGCGACCAGTTGTCGCCCGTCAGTCCTTTCAACAGCACCGGCTCGGCATGACGGTCATGCAGGCAGGTCATTATTTCAGTTCCTCCAGCAGCTTGTCGATCTTGTCTTTGGTCATGCGCATATACATCTGCTTGTTGTTCACCAGAACAACCGGCCCGTCACCGCATGCCCCCATGCATTCGCTCTCGACCAGCGTATACAACCCGTCCGGCGTCGTTTCGCCGAAACCGATATTGAGCTTTTCTTTCAGATACTGCGCCGTCACGTCGCTTCCCGTCATTTCGCAGGGCAGATTGCAGCATATGGCAATCTTGTACTTGCCGACAGGCCGGGTATTGAACATGCTGTAAAACGTCGCGACTTCCTCGATCGCCACCGCCGGTACACCGAGATAATCCGCGATTTCCTGCATCACTTCCGGCGACAGCCACCCTTTTTCATCCTGCGCGATCGTCAGTGCGGCAATCGCCGCCGAACGCTTTTTCGTCGGCGGGAATTTCGCCAGTTCCTTTTCGATCTTCCGGTATGCCTCGTCACTCAACAACATAACTCACCCGTTCGCTTTCCCTAGCGGTCCACTTCGCCAAACACAATATCGATACTGCCGATGACCGCCACGGCATCCGGTATCAGATGCCCGCGTATCAACTGTTCCAGTCCCTGCAAATGCACAAAGGAAGGCGCGCGTATCTTCATCCGGAACGGCTTGTTCGCGCCGTCCGACACCAGATAAATGCCGAATTCTCCCTTCGGCGCCTCGACCGCCGAATACACTTCGCCGACCGGCAGATGGAATCCTTCCGAAAACAGCTTGAAATGATGGATCAATTCTTCCATGCCGGTTTTCATCTTTTCGCGCGGCGGCGTCGAAACCCGGTAATCATCCGACTTCACCGGCCCCGGATTTTTCTTCAGCCAGTCCACGCACTGCCGGACAATCCGGTTCGATTGGCGCATTTCCTCGACGCGCACCAGATAGCGGTCGTAACAATCCCCTTCCTTGCCGACAGGCACCGCAAAATCCACACGGTCATACACGGCATAGGGCTGCTTCTTGCGCAAGTCCCATTCCACACCGGAGCCGCGCAACATCGGACCGGTAAACCCCGAAGCCAGCGCATCTTCCGGAGAAATGACCCCCACACCGACAAGTCGCTGTTTCCAGATACGGTTATCCGTCAACAACGTTTCATATTCATCCACACACTTCGGAAACCGGTTCGTGAAATCCTCGATAAAGTCCAGCAACGACCCTTGCCGGTTGGCATTGAGTTCCCTGACACGCTTTTCGCTCTGGAAACGGGTCTTTTTGAACAGCGGCATGGAATCCGGCAAATCGCGGTTGACCCCGCCCGGCCGGTAATACGCTGCATGCATCCGCGCTCCGCTGGCCGCCTCATAGCAATCCATCAGATCTTCCCGCTCGCGGAACGCATACAGGAAAACCGCCATGGCCCCCATATCCAGCGCCTGCGAACCGATCCAGAGCAAATGGCTCATGATCCGCGTAATCTCATCGAACATCACCCGGATATACTGCGCACGCACCGGAATTTCCAGACCCAGCATCTTTTCGACAGCCATCACATAGGCATGCTCGCTGCACATCATCGACACATAATCGAGACGATCCATATACGGCAATGCCTGAAGATACGTCCGCTGTTCCGCCAGTTTTTCCGTGGCGCGGTGCAACATGCCGATATGCGGATCGGCACGGACGATCGTTTCGCCATCCAGTTCGAGAATCAGCCGCAACACGCCATGTGCGGAAGGATGCTGCGGCCCGAAATTGACCGTGTAATTGCGGATATCCGTCATCGCACGTCGCCTCCATCCGGATCGCGTACCACACGCGGCGTGATTTCCCGTGGTTCTATCGTCACCGGCTGGTAAACCACACGTTTTTCCTTCTCGTCATAACGCATCTCGACATAGCCCTGTACCGGAAAATCCTTTCGGAACGGATGTCCGACAAAACCGTAATCCGTCAGAATGCGCCGCAAATCGGGATGCCCTGAAAAAAGAATACCGTACAGATCGAACGCTTCCCGTTCGAACCAGTTCGCGGACGGCCAGATATCCGAGACCGAAGGCACTTCCGGCATTTCCTCATTCTCTGCAAACACCCTGACCCGAAGCCTGCAATTGAACGTCAGCGACAACAGATGCACCGCCACAGCGAACCGCTTGCCGGCAGGTCCCTTTTCGAAATTGCCATACCCCGCATAATCCAGACCGCACAAGTCGATCAGTTCCTCGAAACGCCATGCCGGATCATCACGCAAAGCCAGCATGACTTCACGATAAGCCGATAACGGAACGACTGCCGTCACTTCCCCGAAAGCCAGGGAAACATCCCGAAGATCGGCGCCGAATCTCTCGCGCAGCTTTTCAGCCAGTTCATACGGATTTCTCTGCATGCTTTCCCCGCTTACTGGCGTGCGATCGTCGAAGTCCGCCGGATCTTGCCGCGCAGCTGCATCAGCGCATACAGCAAGGCTTCCGCAGTTGGCGGACATCCCGGCACATAAATATCGACCGGCACGATGCGATCGCATCCACGCACCACCGCATAGGAATCATGATAATAACCGCCGCCATTCGCACAGGAACCCATCGACACCACCCAGCGCGGCTCCGCCATCTGGTCGTACACCTTGCGCAAGGCCGGCGCCATCTTGTTGCACAGCGTCCCCGCCACGATCATCAAATCGGACTGGCGCGGAGACGCGCGGAAAAACGTCCCGAACCGGTCCATATCGTAACGGGACGCACTGCTGTGCATCATCTCGATCGCACAACATGCAAGACCGAACGACACCGGCCAGATCGAACCGGTACGCAACCAGTTGATCGCCGTGTCCAGCGTTGTCGTGACAAACCCCTTGTTCAGCAAACCGTCAATGGCCACACATCACTCCCAGTTGAGCGCACCTTTTTTCCATATGTACCAGAAACCGGCCGCCAGTTCGGCCAGAAACACCATGGCCGCGACAAAAGCCTGCCACCCCAGTTCATGCATGGCTGCAGCCCATGGAAACAGAAACGCCGTCTCCAGATCGAACAGGATGAACAGAATGGCGATCAGATAAAACCTGACGTCGAACTTCATGCGCGCGTTCTCGAAAGGAACCATCCCGCATTCATAAGGCGATACCTTCTCGGCATCCGGCTTGTGCGGCGCCAGAATACGTCCCAGCAACAGGGAAGAACCACCGAAAAACAGAGCGACCAGAAGAAAAAGCAGAACGGGGAAGTAATTTTCTAGATTCACGTTCGACGCTTGCACACAGGAAATGTTGAAAGACGGGACCCGCGGCCCACCCATATGGCATACATTTCCAAAGGAAGATTCCGACCCGTATCACGCCCCTGACGCATACAACCGGAACAACGACTTAAGAAACGCTTGGCAGACATACTAAAACTATATGATACACCCAAACACGATTTTCCCCAAAAAGCGGCAAACCATCCCACACGTGACATTGCCGGTCGATATCCCTGTTTCCCGTCACAGTCACAACCCGATACCGGCAACATCGGACACGCCGGCATCCCTGCCGAACGACAAGACTATTTTTTTGCATGTCTTTGTCAACCAAACGACCGACCACACGTTAAATGTACTGGCATGTCCATTTTTATTCGTTTTTACTCTTTTTAATTTAAGGAAACCGAAAATGAAAAAACTGCTTGCTGTTCTGGTTGCAGGTCTGTTTGCATCCACTGCTTTCGCCGCTCCTCCGGGAGGTCCTGGCCCTGACAGAAATCATGCACCTGCCGCAAAACATGGCCCGGACGGAAAACGTGGCCCTGAAGGCAAACGTGACCATGATGCAAAACGTGGTCCTGAAGGCAAACGCGGTCCTGAAGGCAAACGCGGTCCTGAAGGCAAACGTGGTCCTGAAGGCAAACGTGGTCCTGAAGGCAAACGTGGCCCTGAAGGCAAACGCGGTCCGGACGACAGACGCGGTCCGGACGACAGACGCGGTCCCGATGGTAAACACGGCCCGGATGGCAAACACGGCCCGGACGGAAAACGCGGTCCGGACGGCAGAAGATAAATGCCACAAAAAAGAGCGGGACTTTCTCCCGCTCTTTTTATTCCGGTCATCTGCCACAAATTGCTGTGCAGCTACCTGCAAAAACAGCAATTCCATCCGGAATCGCGTCATTCCGATGGCACCACACGACAATCAACAGGCGCACAACGATTTCGGGAACGACAGATTGCCGGCTGATACGCCACCGCTTTTCATGTCCGGCAAAAAACGTATAAACGCCTGGTTTTAAACGTGTTCATGGTCCGTACAAGACTGCTTCGGATGGTTCGCCGGTGACAAGCAAGCCCATCAATTCCAAAATCATCCGCATAGCCGTGAAACTGTCCGTTCATGAAAAATGCATGACGAGCTACTCGAATTGACAAACCATTTTTGCCATCACCCCTTGCCACATCTGCCGTGACGAATACATGGCGTCATAATGCAGACCGAACGACTTGTTCCCTTTTTGCATCTCGAATCCGATTCCTGCCATGACGCTGGTTCTGTCCACAATCCGGGTACTGATGCTGTCTGTCGCTTCCAGACCCACTGCCGATACTTCCGTTTTGTCCCGTATGTCGCCTGCCGCAAAAATGGCGGTCAAATCGGCCTGTGGCCTGAATGTCCAGCCATCACGGCTTCTGAAGGTTCCATACACACCAGCACCAAGTGGCAGGCTGTATATGTTCATGGCATCTTTTTCGGTACTGAACACACTGCCTGCATCGGACTCTGTCTGAAATCCTGATGTAACGAGACGATCGTACCTGATACCGGCATGAGGCAACAGGTCTATGCCGTTTTCAAACCGGATACGATATTCTCCACGGATTCCGGCACTCCACTGGTGTGAACTGATATCTGCCTTCAGCTTGTTCCCCATTTGCAGAGCGATCGGCAAAGACTGGTCTATATCGTTGTCGAAATGGGCATAGGAAACATTCCCCATGATATTCCAGTTGCCATAGTCCCACCCGCCATAAACGGACATGCCAAAAAAGTCGGTATCGTTTTTCGTGTGGTTGAAATCTCCTTTCGAGCTGGCCGAACCGGTACCGGCCATAAGCGCCATTCCGGCACGGTGGTTTTCCCCGAAATGCCGGTCGATCCCCGCTACGATACCGCCCATATCAATGCGGTGACCGAACCGCGTCCTGTCTCCGCATTCTTTCCCTGAACAGACTGGCATACCATGATTGCGCTGGTGCATCCCGATAATGTCCACCCACAAGCCGTTTTCCTGATCTTCCTGCCATGTTCCCGACCGTGAGAGACGCTTCTCGACTGCCCTGTTGAACATGCCTGCTCCCGAATAGGCAATATTTTTGACGGCTCCGGCCGTCCCGATCTGTGCCGCACTGTTGATGACATCTTCCATTTGCGCCTGACCGCCGGATAAATACTGCCTGTCAGTGGCACGCGATAAAAACCGGATACCTGCAACAGCACTGTCCACATCGATTTTTCCTCCGGACGACAGCGCATTCAGGTTATCCGGAATATCGACACAAGGAAGCGCGTCTGCTGCATTTTTCGCCGAAGAAGTGACCATGACAGTTCCTTGTCCTGTATCGCCCTCGACACGCCGGAAGTCCAGCAGGACATTGCTGCTATCGACAAGATTGCCTCCTTTCCATCCGCTACCGGCATTCTGCACGCTTCCTCCGTCGTCCACAGCGATGAGATAGGTCTTGCCAGCATTGGCGCCTGCGACAGTCAAACTGGCGCCATCCGTTATCGTCAAGCCTCCCGTCGTGCGGATAATGGATTTGTTTTTCTGAGCATCCAGATTTTCCACTTCCGACACATTGGCTGCATAGCCATCCTGGACGATATTGCCGTCACTGACGGTAACCAGGACATTCGTTCCATCTTTAAAAGTCGCCTGTCCCTGTTCAACGGTACGCCCACCTGCGATTTCGAGTTCCCCACTGTTCAGGGTCATTTCACCGTTTCCGTCAATTCCACTTCCAATGATGGTCTTTTCGTGTTCCTGTTGTGGCGTACCGAAATTCAGCTTGCCGTCATTGGTAATATCGTTCGGTTTTCCCGCGGCAATATTGTTTTCAAAAGTATTGTTGGCGGTAAAGGTAATGGTGCCATAACCATTGTTATAAATGGCTCCGCCTTTTGCGCCCGTTGCAATATTTCCCTTAAATGTACCGCCGGAAATGTCGCCGATACTTCCATAATTGGAGATAGCTCCTCCCCAGTCTGACGAATTTTGTTCAAATGTACTGTTCAGGATTTGTACGATCTGGCCATCGTTGTTGATTGCCCCACCTTCATAGGAAGAATTTCCCATGAAATTCGTACCAGAAATGATGCCGATCTTGCCCTCATTGTGAATGGCTCCGCCGTATTGGCCCGCCTTGTTGGAAGAGAAGATAGCATCAGACAATACATTGATCGTACCGTTGTAGGAGTTATAAACGGCACCACCTGATCTCCCTGCTTCATTGTCCGTAAACGTGACTGTCTGGATACTATCAATAAGACTGTCCGAAAAGTCTCCGTTGAAAATGGCGCCTCCATCGGAATTGGTTCCGGTTAGCCTGTTTTCAGAAAAATGACTGCCACTGATACCGTTAATTGTTCCTCCGCCATTGAAAATGGCGCCGCCGCGACCGTCATCGGCTCCCGATCCAGCGCCATTTTGTATAAACCGGCTACCCGAGATGGATTCAATCGTACTCCGTATATTGGCTATGGCGCCGCCATAACCTGACCTGCCTGTAAATGTATTGTCAGTGAAAGAACCGGAAATCGAACCAATCCAGCTGTTATTGCTGGAAGTTCCGTAATTGCTGATTGCTCCGCCGTAATGATAAGCGGCGTTTTTCTGGAAATCGGCATAAATATCGGTGATTCTGCCGCCATTGTCGTTGGCAATCGCGCCACCCCTGTTATTGTTTGCGTTACCGCTAGTTTTGTTAACACTGAAAATACTGTGCCGGTCTGCCTGACCTATTTGAGTGATTGTCCCTTCATTGTAAATCGCACCACCATATCCGACGGAACTGTTGTTGCCAAAATCGGCATAAATGTATGTGATGACACCTGCGGAAGCATTGCTGATCGCGCCGCCCTCTCCCTTATTGCCGATCACCGCGTTTTGGCCGAATTGCCGGAACAGATTTGCCTCACCAATTTGTTCGATCCCGCCGCTGTTATAAATGGCACCGCCCGAACCCTCATACCGTCTGCCACTATCGATAGTATTACCGACAAAATCCGCATAAATGGCAACGATATTACCGGAATTGGCAACGGCACCACCCTGTAGTACTGAAGAAACAGGCCAGTCCGCCGTAATTTGGTTATCCTGGATAACGCCAGTACCGCCTGCTGTGCCAATACTTCCGACAGTACCGGCATTATTAACCGCTGCACCATTTGTATCTTTCAATACATTACCGGACAGCGGATCCACCTGTATGGTTTCTTCCGTCTGTCCATTCGAAACAATCACCCTTGCATAACACACCGTTTCCGCAGAAGAAAAAACAGTTGCGAGAACCAGAAAAAGCGATGAATAACGATAGCGAAGAAATGTTTTTTGCGGCATATCTTTCCCGTGTTGATACCTTCAATACGCACAGGAAATAAATTTCCGCTAATAACTGCTAGCGCATATAAAAAACAATGCAAATCGCTGATAGAAAATAATTTTCAGAATGACATCCTTTTGACTTCCCAAAAAATATCATTGGCAAATTGTCATGTATTTATTATCATCATGTTCTGCAAAGACAGGAAATGCGAGGAAAATTGGTCTATTTTCTTGGCCAAGCAGTTTTTCCGCAAACTTCTGCTAACAGTTATTAGCGGACGTACCTGTAAAAATTTCTTCTGTACCTGCCTGGTCTACCGTATGTGTGCGTGTACTGCGTGCAACACCTGACCGAATACGTTTTCGTTAGGCTGTACAGCTAACTGTGTATCGACCATACTTTTGCGCTTTTCTGACCTTATACGGATATCGCGTCAGCAACCAGTCAGTACATCGCATAGCGTTTCTTTACGATCTGTACCAGCAAACTATCCGGATAGTGGCCAACAGAAAGTTTGGTGCTTTTCCATCCAGCCGGTTTATCTTTCGCAGTGTTGAACCTACGGACTTAATTTGAAGATACAACCAGCCGATATAGAAAAGTGTATAGATTCACCCTCTTTGGATTTGTCGATTTGTTCAGGTACATCTTGAATGAGTACTGGCGAACAGGTACCCATAACGATCTCCAAACGCATGGGATTTTGCGATACCGCATTAGACCGCATTAGACCGCATAAAACAGAAAACCCGCGTAACCATCTGGTTTTACACGGGTTTTTATACTGTATCAGACTGCTTTGGATTGTTCGTTGGTGCCGACGGCGAGACTTGAACTCGCACGACTTTCGCCACTACCCCCTCAAGATAGCGTGTCTACCAATTCCACCACGTCGGCGCAAGAATTGAATTATCGCAGCAACTCGCTTTTTCTTCAAGCACTATACATGAAAAATGTGCAGTGCCATATTTATTTCGAAGCGTTTTCGCCCGGATTGCCCGGTACGGTCGCTGCCCCAGGAATGGCGGCAGCACCGGATGCATCCCTGCCTGCAGTTGATTCGACCGGTGCTTCCTGTTGTGGAGCCGGTGTCGTTACTGACTGCAATTTTTCGATCACACTGCTTTGTGCCGGTGCACGATAAGGACCCAGATACGCCATCGCCAGTGTCGAAACGAAAAAGATGATGGCTGCGACGGCCGTCGATTTGGACATGAAGTTCGATGAACCGCTTGCGCCGAAAATACTGCCGGAAGAACCTGCGCCGAATGCCGCACCCATGTCCGCTCCCTTACCGTGCTGCATCAGAACCAGCACGATGATCGCCAAAGCAGACAAAACCTGAATAATTATAATGATGTTGTACAGCATGTTATTTCAGCATTCCTTTTTCGTTTGACCAAATATCCCTACTTCGAAGCAAGATATGCGATCTTGAGGAAATCGCTTGCCTTGAGCGAAGCTCCGCCAATCAGTCCGCCGTCGATATCCTGCATCTTCAAAAATTCTTCCGCGTTCGACGGCTTCATGCTGCCGCCATACAATATCCTGACACACTCTGCCGCATCCGGATTCTTCCGGATCATCAATTCCCGCAACAGCGCATGAACATCCTTGACCATTTCAGGCGTCGGCGTCTTTCCCGTACCAATGGCCCAAACCGGCTCATAAGCGACGACGATATCACAAACTTCCCGCTCCTCGAGAACCGACAATACCGCATCGATCTGCCGTCTGACCACCGCTTCCGTCTGACCCGAGTCCTTTTCTTTCAAGGATTCGCCGACACAGACGATCGGTGTAAGCCCACCGGCCAAAGCACGCTGAACCTTGTTGGCGACCAGTTCATCGGACTCATTGCAATACTCGCGACGCTCCGAATGCCCGACAATCGCATATTTGCAATCGAAATCCAGCAACATACGCGTCGATACCTGTCCGGTGTAAGCACCGACAGCATGTGCCGACACGTCTTCTGCCCCCAGCGCGACGCCGGTTCCGGCCAACGCCTGCTGACATTGCGCCAGATAGGGAAATGGTGCGCAAATCGCCAGATCGCAGTCAACACGCGCCAGCCCTGCCTTGATGCCTTCAAGCAGCTCGGCATTCATGGCGAGACTGCCATTCATTTTCCAGTTTCCGACAATCAGTTTACGCGCCATACTGATCCCTGAATTCAAGCAATCAAGTATTTTATCGTGACAAATCAACTATGGTCAATCATCGCAGAACAGGCGAATCGCCCTGTCCTCAATGCAACAGGAGGCTTCTGAATTGTCCGTCGCCTTCATCATCTTCATCGAGGCCATCCGGATCATTGACATATCCACGTTCGATTTCCTTGTCGGTCGCTGCGCGGACATCCGTTACCGTCAACTCGAAACGCAGCGCAATTCCTGCAAGAGGATGATTGCCATCCAGTATGACTTTCCCGTCAGCGATATCCGTCACGACATAAATGACAGGATTTTCCGTCGGATCCGTATTTTCAGGTATGCCTTCGAACTGCATGCCGACTTCAAGCGGTGTCGGGAAAAGCTCCCGATCTTCCACCCTGACCAGTAAGGGGTCGTATTCGCCAAACGCTTCTTCAGGTTCGACCTGTATCATGGTTTTATAGCCGACTTCCTTGCCATCCAGAGCCTTTTCCAGCGCTGGCAACGTATCATCATAACCGCCATGCAGATACACGATAGGTTCCTGACCATCTTCAAGAAGATTGTTCTGCGCATCAGACAATTTGTAGTGCACGGTAACAACCGTATTTTTGGCAATTTTCATTTTCCCGTCAGCCTTTCTGTTTTGAATCACGGAAATTATACCCGCTTCACATGGCTTTCAACATTCGTCCACCTGCATCTGCCTATTATGAATAACACTGACTTATCGGATTTTCTGCTATCGCAAGATACAGCAAATCCATGCCTTCGGGTCACCGTTCCGCCCTTTCCGAACGTTTCACCATTGCAAAATTGACGGAAAGAAACAAGAAAGGAACCTGCCCATTCCATCGGAATAACACCTTACAACATCATGAATAACACAAGTTCACAACATATTGTTTTTATTGGAAGATTTCTGCAACCTTGCAATACTTGGACGGACCGTTCTTTCAGGATTGCCCCTATATCCCGGACGAAACGGCATGTGCGTGTTTGAGCCTCGTGACAAACCTGTTGCGCGATTGCAAAACAGATGTAAAAACACTTGTAACAGGGGTTACAACGACAAAAAAATAGCTATAATCGGTTCCATTAGGAGATTGTCAGGATGACACGTACGTCAGTAATGACATCCTGCAGTTTTCTATTGACAGTAGTATCAAATTACCGGTAATTAACCCAGTTATTTTATTAAGGATTGCAAATGAAAAAATCTTTATTGCTCGTTGGCCTGATGGCTCTGGCTCTGACCGCATGTAAAATTGGCGAAAAACCCGCTGATAAGAAAGATGCTGCTGCTCCGGCTGCCACCGCTCCGGCTAAAGACGCTGCTGCTCCGGCTAAAGACGCTGCCGCTCCGGCCGCCAAAGACGCTGCCGCTCCGGCTGCCAAAGACGCTGCTGCTCCGGCTAAAGACGCTGCTGCTCCAGCCAAAGACGCTGCTGCTCCGGCCAAAGACGCTGCCGCTCCGGCCAAAGACGCTGCCAAGAAGTAATTCTTGCGCTGTCTGAAAAAAAGCCGATCGTCCGATCGGCTTTTTTGTTATCCTATGCAGATAAACCGGATAATCATCCGACAATTTCGATCCATTCAAAACCGGTTGCCTGACCGGCCACCATAACCTCAACTCTGTCCGCATCCACGACATCGCACAATGACCTGAACGCGAGCTCTGGCAGATTGTTCGTTTCACTCAGATGTGCGCCGATGACTTGTTTAAGACGTGTGACATCCAGAGAGGACAGCAAATCTGCCGCACAGCGATTTGAAAGATGTCCGTAAACACTGCCGATACGTCTGCGGACAATGAAGGGATACGGCGAACGCGCCAGCATATCGTCATCGTAATTGCATTCCAGCATCAAGGCATTACACCCT
>CAKQQG010000005.1 GCA_934270705.1 uncultured Oxalobacter sp. | reverse complement strand
GCTTGCGGATAATGTGCGGTCCCATGTTTCCGCAACCACCGGTGACAAGAATTTTCATGATTTTCCTTTTAGAAAGTGCGGTTGAATCCTGCTGGCACACAGGGTGCCGGTGTGCGATATCGTTCCGTCCGGTCTGACGGCGTGTTTTCATTTTAATGGATGCAGGGGTTTCGGAAAACGGGGAAATGACGCAACGTCTGAAAGGGACGTTTTGGGCAGCTTCGGCGAAGATACTATGCGGAAAGGGGGTGGTGGGTGCGAATTCGGTTTCGTGCAAAAAAAATCCACCGACATAGTCGGTGGATTTTCATATTCTGGTAGGCCGTGGGCGGCTCGAACGCCCGACCAACGGATTAAAAGTCCGCTGCTCTACCAACTGAGCTAACGACCCGAAAGAACCGTATTGTAGCGATAGATGGATGAGTGTGTCAATAAGTTGATACAATAATACAATTGTTTTTGTACAAAAATTTCTCATGATCGTTCTGGGTATTGAATCGTCTTGTGACGAAACTGGTATCGCACTATACGATACGGAAAAAGGGCTTTTGTCCCATGCGTTGTATTCTCAGATCGCCTTGCATGCCGAATACGGCGGTGTGGTGCCGGAACTGGCATCACGGGATCATATCCGCCGTATCGTTCCGCTGATCGAACAGGCTTTCGAAAAGGCAGGTCTGAAACCGGATGCAATCGATGCGATTGCCTATACACAAGGCCCCGGACTGGCTGGCGCCTTGCTGGTGGGCAGCTCGTTGGCTGCCAGTCTTGGTATGGCACTCGGAAAACCGCTGATCGGTGTGCATCATCTGGAAGGTCATCTGCTTTCACCGTTGTTGGCGAAAAATCCTCCTGTTTTTCCTTTTGTCGCCTTGCTGGTATCTGGTGGGCACACCCAGTTGATGCGCGTCGATGATGTCGGACGTTATGAGTTGCTTGGCGAAACGCTGGATGATGCGGCTGGCGAAGCGTTCGACAAATCCGCGAAATTGCTTGGGCTGGCGTATCCGGGGGGGCCGGAAATTTCGAGGCTGGCCGAATACGGAAGGCCGGATGTTTTTCAATTGCCGCGCCCCATGTTGCACTCCGGGGATCTGAATTTCAGTTTTTCCGGACTGAAAACAGCTGTGCTGACGACGCTGAAAAAACAGGCGCATCCTGAGGATGAACAGGTTCGCGCCGATATCGCACGTGCGTTTGTCGATGCGATTGTAGAAGTGCTGTCTGCCAAATGTGCGCAGGCGTTACGCGAGACGAAACTCAGGCAGCTGGTCGTGGCGGGCGGTGTCGGTGCCAATCGGCAGTTGCGCGCGGCCCTGGATGGCATGGCGGCACGCAGACGGTACAGGGTATTTTATCCGGAACTGGAGTTTTGCACGGATAACGGCGCGATGATCGCCTTTGCCGGCGCCATGCGTCTGATGCGCAATCCGGATGCGGCACATGCAGGTTATGGCTTTACTGTCAAACCAAGATGGCCGCTGGAAGATCTGGCGGTTGCCTGAAATACGGTCCGGTTTACGTTTTTTTCTGCTGTTCCCGTTCATATCGGGTCGACAGCCTCGCACCATGACGCGCGATCATCAGTTCTTCGAATGTCGGTAAAATCCAGATGGAAACGGGACTGGTATCAGTGCTGATTTTCAGCTCCCCCAGCCTGTTTGCGCGTTCATCCAGTTCCAGTCCGAGCCAGTCGAGTTGTTCGCAGATGGCTGTACGGATTTCCGGGGAGCGTTCGCCAATACCCGCAGTGAATACAAAGGCATCCAGACCGCCGCAGGCGGCAGCCAGCGAGCCGGTTTCACGGACGACACGATACACGAAAAGTTCGAGAGCCGTTTTGGCGGCAGGATCGTCGCTGGCCATGAGGTCGCGGACGTCGTTGCTGATGCCGGATACGCCGAGAAGTCCGGATTCCTGATAGAGCAGTGTTTCCAGATCATGAGCGTTCATGTTTTCGTATTGCAGCAAATACAGGATGACGCCGGGATCGAGCTGGCCGCAGCGCGTTCCCATCACCAGTCCGTCCAGAGCGGAAAATCCCATGGTACTGGCGACGCTTTTGCCGCCGACCATCGCGCACATGCTGGCGCCGCTGCCCAGATGAGCGATAATGGTTTTTCCCATGGCGGCGTGCATGTCGATATGTTTCAGTTCCATGCTGACATATTCGAAAGACAATCCGTGGAAACCGTAACGTTTCAATCCTTTTTCGGTCAGCGATCGTGGCAGGCCGTACAGCCGCGAGATGGGAGGATTGGTTTTATGGAAAGATGTGTCGAAGCAGACGATCTGACACAAGCCGGGATAGCGCGCAGCCAATGTATCGATGACCTTGAGAATGCGAGGCTGGTGCAAGGGGGCCAGCGGGACGAGGGTTCTGAGTTTTTCCAGAATTTCCGGCGTGACGATGATCGGCTCGTCATAAAGCGTGCCGCCATGGAGCATTCGATGGCCGACGGCACTGAGGCGGTTGGGTGCAAGGAAGTTTTCGATCCATTCGATCAGGAATGCCAGCAACGTTTCCAGCGGTTCGCAGGTTGTCCACTGATGTTCATCTATTTTGTATTTGTCGTCGTCGTAGGCGATGAAATAGGGTTTGTCGCTGCCGATACCCTCGATGCCGCCGTCGGTTCTGCGCTCAAGGCGACCGTCATCTGTTTCGGCGAACAGGGAATATTTCAGGCTGGATGAGCCGGCATTGATGACAGCGAAAAAGCGTTGGCCGGAAACAGGTGTGGCGTCACTCATCGGTTTTCTCCTGCACGGAAGTTGGCGAAGGCGTCATGCGGCATGGCGCCGGTACTGATTGCAATAATAGCCCGAGATTGCCGGTGTTCGCCCGGTTTTTCGGAAAAGTGCAGGCTTTCCCATATACAAATGGATGGAATATGTCGGTGCAGTTTTTTCTGGTATTCGTTGAAATGGGATAAAATCGGCGCATTGTGAGTTGATTATGGCGTAGCCGAACTTGTGTTGCGGCTGCCGGATGATGCATGAAGGTAACGGAATCCATACCAGACAATCCTGGCGGGGAGACAAACAGAACGGCGGTCGCGTTCGGACAACCGGTCGCGCCTGTCGAAACGCCGGGGTATTTGCACAAGATATACTGGTGGGCGTATGAACATCCGCTGGCGGTACGTTTCTGGGATCACGGTTTCCTGATCAATTTCATTTTGCTTGGCAATTACGATCGTCTGGTCGATGCCGTGCTGGATGAATTCAGGGACGGACTTTCAGGCGATACCTTGCAGATTTCATGTGCATACGGAAAGCTTACGCCGCGGCTGGAGGGCAGATTGAATGACGGTGCGCGACTTGATGTCGTCGATGTCCTGAATGTTCAGCTGGAAAATGTCCGCAAAAAACTGAAATGGCCCGATGAACGGGTCAGACTGATCCAGTGCGATGCGACACATCTCAATTGTCCGGATGCCTCATATGATCAGGCGCTGATGTTTTTTCTTCCGCACGAATTACCGGAAGACAGGCGCCGCATGGCGATTTCGGAAGCGCTTCGCGTGGTCAAGCCAGGTGGGAAAGTCATTTTCGTCGAGTTCCACAAGCCAAAATGGTGGCATCCTTTGAGATTGTGGCAACGTCTGGTGTTTTTGCTGTTCGAACCGTTCGCCACGGATATGTGGCGCCATGAGCTGGCATATTACTTGCCGGATGCACCTGCTTGTACTGTCGCAAAGCAGGAAACCTATTTCGGCGATCTGTATCAGAAACTGGTGCTGATACGAAATGGCTGATTGACTGGCGCGATACCGGCGCGATATGAGGATCCCCGGGTGCCGTGGTCGGACTTTGTCGCAAATAAACTATTGCTTTGACACGAATTCGGATATAATCTCGAGATTTTTCCGTTTGAACTTTTTTTGGAAGACTCATGGTCGTTATTCGTTTAGCTCGTGGCGGCGCAAAAAAGCGTCCTTTTTATCAAATCGTTGCAGCAGATTCCCGTAACCGTCGTGACGGACGGTTCATCGAACGGCTGGGTACCTACAACCCGTTTGCGGCAGAACATGAACAGGGTATCCGTATCGCAACCGATCGCCTGACCTACTGGCAGAGCGTCGGCGCCAAGCTGTCTCCGACAGTCGCACGTCTGGTTGCTGCCGCCAAATAATCGCCGTCTGGCGTTTGAAAACGTTGGAAAACATGCGTGTGCCGGTTCCCGGTGATCTGGTGGAAGTCGGCCATGTCAGCGGTGCGTATGGTATTCGCGGGTGGGTCAGGGTGCATCCCTATTCCTCCGAGGCAGAAGCGCTGCTGTCGGTCAGGACATGGTGGCTGGATTTGCCTGTTTGTCACGAGGTCCGAGTCGTACAGGCGCGATGGCAGGGCGATGAAATCGTCGCCAGTCTTGACGGTGTGCATGACCGCAATGCGGCGGAAGCTCTGCGCGGTGCAGTCGTTCATATTTCGAGAGAGCATTTTCCCTCACTGGAAGAAAACGAATATTACTGGGTCGATCTGATCGGCTTGTCCGTTTTCAATGTGCACGGTGAATCCCTTGGAATCGTCAAAGGGCTTATGGATAACGGCGCACATCCCGTTTTGCGTGTGGATACGGTCATGCCGGACGGGCGCAACAGGGAGTTGCTCATTCCTTTTGTCGGTCGGTATGTGACCGACGTTTCGCGTGAAGACCGGAAGATAACGGTTGACTGGGAACGCGATTACTGATGGCGTACCTTATCGTCAGGTAATATTTTTTCGGAAATGGCGGCGATGCAATTCGATGTAATTACTCTGTTTCCGGAGATGTTTTCGGCACTGACAGGATCAGGCATTACCCGAAGGGCGTTTGAAGAAAAACGCTGCTCGCTGACTTTGTGGAATCCGCGCGATTTCACGCATGACAGGCACCGGACCGTTGATGATCGTCCTTATGGCGGTGGTCCGGGTATGGTCATGATGGCGCAGCCGCTGGATGCTGCGATCGTCGCCGCAAAGGGCAGGCTGGACAGCGCAGGAATCGGAAATGCGCCAGTCATTTATCTGTCTCCTCAGGGAAAGCCGCTGGACCACGAAAAAGTCATGGCGTTATCGTCTGTTCACGGCATGATTTTGTTGTGCGGACGATACGAAGCAGTCGATCAGCGTCTCATCGACAAACATGTCGATGAGGAAATCAGTCTCGGCGACTTCGTATTGTCGGGGGGGGAGATCCCGGCCATGGCATTGATGGATGCCATTATTCGCCAGTTGCCGGGTGTGTTGCATGACGAGCTGTCGGCCGTAGAGGACAGTTTCGTATCGGGGATTCTCGACTGTCCGCATTTTACACGTCCGCCACAGTATGAGGGCGTTCCGGTTCCCGATGTGCTGATGAACGGCAATCATGCCGAGATCGCGCGCTGGCGTCGTCGGCAAGCCTTGCTGATGACGTTACGAAAAAGGCCTGATTTGCTTCGCAAGGCTGATGAGGCCGGAAAATTGTCCGCAGAGGACAAAGAGTTTTTAAGTAGTGGCAGTTGGTGTATAGTAGCGTCGTGAACGTCTGTTCACGTTGATTAACCGTCATCCTATACCGGGTACCGTCAAAATGACAAAAAGGAGTATTCCAGTATGCCGGCAAGATGGCTTTAGGAGTTGAAATGAATCTGATTGAGCAGTTAGAAAAAGAAGAAATCGAACGTCTGGGAAAAAACATCCCGGACTTCGCACCGGGCGACACGGTTGTCGTTAACGTGATGGTGGTTGAAGGTAACCGCAAACGCGCGCAGGCTTATGAAGGCGTGGTCATTTCCCGCCGCAATCGTGGCCTGAATTCCAACTTCATCGTTCGCAAGATTTCTTCCGGCGAAGGCGTGGAACGTACTTTCCAGCTGTATTCCCCGCTGATCGCTTCCATCGAAGTCAAGCGTCGCGGTGATGTCCGTCGCGCCAAGCTGTATTATTTGCGTGAACGTTCCGGCAAGTCCGCACGTATCAAGGAAAAATTGCCCAGCCGGAGCGCAAAAAGCGCTGAATGATTGAACGCGGGTTCGATTGTGAAGGGGGGCATCGGTGATGCCCCCTTTTTGCATTGTCGGGAGAGAACATGGCCAAATTGGGTTTTGATCCGGAAAAATTGCCTGTCGATTCGGTCGGCAGCGGAGAGGCTGTGCCGAAAGAGCGTCTGAATCCGGAATGGATCCGGAAACGTTTTGCCAATCCACCGGTATGGACGCCGGAAATCAATGCCGAGCCGGCGTTTGTCCATCGTGATCGCTGGATACCGGCGGCGGTTCTCGTACCCCTTGTCAATCGGCAGGATGGCTTGTCGCTGATGCTGACACAACGTGCCCTGCATATGCATGATCATCCGGGGCAGATCAGTTTTCCGGGCGGACGGGTCGATCTGACCGACAGTACCCGTATCGAAACGGCGTTGCGTGAAATGGAAGAGGAAGTCGGCGTCGATCGCAGTCATGTCGATATTCTGGGAACCTTGCCGGAATATCGTACCGGCAGCGGGTATCGGGTCACGCCGGTGGTTTCGATTGTGACGCCACCTTTTGCGATACATACCAATCCGGATGAGGTTGCGGAAGTTTTCGAGGTGCCATTTCCGTTTTTCATGAACGGTTCCAATTACCAGATCAGATCGGCAGAGTTTCCGAACGGAGCAGGCAAGCGGTCTTTTTATACGATACCGTATCGCAACCGTTTCGTCTGGGGCGCGACGGCAGGGATGTTGCGCAATCTGTACCATTTTCTGAAAGCGTAATGGTGCTTTCGCGCAATGTGTGCATGAAAAACGGTGACCGGATTCGGCGACGGGGTAGGCAGGGTCAGAAAACCCGTTGGTTCGGGTATCGGCACGGTGTATATGATGAAAGAGACGGTTCAACCGGTATTCCCGTGATTTTTCCGATCGCTTGATGTGTGTTGACCGATTGTTTCGGACCGTCGGATGCAACCATTTCCTGCAGTGCTGATGTAATCGGTTGCATGTCATGTCCGAAAATGGTGCGATATCGCCATGGTGCACCGTGTGGGTGCGGGATAGCGGCCGGCAATACGCGCCTGATGATTCGGCGCTGGCAGTTTCCATGATATGTCTGACAATGTCTCCCGTTTTCAGGATTGTCGGGGGCATATCCGGATCCGGAGTCCGTGTATGGGAGTCTGGCATTACAATCCTGTATCGATAGCGATGGCGTCGTTGACCGATGAAAAGGTGATGGGTATGCGATTTGCTTTCCTGGCTGTGTCGCGTGAAAACCGCTTGCCGAAAGGATACGGATGTGTCGGAGCCGGCCAACGGGTAATCGTTGTCGGTCATCCTCAAAGATGCGTCTGGTGTGATTTTCCGGTTCGTCATGTCTTTCAGGGCGACGGTTTCAGTTTGTTGTCGTGTTGCCGTACAGGTGCGAACATGACGGAAGGTGACGGGATGACGGGGATTGATATGGTGCATGCGGTGGTTGTGGCTTGCCATGTTTTTTCTTCTTACAATGGCATGGTGGCGGTAAGTAGATATGGCGAACAAAAACGGTGTTAGGGTAACGACAGGTTGAATTATGGTTTCTTCGGTACTGATTACGGATGCAGTCGAAAATTTGACGGAAGGTCTTTCCGGCGCGGATGGCCAGCGGGTCATGGATGCCTATGCTTTTGCGCGGGAGGCTTATACGGATCGCAAGGTACGCAGCGGACAGCCTGCCATCGAGTTTTCGAAAAGTCTCGGACTGATTCTGGCGGAATTAAATAGCGATGCCCAGACACGTATCGCCGGTCTGTTGGCGGTTTTGCCGGAATACAATCCTGAAGCGGCTGCACAGATTGAGACACGCTTCGGTGTGGAAGTCGACAATCTTGTGGACAGTGCCAGAAAGCTGTTCAGATTGCGTGATCTGACAGGTGGTCTCGACGAAATCGGACACGGTAAAAATGCCGCACAGATCAGGAAGGCGCAGGCAGAGACGTTACGGAAGATGTTGCTGGCGATGGCTTCCGATATGCGGGTCGTCATGATCAGGCTGGCCGCACGGATGGCCGCCTTGCGTTATCTTGCCAGGAAGAAGGAAGATAATGACGCCAGCCGGCATTATGCCAAGGAAACGCTGGAGATTTATGCGCCGCTGGCCAACCGGCTGGGTATCTGGCAGGTGAAGTGGGAACTGGAGGATCTGTCGTTTCGTTTCATCGATCCGGAAGCCTATCGTCGTATTGCAAAAAGTCTGGAAGAAAAGCGTACGGAACGCGAGGAGTTTATCCGGAAGATCATGGCACGGTTGCGCCAGGAACTGGATGCGGCCGGTATCAAGGCCGATGTGACGGGAAGACCGAAGCATATTTACAGTATTTATAACAAGATGCGTGGCAAATCGCTCGATTTTTCGCAGATGTATGATTTGCGTGCGTTTCGAGTCATCGTTTCCGATATCAAGACCTGTTTTACGGTGCTGGATATGATTCACCGCCTCTGGACACCGATTCTCAAGGAATTCGACGACTATATTTCGCGTCCGAAGCCCAATGGCTACCAGTCGTTGCATACGGTAGTGGTGGCGGAAAACGGTCAGCCTTTCGAGGTGCAGATCAGGACGCAGGAAATGCACCGTCTGGCCGAGTTCGGCGTGGCTGCCCACTGGCGTTACAAGGAAACGGGGGGATCGACGTTTGTCGCACAGCAGTATGACGAAAAGATTTCGTTTTTGCGCCAGTTGTTGTCATGGAAGACGGATGTCGATGATGCCGTGGCCGAAGAAGATTCCCATAAAGAATGGGTGGAAAAGATCAAGGCGACCACGCTCGACGACAGGATTTATGCATTGACGCCGCAAGCGAGAGTGATCGATTTGCCGCAAGGTGCGACACCGATCGATTTCGCCTATCAGGTTCACAGCGATGTCGGTCATCGTTGTCGCGGTGCACGTGTGGATGGGGTGATGGTGCCGCTCAATACGCCATTGAAAAGCGGGCAAACGGTGGAGATCATCACTGCCAAGGGCGCTGCCGGCAATATCGGACCGTCGCGCGACTGGCTGAGTCCGGGATTCGCTGTCAATCCGCGTACACATGCCAAGATACGCTCATGGTTCAACGGCATCGAGTATCAGGAAACGGTGGCCAGCGGCAGGGCCATGATCGAAAAACTCTTGCAACGTGAAGGCAAGACTGCTGTCAACCTCGAAGAGCTTGCGCGAAAACTCGAATTTTCAAAGGTGGATGAAATGTTTTTCGCCGCCGGCAAGGAAAAACTCAATGTGCGTACGATCGAGATGGCGCTGCATGGTCAGGAAACCGTTCGGGATACGGACAATAACGACGATATTGTCCACAAGAGCAAGGCATCCAGTGTCGCCAGTGGCGCGAAATCAGGGATTCTGGTTGTCGGTACGGAAGGTTTGCTGACCCAGATGGCCAAATGCTGCAAGCCGGCGCCTCCCGATCCGATCGTCGGTTTCGTTACCCGTGGCAAGGGGGTATCTATCCATCGTCAGGACTGCAAGAATTTTCTGGAAATGGAAAAAAAAGCGCCGGAACGGGTCATCCAGACGAACTGGGGAACACCGGAGCCGGATACGGTATATCCAGTCGATATTTATGTGCTGGCCGGAGACCGGCAAGGCTTGTTGAGAGATATTTCCGATGTGTTCATGCGTGAAAAAATCAACGTGATCGGCGTGCGGACGCAAAGCCACAAGGGGCAGGCGCGAATGTCCTTCACGGTGGAAATCGCATCGACGGACAGTCTTGGAAAGGCGATGCAGATGATCAGTGAAGTCGGCGGCGTCATGCAGGTGAAACGGCATTGACGGGACGATTCAGGATTTTTGTGCCCTTGCAGTTTTGCCGTGATATGAAAGAATGCAAAGGGTACGGCTTTAGCTGTTAAACTACTGTTTGCGTGCGGAAGCATCTTTTACGCACGGCAAATGGTTAACGTACAATCGAAATCAATGAAAAAACTGCGTAAATTACATGTCTTTCTGGTGACGCTTCTTCTGGGTGGGGCGATCATGTCCTTTCGTCTGTTCGATGGCAACTTTTCGACCGAAAGCATTCATGAATGGGCGCTGGATTCCCTGTTTCTTGCGGCGATCATAGGGTTTATCGCTGTCAAGTGGCTCAAAAAGAAAGGCAAGCTGGATTAGGATGTTTTCGCAGTACAGCCAGTCCGGCGGTATATTCGCCATTGCGCGATTTCCCGCGGGCGCTGTCCGGAATAAAGTCATATCATGCCGCCGCTTATACATATCAAATCAGCAGGATTGAGACGCTTTTTGCTGTTTCTGGTGACACCTTTTTATTTTCTGATCGTTTTCGGTATCCGGGTCGGACGATGTGTGGAACTGACGTTTGCCGATTTCAACGAAGTCTTTCGGGCTGTCTGGCGTGGCAATGTCGAGGAACAGAAACTCTTGCCTTGTCCTTTCTGCGGAGGCAAGGCCAATCCTGATGGATGGCGAGCCAACGGCGGCGCTACCGGACCGGCATGTGACCAGTGCGGTGCAACGGCATGGTCCGTCTATACATGGAACAGTCGGGTGCCGGTACCGCCGGAAAAGAACATCGGCGAAGATGACGCCGGCAAACACGATCAGACCTGATCGCAGGATTTCTCCCTCTCTTCAATTCAGTGATAGCGACAAGCGGCGACGACGTGCCGAAGCGGTGCGGCATTGCCTGAATTGAATTGCTTGTCGTCTTTCTCTAGAATAACTTCCTTACGAAATTTAACTTTTTTTTGACGCGATGCCGTATCGACGGTATCGGGTTGCATTGTCGCAAGTATGACTTTGTCGAAATCTCCATGGATGACGGTCTATATTTCCGTTATCGCCTCACTTGCCGCGCTGGTCAGCTGGCTGGTCATGTCGAGCGAATCAATGATCCGCTTCGTTCGTGAGAACGGACCGATCGAGAATCTGACTTTGGTTGTCTATATCGTTGCCATTGGACTGATTCTGTATAGCGGACGTGCTGTTCTGAAAGTGCAGACACGGGTAGCCATCGTAATATTGCTGGCGTATATGTTCATGCGGGAAGCCGGTTTTCACAAGTCATTGAGCGGCACCAGTATCCTGAAAATCAAGTTCTGGCTGGGCAGTCAGTTTCCCGTCGCTGACAAATTGATGGCGCTTGCCATTTTGATTCCGGTATTGTGGATGCTGTTTTATTTTATCCGTGGCTATACCAGGCGCTGGTGGTCCGATTTGTGTGTGAAAGACGGTTATGCCGTGGGGATTTTCGTATTTTTGGCCGTGCTGGTCGTTTCCAAGATTTTCGATCGTTCATTGAATATGATGACGGAAATGTGGGGATGGCATTTCCCGGTGTGGGTAGAGACACTGGTGACAGGACAGGAAGAATATCTTGAATGCATTTTGCCGTTACTGATAACGGTGTCTTTCTATCAGTATCGTGAGGTGCATAAAACCGTCATGATGATACAGCCATCTCCCTTTATATCGGTATATATTGCATTGCTGACATCATTGACCGCCCTGGCGTGCTGGTGTGCCTTGCCTCCTGCGGACATGCTGGCGTTCGCTGAGGAAGGCGGTATGGTCGAGAGGATGACGCTGATTTGTTATGTCGCCGCCATACTGTTCGTGATATTTTCCGGTCACCGGATAAAAGGCACGACGAAATGTGCGGTTGTCATCATGCTGGCCTATATGTGCATGCGCGAGATGGACTTGCACAAGTCGGTCAGCAGTGAAAGTATTCTCAAAAGCCGTTTCTGGCTCGGCAATCATATTCCAGTGACAGACAAATTGCTGGCCATACTGATTTTGCTGCCGATTGTCTGGATGCTGTTTCATTTCATCAGAAATCATGCAGGCACGTTTTTCAGGGAACTGTGCAACAAGGAAGGACATGCGATCACCATACTGGTATTTTTCGTTGTACTGGCCGTTTCCAAGTGTATCGACCGGTCGCTGAACGTGTTGACGGAACTTTACGGAATGCATTTCACGGACTGTCTGGTCGCCTTGCAGCTTTCCCAGGAAGAATTTCTGGAATGTCTGTTGCCCGTACTCATTATCGTTGCATCCTGGCAGTACATGCAGCGCAGAAAGTGGTTGACCGGATTCTAGTCGCAGATTCTGGAATATGGCCGGAAGGCTGCCATTTTCGTGAAAAAGACCGGATAAGACGCTTTTTCTGCATGACAAGCAGGGGTGGATATAAAAAATTGTGTGTCACGGACAGACTTTATTGCTAACATATATACCCGTGAAAAAAAGAAGCAACCCTTCTCCATGCGCACAAGTCGTGTTCATACAAGAATACGTGTTACAAACGGGTAATCAGACAGCTGTATCTGACAACGCATGATGGTGTTTATCCGGACAGGATGGCGGTAAGCGTCCGCTCCTGCTATTGCGCGGCAAAGAATGAGAAAACATTCTCGCAATCGTTTGTCTGCCGGACGGCATGACAGGCGATGGCGTCATTAAGTTGTCAACTCGCACAGGTTTGGATACAAGAGAAACGTTATATGACAGAACGTAAAAAATGTTATCGTTTACAGGTCGCTGAAAATCTGTATCGTTTTATCGAAGAAGAAGCTTTGCCGGGTACCGGCATCGACAGTGATACTTTTTGGCGCGGTTTTGATGCCATTGTCGAAGAAATGACACCGAAAAACCGCGATTTGCTGGCAGAACGGGAAAGTCTCCAGGAAGAAGTGGACTGCTGGCATCGTCTGAATCCCGGTCCTGTCAAGGACATGAATGCGTACAAGCAGTTCCTGAAAGAAATCGGTTATCTGGTTCCGGTTCCGGAAAATGTCAAAATCGATCCGCAAAATATCGATGAGGAAGTGTCGGTGCAGGGTGGGCCGCAGCTTGTTGTACCGCTGACCAATGCACGTTATGTCCTCAATGCGGTCAATGCACGCTGGGCCAGTCTGTATGATGCCCTGTATGGCTCCGATGCGATCAGCGAAGAAGGCGGCGCCGGCAAGAGCGGTCCGTACAATGCGGTCAGAGGCCAGAAAGTCATTGCCTATGCGCGTGCCATGCTCGATGAATTCATCCCGCTGGCAAAGGGTTCGCACAAGGATGTCGTCAGATACTATATCCGGAACAAACAGCTTGTCGCCGTACTCGGGGATGGTAGCGAAACGACACTGAAACAGCCGGAATGGCTGGTCGGCTACAATGGCGATCCGGAAAATCCGGCTTCCCTGCTGTTCATGCAGAATCATATGCATTTCGATCTGCTTTTCGACAAGAACGACCCGATTTGCGCAAGTGATCCGGCAGGTGTGCGCGATATCATCATGGAAGCCGCCACGACGACCATTCTGGACTGCGAAGATGCCGTCGCGGCAGTCGATGCCGATGACAAGGTACTGGTTTACCGGAATCTTCTGGGGGTCATGAAAGGCGATCTGGAAGAAAACGTCACCAAGAACGGCACGACGTTCGTGCGCAAGATGAACGGTGACCGTGAATACCTGTCTGTCGCTACCGGCGAGAAATTTTCCCTTCCGGGGCGCAGCCTGATTTTCGTCCGCAATGTCGGTCTGCTGATGCAGAATCCGGCTATTCTGGATGGTGACGAAAACGATATTTTCGAAGGCATCATGGATGCCGTCATTACGACGCTGATCGTCAAACGCGATTTGCAAAACAGAATCAGTTCCCGTTGTGGTTCCATCTATGTCGTGAAACCGAAACTGCATGGCCCGAAAGAAGCGGCATTCACCAACGAACTGTTCAACAAGGTCGAGGCTTTGCTCGGATTGCAGCCTAATACCGTCAAACTGGGTATCATGGACGAAGAACGCCGCACCAGCGCCAATCTGAAGGCTTGCGTAGCGGAAGTTCCGAACCGTCTGGCATTCATCAATACGGGCTTCCTTGACCGTACCGGCGATGAAATCCATACGTCGATGGAAGCCGGTCCGATGATCCGCAAGGGCGATATGAAAAAAACGCCGTGGATCAATGCCTATGAAGTCAATAACGTTCAGGTCGGTCTGGAATGCGGCATGAGAGGGCGCGCACAAATCGGTAAGGGCATGTGGGCGGCTCCGGATCTGATGGCGGACATGATCGCACAGAAGGGCGACCATTTGCGTGCCGGTGCGAATACGGCATGGGTTCCGTCTCCGACGGCAGCGGTGTTGCATGCGTTGCATTATCACCAGATCAATATCGAGGAAACGCAGGCTGCGATGGAAAAACAGCCGTTTGTCGATGTACTCGATGATTTGCTGACGATTCCGGTCACCGATACGCCGAACTGGTCGCCTGAAGAAATCCAGCAGGAACTCGACAACAATGCGCAGGGTATCCTCGGGTACGTAGTCCGTTGGGTCAATCAGGGTATCGGTTGCTCCAAGGTACCGGATATCCGCGATATCGCCCTGATGGAAGACCGCGCCACGCTGCGTATTTCGAGCCAGCATATCGCAAACTGGCTGCGTCATGGCATCGCCACGGTTCCGCAGGTCATGAGTACCCTGAAAAGAATGGCGGCTGTGGTCGATCAGCAAAATGCAGGAGATCCGACCTATCGCAGAATGACGGACGATTTTGCCCATTCTCCGGGATTCCGCGCTGCCTGCGATCTGGTGTTCAGGGGGTTGTCGCAACCGTCTGGTTATACTGACCCGCTGTTGCAGACATGGCGCCAGAGAGCCAAGAAGCAGTTCAAGTGTTCCTGTTGTTCCTGACAGGGAGCGCTCAAACGAATGGAACAAAAAAACCGGGAAATATCTCCCGGTTTTTTTGTGTGCATGTATGTGCGGTACACAGGATATGGATGCTGATGGATCTCTGGTGCGAACGGACTGCAAGTCGGATGACTTGTACACGGATAAACCGGCGGGAAGGCGGTACGTCTTGACGGGATTGAAGAATGAGGGAAATAAAAAAGCCCTGAAACGAAACAGTGTCTCAAGGCCAGCAGGTAAAGTTGCAAATTGCGATCGTCTGGTGCCGGGAGCCGGAATCGAACCGGCACGGTGTTTCCACCGGCAGATTTTGAGTCTGCTGCGTCTACCAATTTCGCCACCCCGGCGACGCCTGTGCATTATCGCTGATTTGCCTTTGAAGGGCAACAGAAACGCCGTTTTTCAGGCGTTTTTTGTCGCGAAAATCGTAAAGTGTTCAACGATTGGCGGACGTGCGAAAAACGGTCCGACGACGCTTCGCCATTGGGTGAAAGCAGGAGAACCGCGAAAATCGACGGTATGATTTTCGAGGGTTTCCCAATAGTTCATCAGTACGTAGCGCTCGGGAGATTCGATGCATTTGTTGATGCGGTAGCCGATGAAACCCTTGGATGGAGCGATATAGGTCTGGATGCCATGCAAAATAGCCTGGTCGAATTCAGTCTGTTTGCCGGGCTGAATCAGAATATCGACGAGTTCGAGGATCATGTTGTTTCCTGTCGGATAAAGAGGGAAATTGTACCACTGATCGGGATACACGGACTTCCGGCAAGAAGGAAAGGCAGAAACGTCGTGTCAATGCGGGTAACGGTATTCGTCCAGCCAGTGGAGCAGGGGAATGGTGGCCGGCAGCAAAGGCTTGACCTGGATGGCGCCTTGCCAGCCGAATGCCTGTCCTTCGCGGCCTTGCGGAGTACCATGCCACTGCCGGCTGATGAAGAAATGCAGTCGGACATGGGCATGCGGATAGACGTATTCGACACAGCACCATGGGGTGGCAGACAAAATGGTAATGCCCAGCTCTTCCATGAATTCACGTCTGAGCGCGTTTTCGACGGTTTCACCGGCTTCGACCTTGCCGCCCGGGAATTCCCAGTAACCGGCATAGGGTTTGCCTTCCGGTCTTTGAGCCATGAGCACATCGCCATTTTCCTGCATAAGAATGCCGACGGCGACATCGACGGGATCAGATCGTGTCAAGGTCATTTCTCGATATCGTCCCACAGATTGCCGGTCTGGTTCGATGATGGAACCGCGATACCGAAATGTCGGTAAGTCGCCGTGGTGGCGATACGACCGCGCGGTGTACGTTGCAGATACCCCTGTTGTATCAGATAGGGTTCCAGTACGTCTTCGATGGTGTCGATTTCTTCACCGATGGCGGCAGCCAGATTGGCGATACCGACCGGACCGCCGCTGAACTTGAACAGCACCGCTTCGAGCAATTTGCGATCCATCAGATCGAATCCGACCGGATCGACATCGAGCATTTTCAGGGCGGCATCGGCGATGTCACGGGTGATTTCTCCTGTTCCCTTGACTTCGGCATAGTCGCGCACACGGCGAAGCAGCCTGTTGGCGATACGCGGTGTACCGCGTGCACGACGTGCGATTTCGCGTGCGCCGTCCTGTACGATCGGCGCTTTCAGAAGCATGGCGCTTCGCGTAACGATTCGTGTCAGATCTTCGATGTCGTAAAACTCCAGTCGTGCGACGACACCGAAACGGTCGCGCAACGGATTGGTCAGCATGCCGGCCCGTGTGGTGGCTCCGATCAGGGTGAATGGTTGCAAGTCGAGTTTGACGGAGCGTGCTGCAGGACCTTCACCGATCAAAATGTCGATCTGGTAATCTTCCAGTGCGGGATAAAGGATTTCTTCGACAACGGGTGACATCCGGTGGATTTCGTCGATGAACAGGACGTCATTGGCTTCCAGATTGGTCAGAATGGCTGCCAGATCGCCTGCGCGCTCCAGCACAGGGCCGGAAGTCTGTCGCAAATTGACGCCCATTTCGCGGGCGATGATATGCGCCAGCGTCGTTTTGCCCAGTCCGGGCGGGCCGAAAAGCAGGGTATGGTCAAGCGCCTCGCCACGTTTTTTTGCCGCGGCGATGAAAATTTCCAGTTGCTCGCGCGTTTTGTGCTGCCCGACGTATTCGTTCAGGAATTTTGGACGCAAGGCACGTTCGATCGCTTCCTCGTTGGGAGATGCGGTTTTTGCGTCGATGAGTCGTTTTTCGCTGAAATCGTCGGTCTGGATGCTCATGTCGAATCCGTTATATATCGGTTATTTACCCTTTGGACAAGGCTTTCAGCGCCATTTTAATACCGTCCGATACAGTGCAGTCGTTCGGCAGCTGTTTCATGGCCAGTAGCGTTTCTTTTTCGGAGTAACCCAATGCCAGCAAGGCATTTTGTATATCGGAACGCGGATCTTCCGGTGATGGACGTGCGATGGCCGCGAGTGTGCCGCCATCGAGTTTGCCTTTCAACTCCAGCAACAGGCGTTCGGCGGTTTTCTTGCCGATGCCGGGGATGCTCGTCAGCCGAGTTGCATCCTGCATGGTCACAGCCTGTGCCATGTCCGTGACGGACAGTCCTGACAAAAGCGCCAGCGCGGTTCGTGCGCCGATTCCGGTAATGCGGATCAGTTGCCTGAATAGCGCCCTTTCTTCAAGGTTGCCGAATCCATACAGAATATGGGCATCCTCGCGGACGGCGAGGTGGGTAAACAGCGTGACTTTTTCGCCTGTGGCCGGAAGATTGTAAAACGTGCTCATGGGGACATCGATTTCGTAGCCGACGCCGTGACAGTCCACCAGCAGTTGCGGCGGGTTTTTCTGCAACAGGATACCGTGTATGCGACCGATCATGTTATGCAATCAGATAATGGAAAATTGTCAGTATATTACCGGATAAGTCTGCCGCGACGGATACGGAATGATGGCAAATTGCCCAGTACGGCGGCTTTTTCCAATGCCCTGACGGCATCGAAACCGTGTGCATGGCAGATGGCTGCCCCCAGCGCATCTGCCGCATCGCTGGCAGGTGCGCCCGGAAGAGAGAGCAGGCGTTGCACCATTTCCTGAACCTGTTTTTTTTGTGCCTTGCCATGTCCGACGACGGCTTGCTTGATTTGCAATGCCGTAAATTCATGAACGGTCAGTCCGGACGCGACCAGCGCGCTGATGGCGGCGCCACGTGCCTGACCCAGAAGCAGGGTGGATTGCGGATTGACGTTGACGAATACTTTTTCGATGGCGGCGCAGTCGGGTTGATAGCGGGCGATGATTTCGCTGATGCCGTCGAAAATGGTTTTCAGGCGTAATGGCAAGCCTGCGTCAGATTGGGTTTTGACAGTGCCGGATGCAATGTAATGCAGGGTCGCCCCCTGTTTGTGGATGACACCGAAACCGGTCGTTCTCAGACCGGGGTCGATGCCGAGGATTTTCATGATGGTACCCGTTGTTTGCGATGCAGAGACGAAGGTCATGAAAATCCCCGTTTCGCGTCAGTGACGGAAGTGGCGTACCGAGGTGAAGACCATGGCGATGCCATGTTCATCGGCCGCGGCAATCACTTCGGGGTCGCGTACCGAGCCTCCAGGCTGGATGACGGCTGTCGCGCCGGCATTGGCGACGATATCCAGGCCGTCACGGAATGGAATGAAGGCGTCTGATGCCACCACGGAGCCTTGCAGGGAAAGTCCGGCATTGGCGGCTTTCATGGTGGCGGTACGCGCCGCATCCACACGGCTCATCTGGCCGGCGCCGATGCCCAGCGCCATCCCGTTGCCGCAGAATACAATCGCGTTCGATTTGACGAACTTGACGACTTTCGAGGCGAACAGCATATCCTGCATCTGCTGCGGCGTCGGCTGTTTCTTCGTGACGACTTTCAGGTCACTTGCGATGATATCCACGATGTCGGGAGACTGGACGAGCAGACCGCCGCCGACGCGCTTGAGATCGAATGTATTGGCGTTGGTGCCCAGTCCGATCTGCAGCAGGCGCAGGTTTTTCTTGCGGTTGAAGATGCTCCTGGCTTCTTCAGTAAAGGACGGTGCGATCAACACTTCGACGAAAAGTTTTGCGACTTCCTCGGCAGTTCGGCCATCAAGTTCGCCGTTGAAAGCGATGATGCCGCCGAATGCCGCTTCCGGATCGGTTTGCAGCGCTTTCTGGTATGCTTCCAGCAAATCCTTGCCAGTTGCGACACCGCAAGGGTTGGCGTGTTTGATGATGACGCAGGCGGGTTCATCGAAATTCTTGACGCATTCCCATGCGGCGTCCGCATCGCTGATATTGTTGTAGGACAGTTCCTTGCCTTGCAGCTGACGGTAGCTGGCCAGTGTACCGGGTGCGATGTTTCGTTCACGATAGAAAGCGGCGGACTGGTGCGGATTTTCGCCGTAGCGCATATCCTGGACTTTTTCGAATTGCAGGTTCAGGATTTCCGGATAGGTCTGGCGGTTCTGATGCTTCTTGTCCGCTTTCAGGCTGGACATATAGTTGGCGATCGCGCCGTCGTATTGGGCGGTATGGGCGAACGTTTTCTTCGACAGTTCGAAACGGGTGTCCATGGAGAGCGAACCGTCGTTCTTTTTCATTTCGGCGATGATGTCGCCATAGTCGGTCGGATCGCAGATGACAGCGACATCACGGTAATTCTTCGCGGCGGAGCGCAACATGGCTGGGCCGCCGATATCGATGTTTTCGATGGCGTCTTCCAGCGTGCAGTTTTCACGGGCGATGGTCTGCTGGAACGGATACAGGTTGACGACGACCATGTCGATGGTATGGATTCCCTGTTGTTCGATCGCGGAAATATGCGATGGCAGGTCGCGTCTTGCGAGAATGCCGCCATGAATCCTGGGGTGCAGCGTTTTGACGCGGCCGTCAAGCATTTCCGGAAATCCGGTATAGTCGGCGACTTCGGTTACGGGAACGCCGTTTTTTTCAAGCAGTTCTGCTGTCCCGCCGGTAGAGAGGATCACCATGTTCATGGAAGCCAGTTCCCTGGCGAAATCGACGATACCTGTTTTGTCGGAGACGGAGATCAGGGCAAATCGAGTCATGATAGAAGAAATTGCAGTCAATAAAAGGTAAAAAGAGAGCGCTGGTTACAAAAGGCCGTGTTCCAGCAATTTTTTCCGCAGGGTATTGCGGTTGATGCCCAGCATTTCCGCTGCATGGGACTGGTTGTTTTTGGCATGGGCCATGACAGCCATCAGGACAGGTTTTTCAACCGTACGCATAATCATGTTATAGACATCGGTTGGTTTCTGGCCGTCGAGATCATCGAAGTATTCCTGCAGGCTTTGCAGGATAACATCCTGAATATGCTCTTTGCTCATCTTGCATTTCCAATGGCAGCCGTGTCCGGCTCGCCGGTCAATCTGAATTACGAATTGTTATTGTACCCGTTCACCGTGTTCAAGTAGAGATGTAAAGAAGCGATCGATCTCATTTATTTGCTGTTCACAGGTAACGGCGATGTTGGTTTTTTGCCGCAATTGTTCGCCGCCGGGCAGATTCCGTGCATACCAGCCGATATGTTTGCGTGCATTGCGCACGCCGATGGCTTCACCGTAAAAGGCGTAATGTGCCACCAAATGCTCACGCAGAATCTGCCAGATTTCTTGCCATGAAGGGGGGGCTGGCAAGGTGCCGTGTTCAAGAAAACAGCCGATATCGCGGAATATCCAGGGGTTTCCCTGTGCAGCGCGGCCGATCATGACGGCATCGGCTTTCGTATGTTCAAGTACGGCTTTTGCCTTGTGCGGCGAATCGATATCGCCGTTGGCGACGACAGGAACGGATACACGTGACTTCACCTCGGCGATCGTATCGTATTCGGCGTGACCCCGATAGCCGTCTGCACGGGTGCGTCCATGCAGGGTCAGCATGGCGATACCCGCCGATTCGGCGATCGACGCGATGGCAGGAGCATTGATATGGTCGTGATCCCATCCGGTCCGGAATTTGAGCGTCACGGGCACATCGACAGCTTGTATCACGGCGTCCAGAATCCTGCCGACGAGACGTTCGTCCTGCAAAAGGGCGGAACCGCACCAGTTGTTGCAGACTTTTTTCGCCGGGCATCCCATGTTGATATCGATGATTTGCGCACCCTGATCGACGTTGTATCGGGCGGCATCCGCCATGATGGCCGGGTCGGAACCGACGATCTGGACGGCGCGCGGTTCCTGTTCGCCGGCATGAACGATCCGTTTCCGGCTTTTGAGTGTGTCGCGCAACAGCGGGTTGGCGGCAGCCATTTCGGATACGGCATATCCGGCTCCAAGCCTTTTGCATAGCTGGCGGAACGGACGGTCGGTGATGCCGGCCATCGGTGCGAGGATGAGATTGTTGGAAAGGGCGTAGGGACCGATGTGCATGACAGAAACAGGACAAAACGGTTTGCCGCGGAATGCGGGCGGATCAATGTGTCAATAATGCCGGTAATAATCGACAGGTGGTTTTTTGGCTTCTTCCAGATGGGATGCTTCACCCCATTGCAGTAACTGCAAGGTACCGTCATGCCAGCGGAAGCGGTTGATGCTGGTATTCAAAACCGGCATTTTGCAATGTTTGCCAAGCGGAATGCCGCATGCGGTGCGATATGCTGTTTCGATGACGCCGAAATGTGTGACGATGGCGATCCGTTTGCCCGGGTAGCGGGATGCGACATGTTCGATCGCATTCAGGGCGCGGTGATGGAACTGGCGTGGACTTTCGGTTTTACGTTCGCCGTCCGGAAAGAAATGATCGGGATCGGCGGCATACCATGCCGCGTAGGATTGCGGGTATGCTTCCCGGATTTCCTCATCTTTCATGCCCTCGCAGGCACCGTAACAGCGTTCGCGGAACATTTTGTCGGTCAGGACCGGCAAATGGTGTGTGCGAGCGATTTCATGCGCAGTCTGATAGGCACGCTGCAAGTCGCTGGAAAAAATCGCATCCAGCGGTTCATCGCGCAGGATTTCGGCGAGTGTAACGGCCTGCAACCTGCCTTTTTCGTTGAGCGGGATATCGCTGTGTCCCTGCAAGCGTTTGAGCTGGTTCCAGGCCGTTTGCCCGTGCCGGATGATGAGGATATCGGTAGGCTGGCTCACTTGATATCTCAAAGTGTGGAAGCGACAGCCGGATTCAGGGAATAGACGCCGGTGATGCTGGCTTTTCCGAGAATATGACCTTGCATCGCAGCCATGACATCCTGACCGGTGAAACGTCCGGTAACGGCGAGTTTGTCGGTATCCAGCGCATATACCGTGAAGACATAATGATGCGGAATGGCATCGTTCCATGGGGGGCAAGGACCATCGTAACCGTAATAGTCACCTTCCATATCCTTGTCGCCGGCAAACCAGGCAGTATAGTCGTTGATGCCCTGTCTTGCGCCATGCAGGGCATCAGGACCGCTTTTTCCTCTTGCGGTAATGCCGCTGGAGAATTCCCCTTCGGCGATCGAGGTCAGGTTCGCAGGGAGATCGACCAGTACCCAGTGATAGAAGTCCACGCGCGGCAGATCGGCAGGGACGGTTTTGCCTTCCTGGTTGACGTCGTCGCCACGGGACGGGACATCGTAGTCATGGCAGATCACCACCAGAGAGCGGGTGTTTTCAGGCAGATCGCTCCATGCCAGATGCGGGTTGCGGTTGTCTGACATGGCGGCATGCGTAGCAGCATCGATTTTGCAAAACGCCAACGGTGCCGGGATTTTCGCCCCGTCTTTAAAAGAATCGCTCCAGATTTTCATGACGGCTCCTGAAAAGTAAATGAAAACAATAGCGTTATTTTGCCAGATACCAGCGGTTTTCACAGCCTCTTTAGGGATGGGGTGACGATGTTTTTCGGCCGGATGTATCCAGCCAGAACGTAACAGGACCGTCGTTTGTCAGTGCGACCTGCATGTCGGCGCCGAACCGTCCGGTCTGGATGCCGTCGAGTTTGCCGCGTGCTTTTTCCACAAAATAATCGAACAGTTTTTTTCCGGTATCCGGCGGAGCGGCAGGTGAAAAGGACGGGCGGGTGCCGGATCGTGTATCGGCTGCCAGTGTGAATTGCGGCACGATCAGCATACTGCCGCCGATTGTCATGACAGAAAGGTTCATTTTGCCGTTCCTGTCGGAAAAAACACGGTAGTTCAACAGTTTGTCGAGTAGCTGGTCGGCCTCTTTTTCGGTATCGCCCCGTTCGGCGCATAACAGGACAAGCAATCCTTTACCGATTTGGCCAATGATTTCGCCATCGACGGTGACACTGGCCTGAGTGACGCGTTGCAAAAGAGCGATCATCAGGATTTCCTTGTGAGATGGTTGGTGCAAACCGCAAGTGAAGTCATGAAAAAACATATTTTAAAAGATATTGCCGGAATGATGGGGCCGGCATTGCCCGACAGGTATGAAGTCGTAACGGGAAACATTCCTGTGGCGGGAGTACGGCATAATTGCCCATGTCGTGCCGTCAAGGAGAAAATCCGTTCAGGCAGGATAAAGCGCACCCAGAATCCGGCCGGAAGTCGCGCCGGTTACCGATGGCAGATTGCCGTGAAGCCTGTGCGTGAAACGGTATGCCAGCCATGCGAAAGCCAGCGATTCGACGTGCATGGGGTCGATGCCCAGCGTTTCGCTTGTAGCCAGTGATATCGGATAGTCGCCGTCTCGCAACCTGTCTTCGAGCAGTTCCATCAGAAAACGGTTTCTGGCACCGCCGCCGCAAACATAAACCTGCCGGGTCTTTGGCGCATAGCGGTGAATGGCGTGTGCGATCGAGGTCGCGGTCAACAGTGTCAGCGTCGCTTGGACATCTTCCTGTCCGAGTTTGTCTGTCATCGATGACTGGAACAGTTTGTCACGCAGCCATGCCAGATTGAACAGGTCGCGGCCGGTGCTTTTCGGCGGCAACTGCCGGAAAAAGGGTTCAGCGAGCATTGTATCGAGCAGTGTTTCCGAATATCGGCCGCTTCTGCCCCACGAACCGTCGATATCGTAGGGTTGGTTTTTGCAGGATTGAATCCATGCGTCGAGCAGCATGTTTCCCGGTCCGGTATCGAACCCCGAGACGAAACCGGCAGGATCGAGGATGCTGATATTGGCGATGCCGCCGATGTTGACGACGGTTCTGCAAATGATGTCGTCCCCGAATACGGCCTGATGAAAAGCGGGTACCAGTGGCGCTCCCTGACCGCCAGCGGCGACATCACGACTGCGAAAGTCGGCGACGACATCGATGCCGGTCAATTCCGCCAGCAGGGCGGGATTGTTCGTCTGTCTTGTGAATCCGAGATCAGGCCGATGACGGATGGTTTGTCCATGAACGCCGATAGCGCGGATATCCTGATGTGACAGACCGCTTTTTTCGAGAAGTTTCCTCACATTTTCGGCATACAGGGTCGCCAGACGGTTGGCGGCCATGGCCTCACGCTCGATTTCGTTTTCGCCCGGAAGTTGCAGCGCCATCAGGCGCTGGCGCAGAGAGAGGTCGAACGGGATATGGGCGGATGCCAGCATATCGAGCTTGCCTCCGTGATAATCGTCGGGAAACGAGACGAGAATGCCATCGATACCATCAAGGCTGGTGCCTGACATCATGCCGATGAACAATGCCATAGTCTGCCTGCCAGGATACTACCGGCGATGTTTGTTGTAGGCGATCTGGCGGGATGCCGATGCGGCGTCCATCAGGGCGAAGCGATGTTTCATGCCAGCCAGCGTCGTTTTGAAACGGATCATTTCACGAGCCGTCAACGGATGCACGTTCGGCATATCCACGGTTGCCGGATTTTGCTGGACATTGTTGACACGGAACTCGTAATGCAAATGCGGACCGGTGCTAAGACCCGTGGAGCCGACATAGCCGATGATGTCGCCCTGGCTGACCTTCTTGCCTTTGGTCATGCCGGCAGCGATACGGCTCATATGTCCATAGGCTGTCGAATAGGGTCCCCAGTGCTTGAGGACGATGAAGTTGCCGTAACCGTTTTGCCAGCCGGAAAAATGGATGACGCCATCGGCGGCAGCGCGGATGGGCGTGCCGGTCGGCGCGGCGAAGTCAATCCCTTTGTGCTGGCGAACCCGGCCGGTGACGGGATGGACACGCATCGAGAAACCCGAAGACATACGGGAAAATTCCAGCGGATATTTCAGGAAAGCTTTTTTCTGGGATTTCCCGTTGAAGTCATAGTATCCGCCCTTTTTGGGGCTGCGCTCAAACCAGATGGACTGATAAGGCGTGCCGTCGTTGGTCAGTTCCGCGGCGAGGATATTGCCGGTTTTCAGGAATTTTCCGTTTTGCCAGAAGGTTTCATACACGATATTGAAACGGTCTCCCCGTTTGAGATCGGAATTGAAGTTGATGTCGGTCGAAAACAGTTCGATGAATTGTCGGGTGACAGCGTCCGGCACATCGGCAGCATCCGTTGCCGCGAAAAGGGACGACTGGATGATGCCGGAACGCATTTCGACGGTTCGTTCCATACGCTCGGTTTCACGGAAGGCTGAGAAACCCGAGTCGGTACGTGTCAGGACAATGCTTGTCGAATGGGAATGGTCACCTGCCTCAGGCAAGGTGGCGGAAAGCATGTAAAGCTGTCCGCGGTTGTCGGTTTGCGAATGGATGACCTGACCGGCTTTCAGATGCAAAAAGTCGTTTGCCTGTGCGTCGGTACGGATGAAGTCGGCCGCTGCCTTGTCGTTGATGCCGAGACGGGAAAAAAGCGTATTGAGCGAATCGCCGGCACGAATGCGTTCTTCACGGGTATAAAACTGTTGTTCCTTGCTGATCCGGTCAAGCTGCCGGTCGAGCGAGGGAAGCGAAACCTCTTCCTCGATCATGCGGAAAGCGATATCGCGGGTATCCGGAGGTGTTCCCGGTGCCACGGCGGCGGCACCGAATGCGATAAAGGCGAAACAGAGGGAAACCAGTGAGACAACGCGTGTTTTTTGTGATGTACCCAGCAAGGCACGTTTCGCCCGGTCGATAAATCGCATTAAATTCCTCTTGTCGCTGCAATCAGTTAGAATGGACTTTTTTGCGCAGGATGCTTTTCTTGTTATTGGCCTGTGGCAAAATTGCCTAAGCAAGCATTATATCAATACAAACTGTCGTAAATAAGTCAAATGAACGAAAAAATTTCCGCGTCTGAGTCCGTGGAGGAATTGCCCTTGTCCGATGCCGTCAGGGAAGCGATGGCAATTACTCTGAGAGGTTGTGACGAACTGTTGATCGAATCCGAATTTGCACAGAAACTCGCCCGTTCCGAAAAGACGGGCAAACCGCTGCGAATCAAACTGGGACTGGATCCCACGGCGCCGGATCTCCATCTTGGACATACCGTTGTCCTGAACAAGATGCGCCAGCTCCAGGATCTGGGGCATGTGGTGATTTTTCTGATCGGTGATTTCACGTCCATGATCGGCGATCCGAGCGGACGCAACGTGACACGGCCACCGTTGACCCGTGAACAGGTCAAGGAAAATGCCATGACTTATTTCGCTCAGGCAAGTCTGGTGCTTGATCCGGAAAAAACGGAGATTCGTTACAACTCCGAATGGAGTGACGCGCTGGGGGCACGTGGCATGATCCAGCTGGCATCGCAATATACGCTGGCACGGATTATGGAACGTGACGATTTCGCCAAGCGTTTCAAGAACGGTTATCCCATTTCCGTGCATGAATTGCTCTATCCGTTGATGCAGGGATACGATTCAGTCGCGCTGAAATCCGATCTGGAACTGGGGGGAACGGACCAGAAATTCAATTTGCTGGTCGGACGCGAACTTCAACGTCTGTACGGACAGGAACCCCAATGCATTTTGACCATGCCGTTGCTTGAAGGGCTTGACGGCGTGGAAAAGATGTCCAAGTCCAAAGGCAATTATGTCGGGATTACCGAACCCGGCAATGTCATGTTCGGAAAACTGATGAGTATTTCCGATGAGATGATGTGGCGTTATTACGATCTGCTGTCGTTCCGCTCCATACAGGAAATCGCCCGACTGAAAGAGGAAGTCGCCAACGGGCGCAATCCGCGTGACGTCAAGGTGGAACTGTGCAAGGAAATCGTCACCCGTTTCCACTCCAAAGCGGTCGCCGATGCGGCGCTGGAAGATTTTGTCGCGCGTTCACGTGGCGGCATACCGGACGATATTCCGTCAGTCTCGCTGTCGGGTGCGCCGCTGGGAATCGGGCAGTTGCTGAAAAAGGCAGGCCTGTGCGCATCTACATCGGAAGCGCTGAGACTCGTCGATCAGGGAGGGGTTCGTGTCGATAGCGTCACGGTCAGCGATCGTGGGTTGAAACTCCAGGCCGGTACGTTCGTCGTTCAGGTCGGCAAACGCAAGTTTGCCAGAGTAACCCTGAACTGACCGTACATCGCCGGGACTGTCCGTCAGATATGGTCCCGGCCGACCTTCTTGACGCCGGGTACGTGCCTGACGCGGCGCAGCAGGCGTGCCAGATGCACCCGGTTTTCGACCTGGATGGTGAATTTGAGCAGGTTGAATTCGCCTTGTGTTTCCATTTCGACCGCCGTGATATTGGCGTCCGAACCACTGATTTCGGAAGTGACGCGTGCCAAAATGCCTTTTTCCTCGACGACAAGCAAGCGCAGATAACAGTCGAAACTGCGGTTCAGGTCTTCCCCCCAATTGACGTCGATCCATTTGTCCGGTTCGCGTGCAATCAGTTTTTTGGCTTGCGGGCATTCGGCGTTATGAACGACGAGACCGTGGGTCATATTGAGTTCGCCGATGATGGAATCACCCGGAATCGGCAAACAGCATGTCGCCAGCTGGACATTGATCCCTTCGCTGCCGTAGATGATGACCGGTTCGATTTTCTGGGGTTCTTCTTCGCTTGCCGCAATACCCTGTTTGCGACTGATTTCCTCGATCAGACTGGCGATTCGTCTGGAAACCAGTATGGCCAACCGTTTTCCGGTGCCGATATCGGTATAAATATCGTCCATCGTTTTCGAGCCGGTTTCGTACAACAGCCTGTCGAATACTTGCTTGGGAATGTCCGTTTCGTTGAGATGGATGGATTGCAGGGATTGACGCAACAGACGCTGTCCCAGTTTGATCGAGTCGGCCAGATTGATGGATCGCAGATAACTTCTGATACGTGAACGAGCCTTGCCGGTGCGGACGAACTCAAGCCATGACGGTGTCGGATGGGCGTTCGGCGAGGTGATGACTTCCACGATGTCGCCGTTTTGCAATTCGGTTCTCAGCGGTACCACGCTGTTGTTGATCTTGACCGAAGCGGTATGGTCGCCGATGTCGGAGTGGATGTTGTAGGCGAAATCCAGCGCCGTGGCGGCACGTGGCAAGGCGATGATCTTGGCTTTCGGGGTGAACACATAAACCGAATCCGGAAACAGATCGACCTTGACGTGTTCGATGAATTCGGCAGAATTGCCGGTTTGCTGCTGGATGTCCAGCAATGACTGGAGCCAGCCGAGACTGTGTTTCTGCAAATCGGTCAGCGTTTCGTTTTCCGTTTTGTACAGCCAGTGCGCCGCCACGCCGGTTTCGGCGACATGGTGCATTTCATGCGTTCTGATCTGGAATTCGACCGGTGTGCCGTAAGGCCCGACCAGGCTGGTGTGCAGTGACTGGTAGTTGTTCAGTTTCGGTATGGCGATGTAGTCCTGCACCTTGCCGGGAATGGGTTTGTAGAGTGCGTGGAGTACACCCAGCGTCATGTAACATTGCGGAAGGGTATCGACGACAATGCGGAATCCGTAAATGTCCAGAACCTGTGAAAACGAGAGATTCTGGCTGCGCATTCGACGGTAGATACCATACAGCGTCTTTTCACGACCGTAGATTTCAGCATGGATACCGTTTTTCTCCAGCGCACTGCTGACGGCATCATGCACTTTCCCGATCAGGGCGCGCCGGTTGCTGCGTGAGGCCTTGATCGCTTTGGCAATCGTATCGTAACGGAACGGATACATGTTGCGAAACGCGAGATCCTGCATTTCACGATAGAGATTGTTGATGCCGAGACGGTGCGCGATAGGAACATAGACTTCCATGGTTTCGCGTGCGATCCGGTAGCGTTTCGGGCGGTTCATCACGTCCAGCGTGCGCATGTTGTGCAGTCTGTCAGCCAGCTTGATCAGGATGACTCGTACATCGCGTGCCATGGCCAGGAGCATTTTGCGGAAATTTTCTCCCTGTGCATCGACATGTGTCTTGAACTGGAGTTTTTCCAGTTTTGACAGACCGTCCACCATGGCGGCGACAGGTGCGCCGAAGCGTTCGATCAGTTCTTCCAGCGTAACCCCCTGATCTTCGACTACATCATGCAACAGGGCGGCCATGATGGCTTGTGCATCCAGCTTCCAGTCGGCGCAGATTTCGGCCACAGCCAACGGATGCGAAATATAGGGATCACCGGATTTGCGGATCTGACCGAGATGCTTTTCATCAGCGAAACGGAAAGCCTCCAGAATCCGTTTCATGTCGGCAGGCGAAATGTATTTTTCCAGTTTTTGCGCCAGGTGGGAAAAAGTGACGACTTTCGGTCTGGTGAAAACCGGCGTGACAAACGTCCCGCCATCCTGCGATACGGCAGGCAGCGTAGTCGGATCAGCGATGGTGGTTTGAGCCTGACCGGTCGATAAAGCGGTTTCGGTTGACATCATAACGCTCCCTCAGTCTTGTGAATGGGATAACCGCCAGGCAAAACGCGCCCTCTTGGGGCTTGCAGGAACACCAGCGTTTAGCTCGGCACCTTTTTCAGCATTTCAAGACCAATTTTACCAGCGGCGATTTCGCGCAATGCCAAAACCGTCATTTTATCCTTGGCTTCCACCTTGGGAGTGTGTCCCTGCAACAACTGGCGGGCGCGATAAGTCGCGCAAAGCGTCAGTTCGAAGCGATTGGGGATTTTTTTCAGACAATCTTCAATTGTAATACGTGCCATTTTATTCTTTCAAAACAGATCGGGATTCCGGTCTAATGATGGTCGGGCTGAACGATACCGAACTGCAAAAACAGTTCGCGGTTCCGGATGGCTTGCAGTGCCGTCCGGCAACGTGCCGCCTCGACGATGGAGGCCAGTTTCGACAAGGCCAGATCGAAATCGGTGTTGATAATAACATAATCGGCCTCGCAGGCATGCCGTATTTCTTCGTCTGCTGCCTCGATACGTTGCCGGATGATTTCGGGTGAATCCTGTCCACGCTTTTTCAGACGGTCCTCGAGAACCGCGATCGAGGGCGGCAGGATGAAAACACTGACCGTTTCGGGGAACAGACGGCGAATTTGCCGCGCACCCTGCCAGTCGATTTCCAGCAAGGTATCATGACCTGCGGTGATCTGGTCGAGAACGGACAGTTTCGATGTGCCATAGTAATTTCCGTGAACGATGGCATATTCGAGAAATTCGTCTGCGTCAAGCCGTTTTCTGAAATTATCGACAGTCGTGAAGTGGTATTCACGTCCGTTTTGTTCGCCCGGACGCGGTGGCCGGGTCGTGTGCGATATGGAAAGGCGCAACGACGGATCCTGACGGATCAGTGCGGAAAGCAGGGACGATTTCCCCGCGCCGGACGGCGCGGTGACGGTAAACAGTGAGCTTGCGGTTACGTTTTGTGCCAGTGGGGTCATAGCGATACGTTTCATGTCGCGGGTGGTTGCCATCTATGTGGCGCATTACCAGAATTGCCACCAGGGATTGTCCTCGACATTGCCGCCGTATGGAATCTTGCTGTCCGGAAAATTCTGTTTGAAAATCCGGTTGGCATCGTCGCTCAAGTCGTAGAGGCCCAGTTTCTTGTAGGATTCGACCAGGATATAAAGCGCTTCTTCGGCAACGGCTGAATCGGGGTAGTTGGTGATGGCGCGCTGCGCGCGATTGGCGGCAGCCAGATAGGCGCCGCGCCGGAAATAATACTTGGCCACATGCACTTCGTATTTCGCCAGCATCGTGACAAGATAACGCATGCGGTAAATCGCATCCCGTGAGTAAACGCTGTCCGGATAGCGAGATACCAGCAGCTTGAACGAATCGAATGCATCCTGGGCGGCTTTCGGATCACGTTCGGACAAATCCTGCCGGAACGCGAAGTTCATCAGGCCGACGCGGTCGTTGAAATTGATCAACCCGCGCAGATAATACATATAGTCGATATTCGGGTGGTTCGGATGCAGCTTGATGAAACGTTCGACCGCTGCCAGCGCCTGTGCCGGCTCGTTGTCGCGGTAATAGGCGTAGGCGATATCGATCTGGGCCTGTTGCGCGAAAACGCCGAATGGATAGCGTGATTCGAGTTTTTCGTAGTATTCGATGGCTTTTTCGTAATTGCCACCGCGCATTTCCTCTTTCGCTTCGCGATACAATTTGCCTGCGGGCCAGGATGCTGTTTCGTCGATTTTGTCAGGAAGCATGCCGCAGGCCGACAGTGAAAAGGCCAAAAATACGGCAAACAGCTTTAACAGGTTCTTTCGCATGATGTTGGCAGATGGCAAATAGGCCGGAAAAACGTTTGGTTTCAGAATTATAGCCGATAGGATTTACTGTGTTCGAAAAAACGGATCGTTCGCCTGAAAACATGCCGGTAGCGGACGAAGATGAGATATTAACAGAACAGGAACCGGTCAGGTTTGTTTTATCCCTGAGGGAAGGGGGAGAGCGGCTGGACAAGATTCTTGCCAGACGGCTTCCGCAATATTCCCGAAGTCGCATCCAGCGCTGGATCGCTGACGGTCATGTCACGGTCGATGGCAGGCCTGCGCAAGTACGGCAGAATATGGTCGGAGATGAAACAATCGCCGTATGGCCGCAGCAGGCGGAAGAAGAACTGGCCTTCACGCCGGAACCTGTCGATTTTCCGGTCGTATTCGAGGATAGGACGCTTGTTGTCGTGGACAAGCCGGCCGGGCTGGTTGTCCATCCTGCTGCCGGTAACTGGTCCAGGACACTGCTTAACGGTATATTGCACCGCTTTCCCGGCAATGCCGCGATTCCCAGAGCAGGCATCGTGCATCGGCTGGACAAGGAAACCAGCGGGTTGATGGTCGTGGCCAAAACACTGGAAGCGCAAACGCATCTTGTCCGGCAGTTGCAGGCCAGGGATGTCAGGCGGGAATATCTGGCGCTGGTATGGGGGGAAGCGCCGGCGTCGGGTACGGTCGATCAGCCTGTCGGACGGCATCCGCGGGACAGGGTCAGAATGGCTGTCGTGCAGACGGCGTCCGGCAAACCGGCAGTGACGCACTTTCGCCGGCTGGAAACCGGTGTGTATCATGGCAATCCGGTCAGCCTGATAAAATGCCGGCTGGAAACCGGAAGAACCCATCAGATCCGTGTGCACATGCAGTTCGCGGGGTTTCCGCTAGTCGGCGATCCATTGTATGGAAAAGCACGGGCTGGCGCGTTTTTTCACCGTCAGGCGTTGCACGCTTTCCGCCTCGGATTGATGCATCCGGAAGAAAACCGGATGTACGGATGGGTGGCACGATTGCCGGACGACATACGCGAGTTGCTGGAGCAGGCGACGATTTCCGAAAAGGATCAATGGTATGAATCCGATTATTCCTGACTGGCCTGCGCCTTCATGCGTCCGTGCGTTTTCCACCGTGCGTTCAGGCGGATTGAGCGAAATGCCCTATCATGGGCACCAAAAGAGTGCGGGTGGACTGAATCTGGGCATGCATGTGGGAGACGATGCACACATCGTGCGTGAAAACAGGGCGCTGCTCAGACGGTTTCTGCCTTCCGAACCGGTCTGGCTCAATCAGGTACACGGCAATCGTGTCGTCGATGCATCCCGTTCCGGCGATGCACCCGACGCAGATGCTTCGTTTGCGTGCTGTCCGGATGTGGTGTGCGTCATCATGACGGCGGATTGCCTTCCTGTTCTGCTATGCAGACGTGACGGAAAAGCTGTCGCAGCAGCCCATGCGGGCTGGCGTGGACTGGCTGCCGGTGTGCTGGAAAATACCGTGAGGGCGATCAGCGAAAAGAAAGGGGCGGACATCATGGCATGGCTGGGGCCAGCCATCGGTCCCGATGCCTTTGAAGTCGGTGAGGATGTACGGGAAGCTTTTTTGCAAAAAGACAGGCATTTGTCGGTCGCGTTTGAAAAGCGCACGGGAGCGGACGGAAAATATCTGGCTGATATTTATGCGCTGGCACGACTGACCTTGCGTCAGGCGGGCGTCATGCAAGTTTATGGCGGCGGGTTTTGTACGGTATCTGACGAGTCGCGTTTTTATTCTTACCGCCGCGATGGGGTGACAGGCAGAATGGCGACCGGTATCTGGATCGACAAGTCGGCCGATTCCGGTGAAAAATGTTGAATGTCGTCGCCGCTGGCGGCAGACGATGGTTCGGTAATTCAGTGAGTGAAAATGGATAAACAAAAAACGATCGGGTTCGTGTCGCTGGGATGCCCGAAAGCGCTAGTCGATTCGGAAAAAATTCTGACAAGGTTGCGTGCGGAAGGTTACGAGACCGCGGAAACCTACGAGGATGCCGGACTGGTCATCGTCAATACCTGTGGTTTCATTACGGCTGCCCAGGAAGAATCTATCGAAGCGATTTCCGAAGCGTTGAGCGAAAACGGCAAGGTCATCGTGACCGGCTGTCTTGGGGCCAAAAAAGATATGCGGGGAAAAGGGCTGGTCAAACAGCTGTTGCCGGATGTGCTTGCCGTGACGGGGCCGGATTCAGTCGAAGAAGTCATGGATGCCGTTCATCGTTATCTGCCGCGTCCGCACGATCCTTTTATCGATCTCGTCCCGCCGCAGGGCATCAAGCTGACGCCACGGCATTATGCCTATCTGAAAATTTCCGAGGGGTGTGCACATCACTGTACGTTTTGCATCATTCCCGATCTTCGCGGACCGCTGGTCTCGTATCCTGTCGGCAAGGTGCTCGATGAAGCGGAATTGCTCTTTGCGTCCGGCGTGAAGGAATTGCTGGTCATTTCGCAGGATACCGGTGCGTATGGGCTGGACAGTCGCTTCAGGACGGGATTCTGGAACGGTCGTCCGGTCAGGACACATATTACGGCGCTGGCGGGACAGCTCGGAAAGCTGGCGCGCAAATATGATGCCTGGGTGCGCTTGCACTATATATATCCTTATCCGCATGTCGATGAGCTGCTGGAACTGATGAACGAGGGCGGAATCGTACCGTATCTGGATGTGCCGTTCCAGCATGCCCATCCCGATGTCCTCAGGCGTATGAAGCGGCCTGCCAGCGGTGAAAGGCATCTCGAACAGATCGCCACATGGCGGAAAATGTGCCCGGATATCACGATCCGTTCCACGTTCATCACCGGTTTTCCGGGCGAGACGGAAACGGAATTCGAATATCTGCTGGATTTTCTCAGGGAAGCGCGGATAGACCGTCTGGGATGCTTTGCCTACTCGCCGGTCGAAGGTGCGCAGGCCAACGATTTGCCGGGCGCGGTACCTGACGAGATCCGGGAAGAAAGACGTACGCGCCTGATGCAATTGCAGGAAGACATATCGCATGAACGGCTGCAGGCGAAAATCGGAAAAACCCTGCGGGTGCTGGTCGATGAAACCGTTCGTGGCGGTGCCGTCGGCCGTTCGTTTGCCGATGCACCCGAAATCGATGGCGTCGTGTATGTCCGCAAACCAAAGGGAATGCGGCGCAAACTGATGCCCGGCGAATTCGTCGATGTACTCGTACAGGATGCGGATGCGCACGATTTGTGGGGGGAAATGCAGCCGTTACCCGCAAAAAGCAAGGCGGTTCGGTAACAGGAAAAACAAGTGAGGATGTCATGAGCAAACCCTTTTCAAAAGACACGCGGATTAACCACAGCGACTATGTTGCACCGTCAGGATTTCGCGCTTTTCCGGAGCCGACATACCGTGCCTCGACGGTATTGTTCGACAATGTGGATGCCTTGCGTTCGCGCCAGTGGATCGGGCGGGATTCCTATACCTATGGACTGCATGGCACGCCGACCACGTTCACGCTGGAAGCGCAACTGGCCGAAATCGAAGGCGGAAAACATGTTGTTCTGGCGCCAAGCGGTCTGGCGGCGATCACGATCGTCGATTTCGCTTTTCTCAAAAGCGGTGACGATGTCCTGATACCGGAAAACATTTATAACCCGAACCGGGAGCTGGGCGACTGGCTGGCACGTGATTTCGGGGTCAGCGTGAGGTATTACGATCCAATGGCAGGCGCGGGTATCGCTGCCCTGTTGCAGGACAATACACGGCTTGTCTGGACGGAAACACCGGGTTCGGTCACGATGGAAGTTCCCGATATTCCGGCGATTTGTCGTGCGGCACACGACAGGGGAGCGCTCGTCGTACTGGACAATACCTGGTCGGCCGGACTGGTGTTCGATGCCTTCGGGCATGGCGCAGATATCGTGGTGCAGGCAGTGACGAAATATCAGGGCGGTGCGTCCGATTTGCTGATGGGGGCGGTCATTACACGGGATGAAGAACTGTTTCGCCGCATCAGTATGGCGCATATGCGTCTGGGGATGGGGGTCGGTGCCGATGACGCCTATCTGGTGCTGCGCAGTCTGTCGTCCATGAAGGTGCGTTTTGAAAAAAGCGGAGAGTCTGCGATGCAGGTCGCCGGCTGGCTGAAGGGGCGGCCGGAAATCAGCAAGGTCTTGCATCCGGCTTTTCCGGATTGTCCCGGACACGATTGCTTCGTGCGCGATTTTACGGGATCAGGCGGTCTGTTTTCGGTATTGTTCGATGGGCGTTATACCGAAGCGCAGACCGATCGTTTCCTCGAAGCGCTGGAACTGTTCGGACTGGGGTTCAGCTGGGGCGGTACGCACAGTCTGGCGGTACCCTACCGTATCCGTCCGGACCGGCGGGACTGGACGGACAGGCATCATCAGATTGTCCGGTTCTATATCGGACTTGAAGATCCGCAAGACCTGATCGCCGATCTGGAACAGGCGATGCTGGTGTTGGGTTAAATCAGGAAACGGCCCGGAGAACGGGCCGGTTTTTCTTTCGGAGTGGCGGCGATCCTCAGACGGTTCAGCAATTCTTTCGGGTCGGCCTCGATCACCAGCGATTCGGAATATTTTTCCTGTGCAAAGCCCTCGCGGGCGAAGTGATTGACCAGATCGATGAGGCAATCGTAGTAATTGTTGACGTTGAAAATACCGATCGGTTTGTCGTGCAGCCCCAGCTGGAACCATGCCGATGTCTCGAACAGTTCTTCCATCGTGCCGATACCGCCTGGAGCGGCGATGAAACCGTTTGCCAGGTCCGCCATCAGAGCCTTGCGTTCGTGCATGTCCTTGACGATGTAAAGCCGTGTCAGTTCTTCATGCGCCAGTTCCTTGTCCATCAGATCTTTGGGAATGACGCCGGTGACTTCACCGCCGAGGCGGATCATTTCATCGGCCAGAATGCCCATCAGACCCACCTTGCCGCCGCCATAGACCAGAGCGATGTTCTCGTTGATCATTTCATGTGCCAGCTGGCGCATGGCATCGGCATACAGTTCCGAAGTGCCCATCGATGAGCCACAATAAATACAGATTGATTTCAGCATGGATGTTATTCGATATCCGGTTGGAAAGCATGTTCCGGCAGGCAATACCAAAGGCCGGAACGGGAAACGGGTACTATAAACCATTTTGGATAAAGCCATCAGCGGCCTTGCAGAAAAAAGTCCGGTGCCGGGCAGCCGGTATCACGAGAGGCAAAACAATCAGGGACCGGCAGGATGCGAAAGGTATCGTATTTTCTGAAAATGCCGGCATGAATCATGCATAATGTTTCAGGTAGGAATTTTTTTGTGTTTTCATCTATTATTGGAGGCTTCTTATGCAAGAATGATTGAAAACTTTTATGGTGTCAGTTATGGCCTTATCCTGCTTGTCGGCCGCCGGTTCGGTACTGGCCGAAAAATCTCCGGGGAAATATTGCGATACCCCGTCGCGCTGCATCAATCCCGTTACCAAGTACGGTGCGGTTACCTCTCCCAATTATCTGGCGTCGGTTGCCGGTCTGGATGTCCTGAAAAAGGGCGGCAATGCCGTCGATGCGGCGATTGCCGTAGCGTCCACGATGAATGTGGTTTATCCGCAGATGACCACGCTGGGCGGGGACAATTTCTGGCTGATCTACAATGCGAAAACGAAAGAAGTCAGAGCGCTCAATGCCAGTGGTCGTGCGGGTGAGAAAGCCAGCATCGGGTTTTACAAGCAGAAAGGTTACGACAAGATTCCGTCAAGAGGCTATCTGGCCGCCAATACGGTGCCGGGTACGGTATCCGGATGGGATGCCGCTTACCGGTATGCACACGAAAACATGAGCAATCCGGGACTGCCCTGGAAATCGCTGTTCGACAGCGCCATTCTTTATTCACGTGACGGGTTCCCTGTCACGCCGTCACTGGCGCGCTGGGAAGCCATCAATGTGGATCCTTCCGATTCGGAATTCAGGAATCTCCAGCGTTTCGACGGTTTCAGACAGACTTATCTGAAGCCCGACGGTTCTCCCTACAAAGTCGGGGAAATCATGAAGTTGCCACAACTGGCACACACCTACGAACTGATCGCGGAAAAGGGAGCCGATGTCTTTTACCGTGGGGAAATCGCCAAAAAGATCGTGGCAGATCTTGAAAAGAACGGTGGTGTGCTGACGATGAAGGATTTCGCCGGCCATACGGCAGGCTGGGTCGAACCGCTGACGGTGAAATACCGTGGTTATACCGCCTATAATCTGCCGCCCAACACGCAGGGTATGGCATCGCTGGAAATTCTCAATATCCTCAACAATATCGATGTCGCAAAACTCGGCGAAGGAACGGCGGACTATTATCATGTCATGGTCGAAGCCACCAAGCAGGCATTCGCCGATCGTGACAAGTATCTGACCGATCCGAAGTTCTCCCCCATTCCGCTGGACTATCTCTTGTCCGCGCAGCACGGCAAGGATCAGGCGGCACGTATCGACATGAACAAGGCGGCCACCGCAGTCAAACCGCTTGATCCAAAAGGCGATACCGTCTGGATCGGTGTCGTGGACAAGGATGGCAATGCAGTATCCCTCATTCAGAGTATTTATCATGATTTTGGATCGGGCATCGTTGCCGGAGGAACCGGCGTTCTGTTGCAGAACCGTGGCAGTTTCTTCTCGCTCGACCCGGCACACGTCAATCATCTGGAACCCGGCAAGCGGACTTTCCATACCCTGAATGCCGCCATGCTGCTTAAAGACGGCAAGCCTTTCCTGGTCTATGGCACGATGGGCGGAGAAGGACAGCCGCAGACGCAGGCAGCCATTGCAACCCGTATCGTCGATTTCGGCATGTTCCCGCAGGATGCCGTTGCGGCACCCCGCTGGTTGCATGGCAGGACGTGGGGCGCAGCATCCAACGATCTCAAGATGGAAGGTCGTATTCCGCAAGAGACGCTCGACGACATGAAGCGGCGCGGACATCCGGTAGCACGTGTGGATGACTATACAGACGGCATGGGACATGCCGGCGCAATCATGATCGATCCGGAAACCGGCTTGCGTTACAGCGCGACCGATCCGCGTGGCGATGGACTGGCGATCGGTTACTGAGGTTGAAAAGACCCGGTAACGACTGCCATATCCGGATGACGCCATGACCTTGCGAGGTCATGGCGTTTCTTGGAGACAAGTCGCGGTGCGACGGGAAAAGAAAAGCCATCCTGTACAACAGGGTGGCTTTTTTGTCTTGGCCTTGCGCTTTGCAGGCCAAAGTATCCGGACGCCTCCGGTTATTTTTTTGCAGTAGCCGGTGGCGTCAGTCTCGTCAGACCGCCCATGTAGGGCTGCAATGCGGTCGGAATGGTCACACTGCCGTCAGCCTGCTGGAAATTTTCCAGCAATGCCACCAGTGTCCGTCCTACGGCGAGACCCGAACCGTTCAGGGTATGCACCAGTTCGGGGCGTCCCTTGTCATTGCGGAAACGGGCTTGCATGCGGCGTGCCTGAAACGCTTCGCAGTTCGAGACGGAGGAGATTTCCCGATAGGTGTTCTGGGCAGGCAGCCAGACTTCCAGATCGTAAGTCTTTGCCGCCGAGAAACCCATATCTCCTGTCGAGAGGGCGACGACCCGGTATGGCAGTCCCAGTTTTTCGAGAATCCGTCCGGCGTTTTTCACCATCTCTTCCAGCGTTTCATAGGATTTTTCCGGGTGGACGATCTGAACCATCTCGACTTTGTCGAACTGGTGCTGACGAATCATGCCGCGAGTGTCACGACCATAGCTGCCAGCTTCCGAACGGAAACAGGGCGTATGTGCCGTCAGTTTGACCGGAAGCTGGTCGGCGGAAAGAATTTCGCCGCGCACCGTATTGGTCAGCGTGACTTCGGCTGTCGGGATCAGATACAGGTTTTCGTTTTCGCCATTCTGGCCACCTTTTTTGGCAGCGAACAGATCATCGGCGAATTTCGGCAGCTGGCCGGTACCATAGAGGCTGTCGGCATTGACGATATACGGGGTATAACATTCGGTGTAGCCATGCTCCGTCGTCTGGACATCCAGCATGAATTGCGCAAGGGCGCGATGCAGACGTGCCATGTTGCCGCGCATGACACAGAAACGGGCGCCGGTCAGTTTGCCTGCGGTTTCAAAATCCAGTCCGAGCGGTACGCCGATATCGACATGGTCACGGATTTCGAAATCGAAGGTGCGCGGTGTGCCGACACGGCGGATTTCCACGTTGGCGGACTCGTCCGGACCGACTGGAACGGATTCGTGCGGCAGGTTCGGGATGGATTGCATGAATTCGGACAAACGGGCCTGCAATCCGGAAAGTGCCGTTTCATTGGCCCTGAGTTCGTCGCCGATACTGCTTACCTCGGCCATCACGGCGGAAGTATCTTCCTTTTTGCTTTTCAGAATACCGATCTGTTTGGAAAGCGCATTGCGGCGCGCCTGCATTTCTTCCGTGCGGGTCTGGAGCTGGCGGCGTTCCGCTTCCAGTGACTTGAAAGTTGCAACGTCCAATTCGAAATTGCGGGTTTTCAGTCTGGCCGCGACAGCATCAATATCCTTGCGAAGGAGCTGAATGTCGATCATGGTAAGAATGGTAGTGACAAAAAGCACATTGTAACAATTTGCAGGTTCTTTGGATAAATTTAATGGCACGCATGGCGTCTGCATGCAGGCCGTGGCCCCTTGTGCCGGATGAAAGAGGGCATGTTCCAAAGCATGTCGCGGGGTATTGGGCAGTGTGCGTACAAGACAGGAAAACGGTCGGACAAGGCAAGATAATGCCTTGTCCCGCATTTACTTGCGGGCATTATCTTGCAATAATTAACGTCCCGTAAAAGTCAAAATAAAAAAGCTCTCGCGGGAAAAGCGCAGGCGAATCGGGTAGTACACCTGTAATGCCATGACAAGGGCGAGGCGGGGATTCGCCGTAGCATTGTTCGATTGTTAATTTTTTGATTGGATGTTTCAATGAAACAAAGTCTTGAAGAGTTTTTGGAAGGCGTCAAACAGCGCGACCCCAACCAGCCGGAATTTCTCCAGGCTGTTACGGAAGTCATGGAAAGTCTCTGGCCTTTCATCGAGGAAAACCCGAAGTATGCCGATCAGAATCTGTTGCGTCGTCTGGTCGAACCGGAACGTATCATTCAGTTCCGCGTCTCCTGGGTGGATGACAAGGGTGAAGTGCAGGTCAATCGTGGCTACCGTATCCAGCACAGTTCCATGATCGGTCCTTACAAGGGCGGTTTGCGTTTCCATCCTTCCGTCAACCTGTCCATCCTGAAATTCCTGGCCTTTGAACAGACGTTCAAGAATGCACTGACGACGTTGCCGATGGGTGCAGGCAAAGGCGGTTCCGACTTCGATCCGAAGGGCAAGAGCGACAATGAAATCATGCGTTTCTGCCAGGCTTTCGTATCCGAACTGTTCCGTCATGTCGGCGCAGATACGGACGTTCCGGCAGGTGACATCGGCGTCGGTGGCCGTGAAGTCGGTTTCATGACCGGTATGTACAAGAAACTGGCGAATCGTACCGACTGTGTGTTCACCGGCAAGGGACTGTCCTTCGGCGGTTCACTGATCCGTCCGGAAGCAACGGGTTACGGTACGGTTTATTTCGTTGAAGAAATGCTCAAACGTGTCGGCAAGAATCTCAAGGGCATGCGTGTTTCCGTTTCCGGGTCTGGCAATGTCGCACAGTATGCAGTTGAAAAAGCCATGCAGCTGGGCGCCAAGGTCGTCACGGTATCCGATTCGGGCGGCACGGGAGTCGATGTAGCAGGCTTTACGCCGGAAAAACTGGCCAAACTGATGGAAATCAAGAACGTCAAATATGGCCGTTGCAGTGAATATGCCGCCGAAGTCGGCGCACAGTTCATCCCGAACGCAAGACCCTGGAGCGTTCCGGTCGATGTTGCATTGCCTTGCGCAACGCAAAACGAACTGGACGAAAACGATGCGAAGACACTCATCAAGAACGGTGTTGTCTGCGTGGCAGAAGGCGCCAACATGCCTTCGACCATCGAAGCAGCCAAACTGTTTGAAGAAGCACGCATTCTGTACGCTCCCGGCAAGGCAAGCAATGCTGGCGGTGTTGCGACGTCGGGTCTGGAAATGTCGCAAAACGCCATTCGCCTGTCCTGGACGCGCGAAGAAGTGGATCGGCATTTGAACGAAATCATGAAAAACATTCACAATGCATGTGTCAAATACGGTACCCGTCCTGACGGAACGGTCAGTTATATCAGCGGCGCCAACATCGCCGGTTTTGTCAAAGTTGCGGATGCAATGCTGGCACAGGGTGTTATTTAAACCAGATGCACCTGAAGAAGGGGACCCGGGAAAAGGATTCCGGGTCCTTTTTTTTGCCTGAATGCGGCATATGGCATGGTGCCGAATGGACGATCCGTCAGCATTGCATCGGCGACTGCAGATGTTATGCCAATCATGCCGGCATGTCAGGCATTGATTGCCCGGAAAGACTGCGTCAGTTCACAAGCATGGCACGACCTTTTCGGACATGGCGTCATTTATGTCAGCAAAAAGAACAATAAGGCGTATGACGCCGTTTTTTTTATCCAGATACTTTTTCGATATGAAGCAGCCTTGCTGCTTGTCCCTTTTTTATTTCTCTCTTTCCCGGCCGTAAGGCACGGATTTTTCTGGTTGCTGTGACCGTTTACGGCGTTTTCCGGATGTTTCTTCGCTACAACCAATGACCGTTTGAATGTTGCGATCGAGTAACTTTTCAGATTAGAATTAGACGTAATATGCAAAATAATTATAAAAATTTTAGCGTATTTGGTTTATTATTGAGTCCGGTTACGGAATCAGACGGTGAATATACCGAATCAAGGAGAGTCAATGAACAAAGTATTCAAAGTGGTTTGGAACGAGGTGCGTGCAGCATACATGGTGTGCGATGAGAACAGTATGACGCGAGGAAAACCCAAGAGTGTCAAGACCGCAGTTCTTGCGGCTTCTGTCGCTGCCATGATGGGTTTCGGCAGTGTCGCGGCAGCAGCCGATCCGGTAATTGTCGAGGGTCAGACATATGAAAATGTTTCGTTGACGGAATCGTCCAATTATCCGTTGAAGGCACAGGTTTCCGCCACAAATGCGGATGCATCCTCCTTGACGGTCAAGGATTCCACATTCCGCAATAACGATATGACATTGCAATCCACCAGCGGTGGTCCGGCTGCTGTAGGAATCGCCGCAACAGGAGTGGATGTATCGGTCAGTGGTTCGACGTTCGACAAGAATACTGTATCGGTCGCGCAGGATGGTACGGATGGCAACGGTATTTATGGCGCGGCAATTGGTGTCGGTAGCGGAAATCTGAGCGTGACGGGGTCAAGCTTTACAGACAATAAAGCTGTCAGTAAACGGCAGACACAAGGTTCCGCCATTTATCAGTCTGTCGGCAATATCACCGTTTCCGATTCGAACTTTATCGGCAATATTGGCAGTTCCGATGGCGGCAACGTGACCGGTGGTGCTGTTTCCCTCTGGGGGACAAGCGGTACGATCGACAATGCACACTTTGAAGGTAATGTGGCATCCGTTGAAAATGGTGGAGGCAATGCAGTTTATGGCGGCGCCATTTATACCCGGAGTGGTGTATGGGGTGGTGAGGAAAACACGCAGCTGACGGTTTCCAATTCGACCTTTACCGACAATAGTGTGGAAGGCAGCACGGATGCCAAAGGTGGCGCGATCTATGCCAAGGGTGATCCAGACAGCGGTTTCAGCCACGCATTGAATGTCGAAAACAGCAAATTTGAAGGAAATCATGCCGATACCCAAGGTGGCGCGATCTATGCGCTGGATGTGACCACAACAGTTAGCGGTGACTCGTCCTTTGTCGGCAATACCGCACAGAACGGCGGTGCCATCTATAACGACAAGGGCGATCTGAATGTTGGGGAAGGCGCCGTATTCAAGGATAACGTTTCGACCGCGCAAAACTATGGCGGCGGTGCGATTTACAACAATGGCGGCGACGTGACGATCGGAAATGGCGTGCAGTTCGTCGGCAACAAGCTGGAACAGCCGGTCAGTGTTTCGTCTGACCGTGACATGCGTTCGGCTGGTGGTGCGATCGCATCTTGGAATGGCGGTTCACTGAATATCGGCGAAAACGTCGTCTTTGAAAACAATGGCTACAATACGTCCGGCGATGTCGCATGGTCAGGCGGTGGTGCGATTTATCTGGATACGGATACGAAGAACGTAGCGGAAATGACGATCGGCTCCGGCGCCCGCTTTTCCGGTAATGTGGCCGGTTCGCTGGGTGGCGCGATTTATGCAGGAGATTCCAGAACGGAAATCACCGGGGCGACGTTTGACAACAACAAGGCAGGCAGCTGGGGTGGCGCGATCTTCGCAGGTCAGTACTATGCGCTTGAAGGCCATGGTGTGACGATTTCCGGCTCGCAGTTCAACGGCAATGAAGCCGGAAATTACGGTGGTGCGATCGCGTCGCAGTACACGACGCTGAATGTCGCAGACACCACGTTCAGCGGTAACAAGGCTGGGTTGATAGGGGGCGCGATCATTGTTCAGGGGGATGCCAGCGATGCCAACTATGCAGGATCGGCGACCATCGAAAATTCCAGTTTCAACGGTAATGCCGCAGGTCAGGTCGGTGGCGCCATTTATGTTCAGGATGCGGCGTTGTCTATCAGCGGCACGACTTTCGATGGAAATACTGTCGCAGTCGATGGCAAGGGAAATTCAGGCGGTGCGCTGTATATCAACAACAGCGGTGAAACCGTCGCCACGGTCAAGGATTCGACCTTTACGAACAATACGGCGGGTTATACTGCCGATGTCAATTCCCCGAGCGATATCGTCTGGAGCGATGGTGGTGCCATTTCCTATGCCGGCGGTGTCCTGAATATCGACAATACGCAGTTCGTCTCGAACTCGGCTGCACAGGGCGGTGCGATCAGCCAGCTGCATACGCCGGATCATACGGCAACCGATACGCTCAATATCACGAATTCGGCATTCTCGGGCAATATGGCCAATGCCGGTGGTGCGATTTCCGCCATGCGTACCGTGACGATCGCCGATTCGACATTTACCGGCAATACAGCGGTCGGCGATACGGATGGCGGTGGCGTGATGTTCGTCGGTGCGGAAAGCGATACGGTGATCGATCGCACGACATTCGACGGCAACAAGTCGTTGACATCGTCCGGTGGCGCGATCGATACCCGGAAGGGCGATCTGGGCAACAACAAGGCCGCCAAGCTGGAAATCAGCAATTCCGTATTCAAGAACAACGAAGCGCTGGGTACGGATGTGAAGTCCCTGACGGAGGCGCAGCAGCAGGAATATACCGGAAAGGGCGGTGCGATCCGCAATGCGTTCTACGGCAGCAAGACCGACCCGGTGCGTGTCACGATTACCGGTACGCAGTTCGAAAACAACAAGGCGATTTATGGCGGCGCTATCTATAACGAATACAGCGGCAAGGTAGCGGAAACGACGACCGATGCAGCCCGTATCGCCATTACCGACACCACGTTCACCGGTAACTCGGCAACGACAGAAGGCGGCGCGATCTACAATACCGCAGGTAGCGAAATCGTCTTCAACGGAACGAATACGTTCAGCGGCAATACTGCCAACGGTGTCGCCAACGATATCTACAATGACGGTACGGTCACTGTCGCTTCCGGTGAAACGGTACTCGACGGCGGCATTACCGGTAAAGGTACAGTCGATATCGATGGCGGCAAACTGGTCGCTGCAACCATTCATGCCAATGCCAATACCATCAATCTGAAGAACGGAACATTGCAGACCGGTTCGGATCAGGTCATGCAGGCTGCGCTGGATGCCGATGGTACGGTGACCGATGCGGTCGGCTTGAAAGCCGATGCGGGTGTAACCTACACCGGCGGTGAACTGGCGCTGACCGATGCGAAATACAATCTGGATTACGCCAAGTCGGTTGCGGCAGCGATCAACAACAATAATGCCACGGCCGTGACCATGCTGGGTGAGCTGGTCGGCCAGACCGGTCCGGTCACTGTGGGGGAACTGAATGATGCAGGGCTGGGTCTTGCAGCGGTTGATGTCGTTGCCGATGCGGGAGCCGGGCTTGTCGTCGGTTCCGATCAGTTGCCTCAGAATGAGGTCAACGGCAATGATTACAGCGAAGCCGAAACGCACAACAATTCGCTGGGCGTGCAGACCCTGACGCTGGATAACGGTGGCGAGGCTGTACTGGTGACAGGCAACAAGTCGCTGACTTTGACCGGAGATGGTAGCGATCTCGTCAAGACCGATACAGGAACAGCCAATATCGATGTCGGTCATGGAAATATGGGGGGCGGCACCCTGAATCTGGGCAGCGATGTGGCAGCCAATGGCGGAACGCTGGCCGGTACAGTGACGGTCGGTGAATCCGGCACGGTCAATGTCAACGGGGCGCAGTACAACGTCGAAGGTACCGTCAACGTAAATGGCGGCGCCGTCAATGTCAACGATGGTGCCACGCTGAATGTTTCAGAAGTCGCGCTGGATGGCGAGGCTAACGTCAATGTGGCCGGTACCATGAATGTCGATACCCTGACGGGCAGTGCGGATTCGGTCATCGCAGTCGGTAACGACCAGTCGGCAGGCAATATGTCTATCGGCAGCCTGAGCCTGGGCGGCGGTATGATGATTCTGGATCCGGACTGGGTTGACGGGGTCGGTATCGAAGGCGCGTCGCAAGTAGGAATCGCTTCCTGGACAAGTGGGGCTATCGACGGCACTCTCGCTGGTGTAAGGAACTCGATGTATGTACTGGGTACTCAAACGACAGACTGGGCGCAGCAGGCCTTTGCAAGTTCCGGCAGAGTCTGGGGACCCAATGACATCACCGCTGCGTTGGCAATCGCTGCACCGCAGAAACTGGATGCCAACAATGGAGCGATTTTCATTGATGGTTCATATACACCGACTACGATCGGTTCGGCCAATATTCAGCCGAACAGTGCGGCATTCGCCGACAATTCCATGCTGATAGTCGATGCAACCGGTATCGGTACCGGCGATCAGGCGGCGATCAGTGGTGACGGCAGCAGCATGGCGAAGGTTGCGGATAAAGCCGCCTTGCATGTGGTCAATGCCAAGAATGGACAGGAAGTCGGTATCCTGAACAACTTCCAGACGGTTACCGTGGATGGCAATGGCTGGCAGGGAACGAACCTGACCTCGGACGATGCCATGATTTCCCTGACGGTGAAGGATGATGGCACCAACGGCAACTATACTGTTGCGGCAACCGCCAACAATGCGGCCACTATCTTCCCGGGAGCCGTGCCGGTCAACGGGATGAACCGGATCTGGCAGAACGGTATGAACGATGTGAATGCCACCAACGGTGGTGTCGCATTCCTGTCCAGAGCGGCAGACAGCCGGTATGTAAACCGTGCCGATGCCGTCCGTCAGATCAACGGCGCGTCGCAGATCGCGGTGGCGGCAGGGGTACAAACCGCCAGCGTGCAGGCCATGGATGCCGTCAACGATGCGTTGCATGAACATTTGTCCCTGACAAGTAACGTCAGCCAGAAAGGTGCGCCCTCGTTGCACAAGGAAGGCGCGGATTTGTGGGTGTCCATGTTGTATCGTGACGGTGACAGCAGTGGATTGAAAGCCGGTGGATTTTCGAGCGACTATGAAAACGACTTCGGTGGCATCATGGTCGGTACCGATTACACATGGAAAGGTGCCGCAAACGGCTATTTCCGGATCGGTGGCGCGCTTAATATCGGCAAGGGTGACAGTAATTCGGCCGGTGACTTCAACTACACGGACAATGATTACGATACCTACGGTCTCAGCATTTATGGCGGCTGGAACAACGACAATATCAACATCGTGGCCGATGTCGGTTACATGAAAGGTGATCACGAACTGAAGCAGCATATGTCTCAGGCATTGGGCGGCAATCTGAAGGCCGATGTCGATACGGAGATCTGGACGGCCGGAATCCGGGGCGAATATCAGTTCAAAACGGCGGCACTGGATATTACGCCGCATATCGGTGTCCGGTACATGCATCTGGAGACCGATTCGTTCAGCACGCATAACGGACTGGGTACGGTATTCAATACCGACAGTGACAGCCAGAATCTGTGGCAGTTCCCGATTGGTGTGACCCTGAGCCGTGATTATGTTTCGACCAGTGGCTGGACGGTCAAACCGAAGTTCGACCTGTCGGTCATTCCGGCAGCTGGTGACAAGGATGTCTCCACGACGGTCGGCGTACCGGGTATGGGTGTGACCGACAGCGCGACTGCTGACATGATGGACAGTGTTTCCTGGCAGGGTACGCTGGGACTGGAAGTGCAGAAAGACGCCACGAGCTTCGGCCTGCAAGCGGGTTACCGGAAATCGGATGACGCGAAGTCCAGAGGCGTGATGGTGACCTTCGGACACCAGTTTGAATAAACAGGTGTGAGAAAGGCATCACTGCCGTCTATGCGCAAAGGGCATTCCGCAAGGAATGCCCTTTTTTCGTGTGTTATCCGATCACCGGAAAACCAGTGGCCGGTGAAACAGTCGCATCAGTTTTTTCTGTTGCGTCGGTGTCTTGGAAGTATGGAAACGGCATGCGACATGATTTGTCGTTTGTGTCGTGATAATCCTGCTGGCAAGCGTTGCCGTGTGGCAGGTTTTACGTATGGCGACAACGATGGCATATGGAAGGTCATCGCTGTCGGCACGAACTGGAATGAGAGGGTACTACGGTTCGTACTGTCAGAATACGTCGATTTTTGCCGGACAGGAGAAACCGGTATATCGGCATCTGAAAAGGATGATGTGAAAAATTGTTTGAGAAATTGTTTTTATGAAGGAGTGAGATAGATGAATATCGTATTGGTCAAACAAGGCAAGGTGGAACTCCGTAAAAGCAACGGCAGTCTCGTACGGATTGTTTATTCCGGTAACAATGCGATTTCCGCCGATTTGAGCGCCGATGAAAGCAAGGTGCTGGTGACAACCGCCAATGGCAAGGTGGAATTGCTGACCAGTAATGGATCGTTTATCCGTAACATTACCAGTGCCAATGCGGTGGATGCACGCTGGAGCGGTGGCGGTATACTGGTCATGACCGCAAGCGGAAAGGCGGAATTGCGTCAGGAAAACGGGAGTCTGATACGGACGATTGCGTGATCCCGACGTGAATCTGCCGGAACGATGACGGACTTGTGATGTCGTCATACAGTCCGCATGATCCAGAGATATGGCCGAACGATCTCACCGCGTTTTTTTGCCGGCTTTCCTGTCCAGTTCGGCCAGCCAGTCCAGCTTTTCACCGATCTTTTTTTCCAGTCCGTAGGGGGTCGGACGGTACCAGCGCATTTCGGGCATGCCGTCGGGAAAGTAGGTTTCTCCGGCGGCATAGGCGTCGGGTTCGTCGTGTGCGTACCGGTATTCGTGTCCGTATCCCAGTTCTTTCATGAGTTTCGTCGGGGCATTGCGCAAATGGATGGGCACATCGCGGCTTTTGTCCTTGCGGACAAAAGCGCGTGCCTGATTGTAGGCAATGTATCCGGCATTGCTTTTGGCGGCGACGGACAGGTAGATGACGGCTTGTGCCAGTGCCAGCTCACCTTCAGGACTGCCGAGTCGTTCGTAGGTCGTGGCGGCATCGTTGGCGATCTGGATGGCGCGCGGGTCGGCCAGACCGATGTCTTCCCATGACATGCGGATGATGCGCCTTGCCAGATAACGTGGATCGACGCCGCCGTCGAGCATCCGGGCCAGCCAGTAGAGTGCTGCATCGGGGTTGGAACCACGCACGGATTTGTGGAGCGCGGAAATCTGGTCGTAAAAATTGTCGCCCTTGTTGTCGAAGCGACGCATGACGTCTCCGAGGGTTTCTCTCAGGCGGCGCACATCGACGGTTTGTTCTCCGGCAGCCGTGGCGGCTTGTGCCGCGATTTCCAGATTGTTGAGCAAACGGCGTGCATCGCCGTCGGCGCTCATGACGAGCATGTCCTGTGCTTCGGGAGAGACCGACAGACCGGGCAATTCTTTTTCCAGCGCGCGTGCGATCAGTGTTTTCAGGTCGGTGTCGTCCAGCGCTTTCAGGACATAAACGGCGGCACGTGAAAGCAGGGCGTTGTTGACTTCGAAGGACGGGTTTTCCGTGGTGGCGCCGATGAAAGTGAACAAACCGCTTTCGACATGCGGCAAAAAGGCGTCCTGCTGGCTTTTGTTGAACCGGTGGACTTCATCGACGAACAATATGGTACGTCTGCCGGAATTCGAGCGGATCAGAGTCGCGCGTTCGACGGCGTCGCGGATGTCTTTCACGCCGGAGAGTACGGCGGACAAGGCCATGAATTCGGCATTGAAGCCGTCTGCCATCAGGCGCGCCAGTGTCGTTTTCCCGACGCCGGGAGGTCCCCACAGAATCATGGAGTGCGGTTCACCGGATTCGAAAGCGGTGCGCAGGGGTTTGCCTGCACCAAGAAGGTGTTGTTGCCCGACGACTTCGTCGAGGGTTCGGGGGCGCATGCGTTCTGCCAGAGGTGCTTGTGACATGATGCGGTTGGCGATTGGAAAAAAGACTGTTGGAAATGGAAACAGTCTATATGATGGGGTACCGGTATGGCAAAAGTCTGTCCGCCGGATCGGGGTGTGACGGGTATTTTGATGAACATTCGGTAATCAGGAACGGGATTTTTTTTGGGGTACACGGTGTTGCGGTGTCAGCAGGTGGATTAAGATGCAGGATGATTCGCAAGGATTTTGCAGGGAAGAACGATCATGAAAGAAAAAGAGGCAGAAGATTCACGGGATAGTGCGCTGACGGAAACGATGCTGGAGAGCAAGCTGGTTTACGAAGGCGGTTTTTTCGATGTGTACAAGGACAGAATCCGCTTGCCCGATGGTAGTGAGGCGACGCGTGAATATATCAGGCATCCCGGTGCGGTAGTGATATTGCCGCTGTTCGAGGACAAGACAGTGCTGGTGGAACGACAGTTCCGTTATCCTTTGCATCGTGTGTTCATCGAGTTTCCGGCAGGCAAGATCGACAGGGGTGAGGACAGGTTGGCCAGTGCGATGCGAGAGCTGGAAGAGGAAACGGGTTATACGGCGTCGGATTGGCGGTATGTGACGACGATTCACAATGCGATCGGGTATTCCGACGAGCAGTTGTTCGTCTATCTGGCGCAGGGATTGAAGGCTGGAACGGCGCATTGCGATGAAGAAGAGTTCATTCAAACGTACAGAATGCCGCTGGATGAGCTGATGCAATGGGTAAAAGAAGGAAAAGTGAGCGATGTCAAAACCGTCATCGGCACTTTTTGGCTGGAAAAAATTGTCAGCGGTCAATGGGATGCTGAAAAAGTGCTGTAACGTCTTGAATTATGGTTTATGATGGGACAAGTCGTTTTTGAGGTACGGGTAGTGGTGCGGTATCAAAGACTGTCATTTCTGTTTTTGCTTCAGACGATGGTAAGGGCGTAAGCCGGGTTTAATTGAAATAGGAAATTGTAATGGCAACAGGTACTGTAAAATGGTTTAACGATGCAAAAGGCTTCGGTTTCATCACTCCCGATGAGGGGGGCGAAGATGTTTTCGCCCATTTCTCGGCGATCAAGGCGGACGGTTTCAAATCCCTGAAAGAAAACCAGCGTGTTTCTTTCGATATCATGACTGGCCCGAAAGGCAAACAGGCTTCCAATATCACTGTGATCTGATCGGAGAGCAGGCAGATCCGGTTTTTTCAAGGTCATTTGCTTTTTGCAAATGAGTGAGGCGTTTTGCCGTCAGAACGGAAACATGACATCATGTTTCCGTTTTTTCATGCCGCAATATGGCGAAGGCACATGCTGAAGGGGCATGTTTTACGGTATGAAAGCGTCAGGAAGGTATCCTGAACATTTTTCGGAAAACGGCGAAAAGCCAGACAATGGCGCACAAGGTTCCGGCTGACAGGCTGATGGTGCCGACCGCCATGGTCAGATTCGGCCAGTCAAGCGAACACAGCATCATGGACAGGCTGCCGAAAAGCAGGGCGACGCATCCCCAGAGCGAGCCGACGGTTCCGTTGTCGGTATCCATCTGGTTCATGATGAGCATGGTGCCGGCAGGGCGGCAGGCACTGCCGAAAAAGGTGACCGGTACATAAAGCAGGGCGAAGGCGAAGGGATTGAGTGCACCGAAAGACAGTATCAGCAAGCCGGATACGGCCACGCAGCCGAAACAGAGGGTCAGGAAAAACACGCGCGGAATGCGACGCAAAAACCGCATGTACAGCAGTGGCGCGAGCATGGCGAAACAGCCGTTGAAGGCGAAAAAGTAACTGTATTTTTCGGCAGTCAGTCCGAACATGTCGATGTAGATGAACGAGGATGTGGACAAAAACGACATGACCGGCATGACCATGAGCGAAAACACGATGAGCAATACCAGATAGCCCTTGTTGCTCAGGACGAAACCGATGCGTCCGAGAGACTGGAAGGCGGAACCCGCCGTCGGATTTTCCAGAGTTTCTTTCAGAAACAGGGATACGAACAGCGCGAATATGCCGCATGCGGCCAGCACGATGAAAAGACCGCGCCATGAGACGAACTTGAGCAGGAAGGCGCCGACGACTGGCGCCAGCATGGGACATAAGATGGTCAGTGTCTGTATCCAGACGAGTACGCGTTCCATGATGAGTCCGCGGAAATTGTCCTTGACGATGGCCATGGATACGGACTGGATGGCACCGCTGCCGATGGCCTGGATGACGCGGCCTGCGATCAGAAGATAGATGCTGGTTGCCATGACGCATACGACACTGCCGGCAATGTAGAGTGCAAGACCGAGATACAGGATGGGTTTTCGTCCGTATTTATCGGTGAATGGTCCCCACAGCAGCATGGAAATGGCGAAAAACAGCATGAAAAAGCTGAGGGTGAAGTTCGTCAATTCCGGAGTTGTCGAAAAAAAATCGACCATGCGCGGCATGGCGGGCAGATACAGGTCGATCGAAAGCGGGACGAATGCACTCAGAAAGGCCAGAAAAATGACCAGTCCTTTCGCGCCGAACGGAAATACTCCGGGGCGTAATGCGTCGTTTTCTTCCTGCAACATGATCGAGTCCGGCTTGGTTGATGTCAGGTGTCGGTACGTGACGTCAGGGGAAATGTTCCGGCGCCTGTCCTGCCTGTTGGCGGTTTCCTGTCTGGCAGCCGGTCATGAAGGCATACATGATAGCGGTTTTGAAACGGCGTGGGTATGCGCATGGTCAGGTGACGGCACCGGAGGTACAGTGTAAATAAAGTTTTGCTGGTATGCCGTATCAAATTGTTACAGGATACCGGCAGTGAGTTATCAGGTCATCAGCTTTCGCATGACATCGGGAAGCGGTGTCGATTTGCCGGTTGCCTGATCGACCCAGACGACTTTCGAACCGCCGATGGCGCAGACGGTTTCCGGATCGTCGCAGCGCCGGATTTCCTGCACGATTTCAAAACTTGAACGTCCTGGCGAACCGGCATATGTCCGGATTTCGATATCGCCCGGATAGGCAAGGGGAGCGTAATAGGTGCAGTAACAATGGACGACGACGGTTTCGGCGCCGGCTTTTTTGCCACGGCCGATGTGTGAGTACCATTCAATGCGCGCCTGTTCGAGATACCGGAAGAAAACGGCGTTGTTGACATGGCCCATCGCGTCCATATCGCCCCAGCGGATGGGAATGCGTGAAGTGAAAACCAGTTTTTTGCCGGATAATGGATCGCTGGTCATTGCAGATAGTCTCCCTTGTGGTTTTGAATTGAACGGTTTACCGATATCATGTCATGATTTTGCGGTAATCTCCATTATCGTGAATTTGACTAGACTGAATTTGGGTGAGTGACTGAAAAGATGACGCAACAAGAATGGCCTGGCACGGGTGATTTCGGTCCGCGTGAGGCGATGGAATACGATGTCGTGATTGTCGGTGCAGGGCCGTCCGGCCTGTCGGCAGCCATCAGGCTCAAACAACTGGCACAACGGCAGGGGCAGGATTTTTCGGTGTGCATACTGGAAAAAGGATCGGAAGCGGGCGCACATATTCTGTCTGGCGCCGTGATGGATCCACGGGCGTTGACCGAACTGATACCGGACTGGCAGGCCAGGGGCGCACCGGTATCGGTTGCCGTATCCGAGGATCGTTTCCTGTTTCTCCGCGAGAAAAGCGCCAGCAAGACCCCGGGCTGGATGTTGCCGGAAGTGATGCGTAACAAGGGCAATTATGTGGTTTCTCTTGCCAATCTGGTGCGCTGGCTGGCACGGCAGGCAGAAGAACTGGGCGTCGATATTTTTCCGGGATTCGCCGCTGCCGAAGTTCTGTACGACGAAACGGGTGCGGTCAAGGGGGTCGCCACCGGTAATATGGGGATCGGTCGTGACGGAAAGCCGACGAACGCTTTCCAGCAGGGGATGGAATTGCATGCGCGTTATACGCTGTTTGCGGAAGGCGCCAGAGGACATCTCGGACGTCAGATTGTCGCCAGATTCGGTCTTGACAAGGGACGTGATCCGCAGAGTTATGCCATCGGTATCAAGGAAATCTGGAAGGTCAAGCCGTCCGTTCACCAGCCCGGTCTGGTCATCCATACTGCAGGGTGGCCGCTGGATGCGGGAACGTATGGCGGGTCGTTCATGTATCACATGGACAATCATGAAGTCGCCGTCGGTTTCACGCTGGGACTGGGTTATCGCAATCCGTATATGTCGCCGTTCGGCGAGTTCCAGCGTTACAAGACGCATCCGGCCATCCGGCGTTTTCTGGAGGGCGGCGAGCGGATCGCCTACGGGGCGCGTGTCATCGCGGCGGGCGGTATTCAGGCATTGCCGGAGACGGTGTTTCCGGGGGGAGCACTCGTCGGGTGCGATGCCGGTTTCATGAATGGCGGTCGGCTCAAGGGTATCCATACGGCGATCAAGTCGGGAATGCTCGCTGCCGATGCGCTTTTCGGCGCGCTTTCCCAGGAGCGGGGCCGTGATGTCCTGCATGCGTATCCGGACGGGTTCAAACGTTCATGGCTGTATGACGAACTGGTCAGGGTTCGCAATTTCAAGCCATGGATGGGCAAGAATCTGTACTGGGGGACTTTGATGTTCGGTATCGATCAGGTGATTTTCCGTGGCAGGGCGCCATGGACATTGCATCGCAAGAAGGCCGATCATGAATATCTGTTGCCTGCATCGGCTTGCAAGCCGATCGATTATCCCAAACCCGACGGCAAGCTGACGTTCGATGTTCCGTCTTCGGTTTATCTGTCAGGTGTGATGCACGAGGAAAACCAGCCGGTGCATCTGGTTCTCAGGGATCGTGACGTGCCCCTGAAAGTCAACTGGCCGGTTTATGCAGGTCCGGAAACACGTTATTGTCCGGCAGGGGTGTACGAATATCTTCCGGATGCCGACGGCAAAATACGCTTCCAGATCAACGCGGCGAATTGTCTGCATTGCAAGACGTGCGACATCAAGGATCCGGGACAGAATATCGTCTGGATGGTTCCGGAAGGTGGCGGCGGTCCCAATTATCCGGATATGTGAGGCATTTCCGGAAAAATAAAGCTGTTTTTGTGTCTTTTGCGCGGTTTTTCGGACAGGACAGGGGTCGTACCGCAAGGGATGATGTAAGATAAAACGATCATTGGCTTGCGATGCGGACATTCGGTTTTTCATGGAGGCGCGATGCACGATGCGGTAACACCTGACGAGGTGCTGAAACAGGTCATTTCCGGAGATTGCCATGACCCGTTTTCTGTTCTGGGAATGCATGCCGAAAACGGCAGGCTGGTAGTCAGGGCTTTGTTGCCGGGTGCCGTTGCCGTATCCGTAGTCGGCAGGTCTGCGAATATGCCGGAGTTTCCCATGCGGCGGTTCGGTGATACGGACTTGTTTGTTGTGGAAATCACGGCGTTTCGTGAGCCGTTTCCTTACCGCTTCGATGTCGATTGGGGAAGCCACCGGCAGGTGATGGAAGATGCCTACCGGTTCGCATGTGTGCTGGGCGATATGGATGTCTGGCTGCTTTCAGAAGGAACCCATCACCGTCCCTATGAACGCTTGGGTGCCCATCCTGTGGTTATGGACGGTGTTTCCGGCGTCAGCTTCGCGGTCTGGGCACCGAATGCGCGGCGTGTATCCGTCGTCGGTGATTTCAACAGCTGGGACGGGCGTCGTCACATGATGCGCTATCGCTACGAATGCGGTGTTTGGGAGATATTCATCCCGCATGTCGCAGAGGGCGATTTGTACAAGTACGAAATCAAGGATGTGGACGGTGAAATCCGTCTGAAAGCCGATCCGTATGCTTTCCGTTCGCAGCTTCGCCCCGATACAGCCTCCATCGTGCACCATTTGCCGCCGGTCATCCCGTCGGACGATATGCGCAAAAAAGCCAATGCGCTGGATGCTCCGGTCAGCATTTACGAAGTCCATCTGGGTTCATGGCGCTTGCCGGATGACGGGCGGCGCTGGCTGACTTACCACGAACTGGCGCAACAGTTGATCCCCTATGTCAAGAGTCTGGGATTCACCCATATCGAACTGATGCCAGTCAATGAACATCCGCTGGACGATTCATGGGGGTATCAATCGACCGGTATTTATGCGCCGACGGCACGTTATGGTTCACCGGACGATTTCCGCGATTTTGTCAGGATGGCGCACGAGGCAGGTATCGGTGTGATTCTGGACTGGGTACCTGCCCATTTTCCTGCAGATGCACATGGTCTTGTCCGCTTTGACGGGACGGCGTTGTATGAACATGCCGATCCGAAAGAAGGGATTCATCAGGACTGGGGGAGTGTGATTTACAACTATGGACGGACCGAAGTCGGCAATTATCTGGTAGGCAATGCCCTGTACTGGATCGAACGGTATGGCGTCGATGGCTTGCGGGTCGATGCCGTGGCGTCCATGCTGTACCGCGATTACAGTCGCGCACCCGGAGAGTGGATCCCGAACAAGTATGGCGGGCGGGAAAATCTCGAAGCGATCGCTTTTCTGCGCAGGCTCAATGAAACGGTAGGGATCGAGCGGCCTGAAGCTGTGACGATGGCTGAAGAATCGACCAGTTTTCCGGGTGTGACGCATCCGGTATGGGACGGCGGGCTTGGATTCCATTACAAATGGAACATGGGCTGGATGCACGATACGTTGTCTTACATGGGGGAAGATCCCGTTTATCGGAAATACCATCATGACAAGATGCGTTTCGGCCTGATGTATGCGTATTCCGAAAATTTCATTTTGCCGCTGTCGCATGATGAGGTCGTGCATTGCAAGGGTTCGCTGATCGGCAAGATGTCGGGTGACGACTGGCAGCGTTTTGCGAATCTGCGTGCCTATTTCGGGTTCATGTGGGGATATCCCGGCAAGAAGTTGCTGTTTATGGGCGGGGAGTTCGCGCAGTACCGCGAATGGAACGCCAACGGCAGTCTGGACTGGGATTTGCTCCGTTATCCGCCGCATGCCGGTGTGCAGCGGCTTGTTCGTGATCTCAATACGATATACCGTGATTTTCCGGCGCTCTCCAGACTCGATTATGATCCTGCTGGATTCGAGTGGATCATTCATGACGATGTGGATGAGTCTGTTTTCAGTTTCATGCGGCGCGATGGCGACAGGCAGTTTGTGGTGGTCATCAGCAATTTCACACCGGTGCCGCGCTATGGCTATCGTATCGGTGTGCCGGAGCCGGGCTGGTATCGTGAGATCATCAATACCGATGCGGTGATATATGGCGGCAGCGGTATTCACAATCATGAATTGCTGGCACAGCCTGTCCCGTCCAACGGGATGCCGTGGTCGATTGTCGTGACCGCTTCTCCGCTGGCGACCTGTATGCTGATCAGAAAGGATGACTGATGGAATTGGATGGCGAAATCAGGATGGAACCCGGAAAACCATTGCCGCGTGGCGCGCACTGGGACGGACATGGCGTGAACTTTTCACTGGTGGCGCCTTCTGCTTCGGCGGTGACATTGTGTCTGTTCGATGAAACGGGGAAAGAAGAGCAGGCGAAATTGCCAATGACCTTGTTGGAAAACGGTATCTGGTGCGGTTATTTGCGTGGAGCCGAACCCGGGCTGGTGTATGGCTATCGTGTGTCGGGGACTCATGCACCACGGAGCGGACAGCGTTTCAATGACCGGAAAGTGTTGCTTGATCCGTATGCACGTCAGGTTGTGGGACGTTATGAAGGACAGGATGAGTTTTCCGATGCGTCTCCGGCCGATACGGGGGCGATCGCGCTCAAGGCAAAAGTGGTGCACGAGGTGTATGACTGGGGGGATGATGCGTTGCCCCGCATTCCGATGAGCCGGACGATTCTTTATGAGTTGCATCCTGCGGGATTTACCAGGCTTCATCCGGAAGTGCCTGAACCGTTGCGAGGAACGTATGCGGGGCTTGCCGAGCCGGCGATTCTGGATTATCTGGAGAAACTCGGGATCACATCGGTGGAGCTGTTGCCGGTTTTCGCCATGGCCGATGAAGCCAGACTTCAGCGTGCCGGTAAAAACAATTACTGGGGATATAACCCGATCGGTTTTTTCGCACCGGAAAACCGGTATTGGTCCGGGCGTCCCGGTACGACACCGGTATCCGAATTCAGGGATATGGTTCGCGCATTGCACAGCCGTGGTATCGAGGTCATTCTGGATGTGGTGTACAACCATACGGCCGAAGGCAACGAGGACGGGCCGATGCTGAGTTTCAAGGGAATCGGCAACGACATGTATTACCATCTTCAGCCGGATAATCCGTCCCGGTATGAAAATTGGTCGGGGTGTGGCAACAGTCTGAATCTCGGCCATCCGGTCGTGCTGGAAATGGTGCTGGATTCGATGCGCTACTGGGTCGGGGAAATGCATGTCGATGGCTTCCGGTTCGATTTGACGCCGACGCTGGCACGGGAGAAACGGGACTATTCGATCAATGCAGGTTTTTTCCGGGCGATCGCCGCCGACCCGGTGCTCTCGCGCGTCAAGCTGATTGCGGAGCCATGGGATCTTGGGCCGGATGGGTACCAGCTCGGCAATTTCCCGTTCGGATGGAGCGAATGGAACGACAGGTTCCGCGATACCATGCGTGCTTTCTGGCTGCATCAGGGACCATCGCTGAGTGAATTCGCGCAACGCTTCGCCGGTTCGAAGGATTTGTTCGGTACACGCGAGCGCCTGCCTGCCGCGAGCATCAATTATGTGACATCGCATGACGGTTTCACACTGCGCGACCTTGTCAGTTACAACCACAAGCACAACGAAGCCAACGGCGAACATAACCGGGACGGTACCGATCACAATCTGAGCTGGAATTGCGGTGAGGAAGGCGAGGCGACCTTGCAGGAAGTGATCCTGCGACGCAACCGGTTGCGCCGTTCCCTGCTGACGACGCTGTTGCTTTCCCAAGGAACGCCGATGCTGGTGGCAGGTGACGAATTCGGCCAGACACAACATGGCAACAACAATCCGTATTGCCAGGATAACGAGTTGACATGGCTGAACTGGAAAGATGCGGATACGGCCTTGCAGGATTTCGTGGCGAATCTGATCACCTTGCGCAAGACGCATCCCGCGCTTGGGCAAAACCGCTGGTTTTCTCCGGAAAATGCGGATTTCGCAGTGCCGGATGCAGGCATTCGCTGGCTTTCGCCAAACGGTGGGGACAAGCTGGGCAGTTTCTGGAGCAACAAACGGATGTTCAGTCTGGGGATGATGATGCGTGCCGGCGATTCTTCACGCCCATGCCTGATAATGCTCAATGCCGCGATTTTGCCGGTCATTTTCCGTTTGCCGCCCGGTCGATGGAAAGTATTGTCGGACAGTAGCGGTTCTTTTGAAAACGGAGCGAATCTCGAATTTCAGGTTCTGTTACAGGGGAATACCATGATAGTGGCGGTACCGTGACAATCTTGATAAGATGAAAGACGCGCCTGTCTGACGGAAGCGGGCAGACGTCGCAGTATCCGGTGGCAAATCGTTTAACCATTTACGGGAGCATGCATGTCAATCCAGACCGTGAGTACGACGCCTTATGAAGGCCAGAATCCGGGGACGTCAGGACTGCGAAAAACGGTATCCGTTTTCCGGCAGCCGCATTATCTGGAAAATTTCGTCCAGTCTGTTTTCGATTCACAGGAAGGTTTCAGAGGGAAGACGCTGGTTCTGGGGGGGGACGGGCGTTTTTTCAACGCGGTCGCTATCCAGACGATTCTGAAAATGGCAGCGGCCAACGGCTTCGGCAAGGTGATGGTCGGTCAAAACGGTATTCTTTCCACACCTGCGGTCAGTTGCATTATCCGGAAGTACAAGACATTCGGTGGCATAGTACTGTCCGCCAGCCATAACCCGGGCGGTCCGGATGGCGATTTCGGCATCAAATTCAATATCAGCAATGGCGGTCCGGCACCGGAGAAAGTGACCAATCACATCCATGCCCTGTCGCAAACCATCCGGCAATACCGTATTTCCGATGCACCGGATATCGATTTGCGCCGGATCGGGTTGTACAGCATGGAAGGCATGACTGTCGAAGTCATCGATTCCGTGGCGGATTAGGCGGAACTTCTGCAATCCCTGTTCGATTTCGGTGCGATACGGAATCTGTTCGCAAAAGGTTTCACATTCCGTTTCGATGCGATGCATGCCGTATGCGGTCCTTACGCGAAAAAGATCGTGGAAGGCATGCTGGGTGCACCGCAAGGAACTGTCATCAACGCCGTTCCGAAAGAGGATTTCGGTGGACATCATCCTGATCCCAATCCTGTCAACGCAAGGGAACTGATCACGTTCATGAACGGTCCTGAAGGCGCAGATATGGGGGCTGCGACGGATGGCGACGGCGACCGCAACATGATTGTTGGACGGCATATCGCCGTGACGCCATCGGACAGTCTGGCGATACTGGCGGCCAATGCCATGGCCGTTCCGGGATATTCAGCCGGTATCGTCGGCATTGCGCGTTCCATGCCGACATCGACGGCGGCCGACAGGGTCGCGGCGGCGTTGGGAATCGCCTGCTATGAAACGCCGACAGGCTGGAAATTTTTCGGCGATTTGCTCGATGACGGCAAGATTACGTTGTGCGGTGAAGAAAGTTACGGTACCAGCTCAAACCATATCCGTGAAAAAGACGGTATCTGGGCGATTCTGTTCTGGCTGAACCTGTTGGCGGTGACCGGCAAGACAGTCGGTGAAATCGTTCATGAGCACTGGCGGAAATATGGCCGCAATTATTATTCGCGTCACGATTATGTCAGTATCGACAGCAAGCGTGCCGCCGCGCTGATGGATCATCTGCGCGCGCAGCTCTCGGGCTTGTCCGGCAAGGTCTTCGGTTCCCTCAAGGTGGAAAAAGCCGACGAATTTTCCTATACCGATCCGGTCGATGGATCGGTTTCCGGGCGGCAGGGTATCCGGATCTTCTTCACGGACGGTTCCCGTATCGTATTCCGTCTGTCAGGAACCGGAACCGTGGGGGCGACGTTGCGGGTTTATTTCGACAGGTATGAGAAAGACCGGCTGGATATGGATGTGCAGGATGCATTGGGAGGACTTGTCGCAATCGCTGCGGAAGTGGCCGATATTGCCGGCTTCACCGGTATGACGGAGCCGACGGTCGTGACCTGAATACGAAATCTCCACGGTATGGTGGAGCGTTTGTCGACTGGAAACGGTATGGGCAAGGAGCGAATCGGGTGTCCGTGGAATGATCGGGACAATCCGGTCCGACATACAGGCATGAATGTATGTTAAATTGGAAGAATAGGGAAAGGTTGTCGGGTCAATGTAAAAATATTCGTTCGGGGGGAGAGACTGAATGAAGTTTGTCGAGGATAAAATGCTGGTTGCCAGCCAGCTTCCAAAGCGTACCATCGCACTTGTTCTGGCTGGAGGACGCGGAACGCGGTTGCACCAGCTGACCGATAATCGTGCGAAACCGGCGGTTTATTTCGGAGGCAAGTTCCGGATCATCGATTTCGCGCTGTCGAACTGTATCAATTCCGGTATTCGGCGTGTCGGTGTCATTACGCAATATCGTCCGCATTCCCTGATACGACATTTGCAGCGAGGCTGGAGTTTCCTGCGTGGTGAACAAAACGAATTCATCGATCTGATGCCGGCAGGACAGCAGATGGAAGAAGGTTTGTGGTATCGCGGTACGGCCGATGCCGTGGCACAGAACAAGGGGATTCTGCGTTCCTACGGGCCTGAATATATTCTCGTGCTGGCCGGCGACCATATTTACAAGATGGATTATTCATTGCTTCTGCTCGATCATGTGGAGCGGAAGTCACCCTGTACGGTGGCCTGTATCGAAGTGCCGCGCATGGATGCGACAGGTTTCGGTGTCATGGATGTGGATGAAAATCGTCGGATCACCCGTTTTCTGGAAAAGCCTGCCGATCCGCCGGGTATTCCCGATCGGCCCGACAAGGCATTGGCCAGCATGGGAATTTATGTATTCAATGCGGATTATCTGTACCGGTTGCTTGACGAGGATTGTGCCGACAATTCATCATCGCATGATTTCGGCAAGGACATCATTCCGAAAGTGGTGGGGCAGGGTAATGCGATGGCGCACTATTTCAGCATGTCGTGCGTTCCATCCGCCCAGTTCGTGCCGCCTTACTGGCGGGATGTCGGAACCGTCGATTCGTTCTGGTCCACCAATCTCGATCTGACATCCAATATGCCGCAGCTCAATATCTATGATGAGGATTGGCCTATCTGGACCTATCAGGAACAGGAACCGCCGGCGAAATTCGTGCCTGATCCGCACGGTATGGATGGCGTGATTTCCAATACGATGGTTTCAGGCGGGTGTATCATTTGCGGTTCCAAAATGTCCAATACCATTTTGTTCTCTAAAGTGAGGGTTCAGGCGTTTTGCAATCTCGATCAGGTCGTCGTGTTGCCCGATTGCGAGATCGGGCAGGGGTCGCGTCTGAAAAAGGTGGTGATCGACCGTGGATGCCGTATTCCCGAAGGGACGATTATCGGCGAGGATCCGGAGCTGGATGCGCAACGTTTTTACCGCAGTCCGAACGGCGTCGTGCTGGTCACACAGGAAATGTTTGCGCGTTTGTACAATTTTGAGCATATACCGAAGGTTGAATAAGTGAGCCAGAATTCATCTGCGCTGCGCGTGCTGCATGTTTGTGCCGAAGTTTTTCCGTTGCTAAAAACCGGCGGACTGGCCGACGTGACGGCGGCGCTGCCGCCCGCACTGGAAAAGCAGGGGTGTGAAGTCCGCATGCTGGTGCCGGGCTTCCCGGCTTTTGTCCATGGCATACAGGATCAGCATCTTGTCACGGAGCTGCCCGCGCGTTTCGGCGCACGCAAGATCAGGCTCATGTACGGGAAAATGCCTGGCACCGGTGTACCAGTCTATTATGTCGATGCGCCCGATCTGTATGATCGCCCGGGCAATCCGTATAACGACAGGGACGGACAGCCTTACCATGACAACCATCTCCGCTTCGCTTTGCTGGGCTGGTGCGCGGCACGACTGGTGGAAGGCTTCGATTATTTCTGGAAACCGGATATCGTGCATGGTCACGACTGGCATGCCGGTCTGGTGTTCGCCTATATCAAGGCGCTGGAATGGCATACCGGAAAACGTACCGTCGGGACGGTTTTTACCGTGCACAACATGGCCTATCAGGGCAACTTCCCGGCGTATATGTTCAGTGAGCTGGATTTGCCGTTTTCAATGTTCAATGCCGACGGTATCGAATTTTACGGACAGGTTTCCTTTCTCAAGTCCGGTTTCTATTATGCCGACAAGGTGACGACGGTCAGTCCGACCTATGCCAGAGAAATACGGTATGGCGAACAATCATGCGGGCTGGGGGGCGTGGTGCAACAGCGTGAGGCCGATCTGGTCGGCATTCTCAATGGTGTCGATACCGGCACATGGAACCCGCGTACCGACAAGCGTATCGAGGCGAATTACCATGTGCGGGCCATGACGGGCAAAAAAAAATGTCGTCTGGCGTTGCAAAAGGAAATGGGATTGACCGCACAGAACGACAAACCGGTTTTTTGTGTCGTCAGCCGTTTCGCAGCGCAAAAAGGCTTGCATCTGGTCGTCGAGGGTATCAATACCATTGTTGGCAACGGTGGTCAGGTGGTGGTCATGGGCAATGGCGAGCACTGGCTGGAAGATGCGTTCCTGCATTTCGAACGGACTTTTCCGGGGCAGGTCGCGGTACGTATCGGCTACGACGAAGACAGGGCGCACCGGGTTTTTGCGGGCAGTGATGTCGTGATGGTGCCATCGCGTTATGAACCATGCGGTCTGGTCCAGATGTACGGATCCTTGTATGGCACCCTGCCGCTGGTGCATCGTGTCGGCGGGCTGGCCGATACGGTTGTCGATTGCTCGCTGGAAAATCTGGCGGAAGACCGTGCCACCGGTTTCTGTTTCGATCATTTCGACTACCCGTCTTTCGAATCGGCAGTTCACAGGGCTTTTGCCTTGTTCGGCAAGCAGACGCACTGGAAAAAAGTTCAGAAGCGGGGTATGAAGTTGTCTTTCGGTTGGGAAAACCCGGCTGCGCAGTATGTGGCGTTGTACCAGCTGATTCGCGTCGTCGCCTGATTGTCCGCTGGAAACGGCGGGAAGCTGTGTTTTGTCATGTGTGAAACGATCGTGGTGATGCATGACTTGCCAAAAAGCATGGTGAACGGTTATATTGCCTGATAATGTGCGGAGTTGCAGCTACACAAACGGTCGGCGTATCACACTGATTTTTCATGATTTTTCAGGAAGAGTCGGATGCCGTTCAAAGAAATTTTTCCCCTTTTCAAGGAGAACGGAAATGAGTCTGGATAAACCGAAACAGGAAGGTTATCTCGCCAGTGATGTGGAAGCGCTCAAGCGTTCCATTTCAAACAATCTGCGTTACCGTTCAGGAAAGATTCCGTTGACGGCGACACGCGGGGACTGGTTGTTGGCTGCCGAGCTGGCTGTGCGCAACCGGCTGGTTGAACGCTGGCTGAAATCGAATACGGCCTACTACGAGCAAAATGCCAAGGTCGTTTATTATCTTTCGATGGAATTTCTGATCGGGCGCACTTTCCAGAATGCGCTGGAGTCGCTGGATATCACCGATGACATGCGTGAGGCCTTGCGCGATCTGGCTGTCGATATGGAAGAAATCATCAATTATGAACCGGATGCCGCACTGGGAAACGGCGGTCTGGGACGGTTGGCAGCCTGTTATCTGGATTCGATGGCGACATTGAATATCGCCAATATCGGTTATGGCATCCGGTATGAATACGGCATGTTCAAGCAGGAAATCGTGGATGGCTATCAGGTTGAAACGCCGGATTACTGGCTGCTGACACGTGGCAACCCCTGGGAATTTCCACGCCCGGAACTCCAGTATCATGTCCGTTATGGCGGTCATATCGACCAGTCAAGCGGTCGTGCGCGCTGGGTCGATACGCACAGCGTGCTGGCGATGGCCTATGATACGATCATTCCGGGTTATGGTACCGAATGTGCGACGACATTGCGTTTGTGGTCTGCCAAGGCGACTTCCGAAATCAATCTGTCTGCATTCAATAAAGGTAATTATGCCGGTGCGGTGGAAGCGAAGAATATGTCGGAGAACGTGACGCGCGTGCTGTATCCGGATGATTCCACACCGCTGGGACGCGAATTGCGTCTCATGCAGGAATACTTTTTCGTATCCGCCAGCCTTCAGGATCTGATCCGGCGGCATCAGCTCAACAACCCGAGTTTCGATGATCTGGCCGACAAGATTTCGATCCACCTCAATGATACGCATCCGGTTCTGGCCATACCGGAACTGATCCGTCTGCTGGTCGATGTCCATGGGATTCCATGGGCGCAGGCATGGTCGCTGGCGCAGCGGATTTTTTCCTATACCAACCATACCCTGATGAGCGAGGCGCTGGAAACATGGCCTGTCGATTTGATGGGGCGTGTATTGC